>JAQYBF010000051.1 GCA_029338875.1 Lachnospiraceae bacterium
TGAGACTCTGGAGGATCTCCTTAGGAGAGAAGAAAGGCTCCCTGTCCATGTCTATCAGACAGCAACGGTCACCAAAGGTTTGAAGGGGCAAGAACTAACCGATATGAAGGCTTTGGCTTCTTCCGGGGCCATCGGATTTACTGATGACGGGATTCCGATCAAGGATGAGAAGCTCTTGCTGGAGGCTTATAAGGAGGCAGCTGCTCTGGATCTTCCGATTAGTCTTCACGAGGAGGATCCGGATCTGATCGGGTCGGCCGGTGTCAATCAAGGCAAGGTCTCTGAACAACTGGGAGTTCCGGGAGCATCGGCCCTGGCGGAAGAGACATTGACAGCCAGGGATTGTCTTCTGGCTAGAGAGTCCGGCGTCCGACTGGATATTCAGCATGTTTCTTCCGGAATTACGGTCGATATTCTCCGCTTTATGAAGCAGGAAGGAGTCCGTGTCTGTGCAGAAGTCACGCCGACACATTTTTCCTTTACAGAGGATCTGCTGTTAGAAAAGGGAACGCTTGCCAAGGTCAATCCGCCTCTTCGAACAGAGTGGGATCGTCAGAAACTTATCGAGGGCCTTCAGGACGGAACCTTGGATATGATCGTTACCGACCACGCTCCCCATACCCTGGAGGAAAAGGCAAAGGGCTTTGATCCAAAGAATCCGGCCCCGTCGGGACTGATCGGTCTGGAGACCTCCCTGGCACTTGGAATCACCAAGCTGGTTCAGACGGGAGACCTGTCTCTAATGGAGCTTCTTAGAAAGATGACTGTCAATCCGGCGGATTTCTATAAGCTTCCGGCAGGCCGTCTCTCGGAAGGCGGACCGGCTGACATCGTCCTCTTTGATCCGGAAGAAAAGTGGACCCTGAAGGAAGAGGATCTTCATTCCAAATCGAAGAATTCCCCCTTTATCGGAATGGAACTGACAGGCAGAGTGAAGATGACCATCTGCCGGGGACAGGTTGTCTATCGTCAAGTCAAATGAGGACTAGTAGAAAGCTGCCTGCACTGAGTGTAAGATGACAGTCTGAGGCAGGCTGATAGATAGATAAAAGAAAAGACGAAAAAATCAGGAGCGGGATCCATTCATTTCCCATCTCCTGATTTTTACTTTTATAGACAGATGATTTTATCCCCGTCTGACTCGGCGGGATTTTTTATTATACCGTCTTATTATTATGCTGTTTTATCACTTCCGTTCGTATTTCTCCTCGCAGTACTTGCATCGATAGACCTCGTGCTCGGGATCGGTCAGGATGAAGACCTGCTCAAGCTCCTGCTCGATCGTAGTGATGCAGCGGGGATTCTTGCAGCGGATGACATTGTGAACCTCTTTCGGAAGCTTGAGCTTCAGCTTGTCCGTAATGAATCCGTTCTTTACGATATTGACGGTGATGTTGTGATCAATGAAGCCTAAGACATCGAGGTCGATGGATCCGATGGGGCATTCAATTTTCAGAATGTCCTTTCTTCCCATCTTATTGGATTTAACATTCATGATGATGGCGACTGTGTAGTCGTGCTGCTCAAGTCCCAGGTCTCTGTATATTTTCAGGGCTGTTCCCGCCTTGATATGATCGAGAACATAGCCTTCCTGCACACCGCTGATATTAAGCATCTTATCTCCTTTCGGTCTTTATTTCTCATCCACATGAATATTAAGCAGGGTCAGAATCAATGCCATCCGCATATAGACGGCATTCTGGGCCTGCTCGAAATATTTGGCCCTTGGGTCGTCATCGACATCGACGGAGATCTCGTTGACCCGGGGCAGGGGATGGAGGACGTAGGTGTCAGGCCTTGCCAGCTTCATTTTCTCTTCGTTTAAGATGTAGAAGCCCTTCATGCGGAGGTATTCCTCTTCGTTGAAGAAACGCTCCTTCTGGATCCGGGTCATGTAGAGAATGTCCAGATTCGGCAGGGCATCCTCCATGCGCTCGACCTCTTCGTAGGGGATCTTCTTCTTATCGAGGACGTCCTTTCGGATGTATTCGGGAACCCGAAGCTCTTTCGGAGAGATCAGAAGGAAACGGATGCCTTCATAACGGGACAGGGCTTCGATCAGGGAGTGAACGGTACGGCCGAATTTCAGATCGCCGCAGAGACCGATGGTCAGGTGATCCAGGCGGCCGTGAAGCTTCTTGATGGTGTAGAGATCCGCCAGGGTCTGGGTCGGATGCTGATGTCCGCCGTCGCCGGCATTGATGACCGGGATCCGGGAATGGAGGGCAGCGACCAGAGGTGCACCTTCCTTGGGATGGCGCATGGCAACGATGTCGGCATAGCAGGAGATGACCCGGATGGTATCGGCGACCGACTCGCCCTTGCTTGCGGATGAGGAGGAAGCCTCGGAGAAACCAAGGACGCTTCCGCCCAGGTTCAGCATGGCTGCCTCAAAGGACAGGCGGGTCCGGGTGCTGGGCTCATAGAAGAGGGTGGCCAGCTTCTTCCGGTTGCAGGCGTGGGCATATTTATCGGGATTTTTCTCGATGTCCATGGCCAGGTCCATGAGCTGATACAGTTCTTCCACCGAAAAGTCAAGCGGATTCATTAGATGACGCATTTTTACACACTTTCTATTGGACTAGAGTGAACAGGTAGAATGTAAAATGACTGTAAAGCACTGCATGAATCATAGCATGATATATATGAAAAGAATACTTGCTTTCTTGTGCTTTTTCCAGTCCTTTTCCTTGCAATCACATTGCGGTATAATAATTCTGATTTTTTCTGTGCCGAGCTGAGAGAATAAAGGAGACCTTTCATGAAGAAAATCAAAGACTTACTTTCCGGCTTAAACGGAAAGATGATCCAGGGCAGCGATGCCGGTGAAATTACAGAGCTTGTCTATGACTCCCGGAATATTGTTCCGGGCTGTGCCTTTGTCTGCCTCAAGGGCGCTTCCTTTGACGGTCACGACTATGCAGAGCAGGCTGCGGTTGAAGGAGCAGCCATTCTGATTACAGAGAAGGAAGTCGATCTCGGCGACAGCGGTTCGGACATTGCAGTCTACCAGGTCGAGGATACCCGTCTTGCCCTGGCAGAGCTTTCCGCCGCCTACTTCGACTATCCGGCCAGAAAGCTGAAGGTGGTCGGCGTCACCGGAACCAAGGGAAAGACTACAACAACCTTTATGATCAAGGCCATCCTCGAGGATGCCGGCCATGATGTCGGCCTGATCGGTACCATCGGAACCATGATCCACGGCCATATGACACCGGGCAGCAATACCACGCCGGAATCCTACATGATTCAGAAGGCCTTCCGGGATATGGTGGACAATGGCTGCGATACCTGCGTCATGGAGGTTTCCTCTCAGGGCCTGAAGATGCATAGGGTTTCCGCCATTCCTTTCGAGATCGGCGTCTTTACCAACCTGTCTCCGGACCATATCGGCCCCAATGAGCATGCTTCCTTTGAGGAATATCTGGAATGCAAGGCCATGCTCTTTAACATGTGTAAGATTGGAATCTTCAACGGGGATGATCCACATTTCAAGGAGATCTCGAAGAATGCCACTTCTACCGTAGAGACCTTCGGTATGAAGGAGGGAGACGACCTTCGGGCCTCCAATCTGTCTCTGATCCATAAGCCCGGCTATCTTGGTATCGAATTCGACCTGTCCGGACGCATCAATGCCCATGTGGACGTTGATCAGCCGGGCAAGTTCTCGGTCTACAACGCCCTGGCTGCAGCTGCCGTCGCCCGTCATTTCGATGTGCCGGTCGAGGATATCAAGAAGGCTCTGCACACCATCCAGGTCAAGGGAAGAATTGAGATCGTTCCGGTTTCCGATCACTTCTCTCTGATGATCGACTATGCCCACAACGCAGTGGCTCTGGAGAGTCTTCTTCAGACCCTGAAGGAATATCATCCCAAGCGTCTGGTCACTGTCTTCGGCTGCGGCGGCAACCGGTCCAAGCTCCGCCGTTATGAGATGGGCGAGGTTTCCGGAAAGCTTTCCGACTTCACCATTATCACATCGGACAATCCCCGTTTTGAGGAGCCTGCTGCCATCATGCAGGATATCGAGACCGGCATGAAGAAGACCGACGGCAAATACATCATGATCGAGGACCGGAAGGAAGCCATCCGCTATGCCATTGAGCACGGCCAGGAGGGCGATGTCATTATCCTTGCCGGCAAGGGCCACGAGGATTATCAGGAGATCCGCGGCGTCAAGCATCCCATGGATGAGAGAGAGCTGATCCGGGAAGTCCTGGATGAGCTGAAGCAGGAAGGAAAGACCGTCTGAACTTGAATTACGCAGATGTCATTGTTGATATCACATTGGAAAAATTAGACCGGACCTTTCAGTACCGGATCCCTGCCGGACTTTCCGCCAGCGTGAAGGTAGGCTCCGAGGTCCTGGTCCCCTTCGGCAGAGGCGGCCGGAAGCTGTCGGGCTTTGTCGTCGCTCTTTCGGACCAGGCCAAGGTTCCGGAAGCTTCCATGAAGGACATCCTTTCGGTCGAAAAGACCGGAAAGGAAGGCGAGAAGACCACGGGCCAGCTGATCGAACTGGCCGGATGGATCGCAGAGCATTTCGGATCCACCATGAATCAGGCCTTAAAAACCGTCTTTCCGACCGGAAACCGGGGAAAGATCCGGGAAAAGAAGCTGGTCCGCCTGGCGGTCGATTACGAAATCGGAAGGAAGGCCCTCGATGAGCTCCTTCAGGGCCGCAGGCATTCTCTGGCTCGGGAACGGCTCCTGTCAGAGCTTCTGGATCAGAAGGAAATCCCCTGGGATGTGATCACAGGGAAGCTCAATATCGGAAGCCCGGTCATTCGTGACCTGGAAGCACGAGGCCTGGCCCGGGTGGATACGGTCCGGACCTACCGGGACCCGATCGGAGATCTGAAAAAAGAGGAGAAGCGGGTCGAATTAAGCGAGGAGCAGAAGGCCTGTCTCTCTATTGTAAGAAGGGATCAGGCTGCCGGTATCAAAAAGCCCTATCTCCTTTACGGTGTGACCGGTTCCGGAAAGACCGAGGTCTATATGGAACTGATCCAGGACTGCCTGGACCGGGGAGAGGAGGCCATTGTTCTGATCCCGGAAATCGCTCTGACCTATCAGATCGTCATGCGCTTCTATCAGCGCTTCGGCGAACTGGTCTCCATTTTAAATTCCCGTATGTCTCCCGGAGAACGGATGGACCAGCTGGACAAGGCCAGAAACGGGGCCTGCCGGATCATGGTCGGCCCCCGGAGCGCCCTGTTCACACCATTTTCACATCTGGGCCTTATTATTGTGGATGAAGAGCATGAATCTTCCTATAAGAGTGAACAGGCGCCCCGCTATCATGCCAGAGATGTGGCCGTAAAGCGGGGAGAACTGGCAGGCGCCACGGTTATCCTTGGCTCTGCAACCCCCTCGGTTGAGACCTTTGAAGCAGCCGAGGAAGGGAAGATCGGTCTTCTTACCATGAAGAAAAGAGTCGAGGAGCGGCCACTTCCAAGCTGCGAGATTGAGGATTTAAGGCAGGAGATGAGAGAGGGCAACCGCTCCATTTTATCCCGCCGCCTCCAGGAGCTGATGACCGACCGCCTGGACAAGGGTGAGCAGATCATGCTCTTTCTGAACCGGAGAGGCATGATGGGCTTTGTCTCCTGCCGTTCCTGCGGAAAGAGCATCAAGTGTCCTCACTGCGATGTCTCCCTGAGTCTCCACCGGGACGGAAGGCTCCACTGCCATTACTGCGGCTATTCGGTTCCCATGCCGAAGACCTGTCCGACCTGCGGCTCTCCCTATATCGGGGGCTTCCGGGCCGGAACCGAGAAGGTGGAAGAGGCCGTCAGGACCCGTTTCCCAAAGGCCCGCGTTCTTCGAATGGATGCGGACACGACCCGAGCCAAGGGGAGCTACCGGGAGATTCTGGAGAAATTTTCCAACCGGGAAGCAGACATCCTGGTCGGAACCCAGATGATCGTCAAGGGACATGATTTCCCCTATGTCACTCTAGTCGGAATCCTGGCCGCCGATATGTCTCTCAATGCCTCGGATTTCCGGGGCTCGGAGCGGACCTTTCAGCTCATTACCCAGGCGGCCGGACGGGCCGGACGGGGACAGATTCCGGGCCAGGTCGTAATCCAGACCTATCAGCCCGACCACTATAGTATCCAGTGCGCCGCGGCCCAGAATTATCCGGCCTTCTATGAGCAGGAGATTCAGTACCGGCGCCTTCTCGACTATCCGCCGGCCGGACATTTACTTATGATTCTTCTGACCTCGGAAAATAAAGACCATGTCGAGAAAGAGTCTAAAAGTCTGGCTTCGGCCCTCAAGAAAGAGTTAAAGAAAGACCCTGCTTCAAGAGTCCGTGTTCTAGGCCCTGAGGATGCAGCCATTGCAAGAATCCGGGATGTCTGGCGGAAGACCATATATCTTAAGGACGCTTCCTACGACAGGCTGGTTTCAGCCAAGGATCTGGCTGCGGTCTATATTCGTGAAAACCTGAAATACAGTGACGTCTATGTATGGTTCGACTTTGATCCGCTCTAGGAAGGAAAGATCAAACAGGCTGCTGAATGTACAGCGGAATTCTTGAAATAATATGAAGGAAGCGGCGGATTCGAAAATGATCCGGCGGTCTATCGATAGAAACAGATTTGATTTCAATTTAACCGTAAAACTTATGCAAGGAGGAAAGAATACTATGGCACTTCGTAAGATTCGCCTGGAAGGCGATCCGATTCTCAGTAAGAAATGCAACCCGGTCAAGGAAATGACCCCGCATCTCGTGGAGCTGGCTCATGACATGCTGGACACCATGTATGATGCAAACGGTGTCGGCCTGGCAGCACCTCAGGTCGGTGTCCTCCGGAGAATTGTTGTTATTGATGTCTATGACGGCAATGGTCCGCATTATCTGATCAATCCGAAGATCGTTGAAAAGGACGGCGAGCAGACCGGTCAGGAGGGATGCCTTTCCGTACCGAACAAGGTCGGAACCGTAACCCGTCCCAACCATGTCATCTGCGAAGCCTATGATCTGGACATGAAGCCTTACACGCTGGAGGGCGAGGGCCTTCTGGCCCGGGCTATCTGCCACGAGCTTGATCATCTGGACGGCATCATGTATACGTCCAAGGTTGAGGGCGACCTGATGGAGGTCACCTACGACGGGGATGACGAAGAGGGCGAAGGAGAAGAGTAAATATGCGGATTATCTTCATGGGAACACCGGATTTCGCTGTGACGACTCTGGAAGCGCTCTATCAGGCCGGTCATGAGATCGTCCTGGCAGTCACTCAGCCGGACAAGCCGAGAGGCAGAAAGGGCGAACCCCAGTTTTCGGATGTAAAGAAGTGGGCAGTCGTTCACGATATTCCTGTCTTTCAGCCTGACCGGATCCGGAAGCCGGAAAATATCGAAGAATTAAGAAAATATCCGGCGGACATCATGGTGGTTGCGGCCTACGGGCAGATCCTTCCCAAGGAAATCCTGGACATGCCGCCTTATGGCTGCGTCAATGTCCATGCCTCCCTCCTTCCCCGCTACCGGGGAGCCGCTCCCATTCAGTGGTCGATTTTAAACGGTGACAAGGAAACCGGTGTCACGACCATGCAGATGGGTGTCGGCCTGGATGACGGTGATATCCTGGAGCAGAGGGTTGTCCCGATCGATCCGGAGGAAACGGGCGGATCTCTTTTTGACAAGCTTGCCATCGTCGGCGGCCAGCTCATCGTTCAGACCCTAAAGGATCTGGAAGAGGGAAAGGTCAAAGCCATCCCTCAGGATGAAGAAAAAGCCACTCATGTCGGCATGCTGAAAAAGAGCATGGGAAATCTGAACTGGTCCCGTCCGGCTTCGGAGCTTCATAACTATGTCAGGGGCCTGAATCCCTGGCCCAGCGCCTATTCCTATCTGAACGGAAAGATGGTGAAGATCTGGAAGAGTTCCTGCCTGGATGGTAATAAGGATGCAGTGCCCGGAACCATTCTGTCCCTGTCCGATCAGGGTATTGAAGTCGCTGCCGGAGAGGGCAGTCTCTTACTGGAAGAGATCCAGATGGAGGGAAAGAAGCGGATGGATGCCAAGTCCTTCCTTCTAGGACATCCTCTGAAGGTGGGAGAACTTTTTACGGATGAGAGATAGTAGTTTCAAATGGAAATTTTTACCTGGATCAGAACTTCTGAATATGATGCGGTAGAAATTCTACAGACTGTGACTGGAATGACAGGCAGAAATCAGCATCTGTTGTTTGACTGAATAAGAGGAGAAAAGTTATGTATTATGGCGGATACGGCTGGGGCTACGGATTCTTCGACCCGACCTATATTTTAATCCTGATTGGCATCTTGATCTGCGCCATCGCATCGGCCAATGTGAATTCGACCTTCCGTCGCTATCAGAGGGTAGCCAGCCGTCTGGGTCTGACCGGAGCTGAAACCGCAGAGCGGATCCTTCATATGGCAGGCATTTTCGATGTCCGGATCCTGCATGTTTCCGGAAACTTGACCGATCACTATGACCCGAGAAACAAGACCCTGTCCCTTTCCGACAGCGTCTACCAGTCCAGATCGGTGGCAGCCGTCGGCGTTGCCGCCCACGAGTGCGGCCATGCCATCCAGCATCAGGTCGGCTATTTCCCGCTGACCTTCCGGGGCTGGCTGGTACCGGTGGCCAATTTCGGCTCGGCCATCTCCTGGCCCCTGATTCTGATCGGAATCTTCTTAGGCTACGGCGGAAGTTCTACGACTTCGACCAGCCTGGCCGGCATTCTGATCCGGATCGGCATCTGGGCCTTTTCCCTGGCTGTGCTTTTCCAGATCGTAACCCTTCCGGTGGAATTCAATGCTTCCCACCGGGCCATGAAGATGTTAAGAGATGGTCACATTCTTGAAAAGGATGAGCTTCAGAAGACCCGGAAGGTCCTCTTTGCAGCTGCCCTGACCTATGTCGCAGGCGCTCTGTCCGCAATCCTTCAGCTCCTTCGAATTCTGATTCTGACCAGAAACGACAGGGACTGATTCTGACCGACGAGTGACAGGAAAATCAGAGACCGTGCGGATTTACCTGATTGAGCGGCAATAATCACAGATCAAGATAAGGAGAAGGCATGGCTTCTGAAGGAAATGCCAGAAAAAATTCCAAAGCAGGCGGCGGAAGAAATACCGGAGCGAACAGCGGAGTCAACACCAGGGCCATCGTCCTGGACATGCTGGTTGAAATTCTGGACAAGGGCGAGTTCAGCCACCTGGTTTTAAATGCTGTTCTCATGAAATACGCCTATCTCCCGGAACGGGACCAGCATTTTATGGTCCGCCTGACCCGGGGTACCATCGAAAAGGTACTGGAGCTCGACGACATCTTAAATCAGCTGTCCAAGACAAAGGTCAAAAAAATGAAGCCCGTCATCCGGGAAATCCTCCGGATGAGTCTCTATCAGCTCCGCTATATGGATCACATTCCGGATTCAGCTGTGGTCAATGAAGCCGTAAAACTTACGAAAAAACGCGGTTTCCCAGGCTTGAATGGTTTTGTCAATGCGGTTTTACGGACCTATATCCGAAGACAGGCCGGTGACGATCCCATTGAGCTGTCCAGCCTGGAGGCCAGAACCAATATACCCCAGTGGATCTTAAGTCTCTGGCAGAAGGATTACGGAGAGGATCTGACGGACCGGATCTGTCAGGGCCTGGCCCATCACCCGGCCTTGAGCATCCGGACCAATCTCTTAAAGATTTCCCCGGATGAGCTTGAGAGGAAGCTCGAAGATAAGGGCATGACTCTGACAAAGGTAGACCGGGACCTGCTTTTCCAGGAAAATAAGGAATCGGAAACCGACTCTTGTTCCGACCGCGGCATCTTCCTTCTCGAGGGCGCCGGCAGTCTCCCGGAGCTTCCGGAATTCCAGGAGGGCGATTTCTATATTCAGGACCTCTCCTCCATGCTTCCGGCAGAGGCCGCAGGTCTGACTCCCGGTATGGAGGTCATCGATCTCTGTGCGGCACCGGGCGGAAAGTCCATAGATGCAGCTCTTTTGATGGGAGACCAGGGCCATATCCTATCCCGGGATCTGACTGAAGAGAAGGTGGAAAAGATCGAAGAGAATGCTGAACGTCTCGGTCTGCATTCCATCCAGGCCGAGCCAGGGGATGCAGGCATCCATGATTCGGCCCTGGACGGAAAGGCAGATATTCTTCTGGCAGACCTCCCCTGCTCAGGCCTCGGCGTCTTAAGAAGAAAGCCGGAGATTCGCTGCCGGGTGAAAGAGAACGATCTGATTGAGCTTCAGAAGCTGCAGAGGCAGATCCTGTCTGCATCCCTTTCCTATCTGAAGAAGGGTGGAAAGCTTGTCTACTCCACCTGCACCATCAGTAAGAGGGAGAATCAGGATAACCGGGACTGGATCTTGGAAAACTGGCCGGATCTTCGCCTGGTCGAAGACAGGCAGATTCTTCCCGATGCCTGTCACGACGGCTTCTATTATGCGGTTTTCTCAAAGCAGAATCGTTAAAGACTGCTGATGGGAGTTTCTGCTCAAAGCAGAAAAAGAGTCTTTTGGCAGAGAATCCATCAGAAGACAGGATAATAAAGGATGAAATAAATTTACATGGAAGCAAAAACCGATATCAAATCCATGACAATGGATGAATTAAAGGACTATCTGGTCTCCATGGGAGAAAAGCCCTTCCGGGCCAAGCAGCTCTATGAATGGATGCATGTCCGCCTGGTTTCTACCTTCGATGAGATGACTAATCTCCCGAAGAGCCTGAGAGAGAAATTAGAGGAAAGCTGCAGCCTGACCGTTCTGACCCAGGAAGATCTGCAGATTTCGAAAATCGACGGAACCCGGAAGTACCTTTTCGCCCTTTCCGATGGCAATATGGTCGAATCCGTTCTGATGAAGTACGAGCACGGGAATTCGGTCTGCATTTCCTCCCAGGTCGGCTGCCGTATGGGCTGCCGCTTCTGCGCCTCCACGCTGGACGGCCTGGTCCGGGGCCTGACCCCTTCGGAAATGCTGGACCAGATCTATCGGATTCAGACCGATATCGGCGAGCGGGTTTCCAATGTCGTTGTCATGGGAACCGGCGAGCCTCTGGACAATTACGATAACCTGATCCGCTTTATTCATCTTCTGACCGATCCGAACGGGCTTAATATCAGCCAGAGAAATGTCACGGTCTCGACCTGCGGCATTGTTCCAAGGATCTATGACCTGGCAAAGGAAGATCTGCAGATCACTCTGGCCCTGTCCCTCCATGCATCGACCCAGGAGAAGCGGCAGGAACTCATGCCCATTGCCAACCGTTATGACATTCACGAGGTCCTGAAGGCCATGAAGGACTATGTCAATGCGACCGGCCGCCGGGTGACCTTCGAGTACAGTCTGGTTGGCGGAGTCAATGATACCGACGAGGATGCCGTCCGTCTGGCCGGCCTTCTGAAGGGACTTCTCTGCCACGTGAATCTGATCCCCGTCAACCCGATCAAGGAGAGGTCCTACGTCCAGTCCAACCACCGGCGGGTCCTGGCCTTCCAAAAGAAGCTTGAAAATCTGGGGATTAATGTTACTATTAGGAGAGAATTGGGCCGTGATATCGATGGGGCCTGTGGGCAGCTTCGCAGACGGCATTTAAGGGGTTAATGGCTATGCAGTACGATATGAAGACGGATCCGGGACGGGTCCGTTCGCATAATGAAGATTATATATACGCCAGTTCTTCCCCCGTCGGACTGCTGCCGAATGTTTTTCTTTTAGCAGATGGCATGGGCGGCTATAAGGCAGGAGAGTATGCCTCCTGTCATACAGTTCAGTCAGTTCTTCAGGATCTGTCTGAGCATGAGACGGGCCAGCCGGTGGAAGTCCTGAAAGGGGCGATCAGCCACGCAAATCAACTGATTTTCCGGGAAGCTGCAGATGACGAGAAGAAGCAGGGTATGGGCACGACCTTTATTGCCTGCTCCATCGAGGACGGAAGACTTCTGACAGCCAATGTAGGTGACAGCCGGGTCTATATTTCCGATGAAGACGGGATCCGTCAGGTGACCCGGGATCATTCCTATGTCGGAGAGCTTTTAAGATCCGGTAAAATCGATGAGGAGGAGGCCAGGGTGCATCCCAGACGCCACTACATCACACGCGCCATCGGCGCGGAGGAAGAGGTGAAGCCGGACTTCTTTGAAGAGGATCTGAAACCGGGCTCCAAGGTTCTTCTCTGCTCGGACGGACTGACCGATATGCTTTCGGATGAGGAGATCCGGGCCATCCTGACTGACGGCCGAACCGTAAGTGAGGAGTGCCAGGAACTGATTGACAGTGCAAACGACAAGGGCGGAAGAGACAATGTCTCTGTGATTGTGATCGAGCCCTGATTTATGAAATACAGACCAGATCGAAGGGCAGTGTGATTAGGCCCTGAGACAGGAAACTTAGACCAAAGTGAAGGATGTCCGGATTGTCTGAGGATGCCCTTTATAATGAAAATGAGGAGATTTCTATGTTAATACCGGGAACCATTATAGGAGATCGTTATGAGATCCAGGAACAGGTCGGTGCCGGCGGCATGGCAGATGTCTATCGGGCCAAGGATCATGTGCTCGAGCGTGATGTCGCCATCAAGGTTCTGAAGCCTGAATTTGCCGAGGACAAGACCTTCGTCAGTAAGTTCCGTCAGGAGGCACAGGCTGCAGCAGGACTGGAGCATCCCAACATTGTCAATATCTACGATGTCGGTTTTGAAAACAACCTCTATTACATCGTAATGGAGTATGTGCAGGGCATTACCTTAAAGACCTATATTTCCAAGAAGGGCCGTCTCAACTATAAGGAAGTCCTGTCCATTGCCATCCAGGTGGCCCGCGGTATCGAGGCTGCCCATAACAAGGGAATCATTCACCGGGACATCAAGCCCCAGAATATCATTATCTCGAACGAGGGCAAGGTCAAGGTGACCGATTTCGGCATTGCCAAGGCTGCATCCTCGAAGACCATGAGCACCGATGCCATGGGATCGGTTCATTATATCTCGCCGGAGCAGGCCAGAAACGGCTATGTCACCAAGCAGAGCGATATCTATTCTCTGGGTATCGTTATGTACGAGATGGTGACCGGCAGAGTTCCCTATGACGGAGAAACCGCTGTCTCCATCGCCATCCAGCATCTGCAGGGCCAGATGAAGAAACCCAGCGAGCTGGTCGATGATGTACCGGTTTCCCTGGAACACATTATTGAAAAGGCAACCCAGAAGAGCCCGGAGCGCCGTTATCCGACCATGGGCGACCTTCTGGTCGATCTGAAGAAGGCTCTGATCAATCCGGATGAGGACTTCGTTCAGGATATCGATCCGGATGAAGAGGGCAAGACCAAGGTCCTGACTCCTGAGGAGATGGAGAAGATCCGTCAGGATTCCAAGGAAGACAACTTCGTTCCGGAGAAGAATCCGGATGAGGACGATGAGGATGAAAAGGTAAACCCCAAGATGGAGAAAGCCATCACCATCATGGGCATTGCAGCAGCAGTTATCATTGCCGTAATCGTTCTGGTTCTGGTCGCATCCTTCATGGGCTGGTTCCATTTCGGATCCACCTCCAAGAAGAGCTCAACCACAACGAAGACGACAACGGAATCGACCGAAAAGGTTACCGTGCCGGATCTGACCGGAATGACTGTGGATCAAGTAAGGACCAAGCTTGACAGCACCGGCTTGAAGTATGAGGTGGTCGGCAAGGAGTCCTCGGATCAGTATGAAGAAGGTCAGGTTGTCCGCCAGACGCCGAAAGCGGACAAGAAGGTTGCCAAGAATACGACCATTCAGCTGACACTGTCCAGCGGTCCGGCAGAGACCACCGTTACGGTTCCGAATGTTGTCGGCAAGTCCAGATCCGCCGCAGAATCTGCGCTGAAGGCTGTCAATCTCGAGGTCAATGTCCAGTATCAGACCAGTGACTCGGTAGCCCAGGGCGTTGTTATCAGCCAGTCTCCCAAGAGCGGTGCTGACGGCGTCAAGGAAGGCGATACCGTAACCATCGTTGTATCTCAGGGTCAGGAGACTGTTTCGGTTCCCAATGTCGTAGGATCCAGCCAGTCTGCAGCTGTAAGCTCTCTTCAGAACAACGGTCTGACCGTCGGAAATATCAGCCAGGCATACAGCGATACTGTCGCAGCCGGCATGGTTATCTCCCAGAGCGTCAGCGGAACCCAGGTCAAAGGCACCAAGGTTAATCTTGTTGTGAGTCTTGGCAAGAAGCCGGAGGAGCAGACGCAGACGACTGATAATGGAAACTCCAACAGCGGAACAACGAACAATAACGGAAGCAATTCCGGCTCCGGTACGACTGACAGCGGTAATGGCTCTAGCACCGGTGGCAATACATCTGGTGACAACACCCAGACCCAGACCGATCAGGGTACTACTACAACCGGTCAGTAAGGACAGGAAGGGAAAGCAGATGAAGCCGGATCAGAAAGAATCCAAAGCAGAGTCTGACCTGGATATCCGCTCCTGCCTGCTCTCTCATTTTCAATGAATTTTAGATTTACACCATCTTTCTGCATCACGCAGGCGGATGGTGTAAATTTTTGTTTAATCGAAGGCCAATCAAGGGTATACTTAAACTAATAGTGCTCAGGACAGGAATCTGTCCGAAGGATCCGGATCAGAGGAAAGAAGGTTTATGAAGGGTCGTATCATTAAAGGCATCGCAGGTTTCTATTATGTCTACGTTCCCGGAAAAGGACTCTATGAGTGCAAGGCCAAGGGCATTTTCCGAAAGCGCGGCATGAAGCCCCTGGTAGGAGATGAGGTCACGATTTCTCTGATCAGTGAGGAAGAGAAGACCGGCAATGTCGATGAGATCCTGCCCCGTAAGAATGACCTGATCCGGCCCGCTGTCGCAAATGTAGACCAGGCCCTGGTCGTCTTTGCCGCCGCCAGCCCGACCCCGGACCGAAATCTTCTGGACCGCTTCCTTGTCATGATGGAATATCAGGACCTGCCTTCGATCATCGTCTTTAATAAGATTGACCTGGCGGATCCGGAAAAACTCTCGGATCTGGTCAAGACCTATGAGAAGGCCGGCTATCGGGTCCTGACCGCCTCGGTCAAGGAGAGGCAGGGCCTCTCTGAGATCCGAAAGGTCTTAGAAGGAAAGACCACAACCGTGGCCGGACCCTCCGGCGTCGGGAAATCCTCTCTGATCAACAGCCTCCAGTCCGGCATTCAGATGGAGACCGGAGAGATCTCTAAGAAGATTGCCCGAGGCAAAAATACGACAAGGCATGCCCAGATCATACCGCTTCATCTTTCGGAGGCTGCTTCCGATCAGGCTTCTTCGGATTCTTCGGATTCTTCGGATAAAGAGGTCTCCGACCAAGCCTCTGAGAGAACTTCCGGAGAAAGGGTTGAGACCTATATTGTAGATACACCGGGCTTCAGCTCGGTTCTGATCCCTGAAATGAAGAAGGAAAGCCTGGATGACTGCTTTCCGGAATTTCATGATTATATCCCGAAGTGCCGCTTTGCAGAATGCGCCCACATCCATGAACCGGACTGCGCCGTCAAGAATGCGGTCGAAGCTGGCGCCATTGCCAGGAGCCGTTACGAAAACTATCTGCTTCTTTACGAGGAGATTAAGAACCGGAGAAGCTATTAATGAAAAGAACCGACTGGATCGGGAAGTAATAGATCAGTAAAACCAGGAGTCAGGAATTATTCACTTGAATTGATTCAAAAGGAGTTAGGGCTATGAATTGTCTTTCACCTTCCATTCTGTCAGCGGACTACTGCAATCTGCAGCGCGATATCCAGACGGCGGATGACGCGGGCGCCCAGTATATCCATATTGATGTTATGGACGGTCATTTTGTCCCTTCGATCACGGTGGGGGCACCGGTGGTTCGGAGCATCCGGAATATCACGGACAAAATCCTGGATGTCCACCTCATGGTGGAGCGGCCGGAACGGATGATTTCCGACTTCATCGATGCCGGCGCGGATATCATCACGGTTCATGCGGAGAGCACCAATCATCTGGACCGGGTCATCCGCCAGATCAAGGCCGGCGGTGCCATGGCATCGGTTGCTGTCAATCCCTCGACCCCTCTTTCGGTTCTGGACTATATTTTACCGGAAGTCGATATGGTTCTGGTCATGAGCGTCAACCCCGGGTACGGCGGACAGAAATTCATCCCCTATATCCTGGACAAGCTGAGAGATTTGCAGGCTATACTTTATGAGCGCCATCTGAAGACTGACGTCGAGGTTGACGGCGGAGTCCGGCTTGACAATCTGGATGCCATCCTGGAGGCCGGCGCCAATGTCATCGTATCGGGCTCGGCGATTTTCCATGGCGACATTTCAGAAAATATCGCAGCCTTTCTGGAGAAAATGTAATGCGCACCATTATTCTGTCCGGAGGAAGGATTTCGGATAAGGAAGTGAAGGAAACAATCGATGAGGCCAGAGCCCTGGGAGAGGACCTGACCGTCATCGCCGCGGATAAGGGTATGGAAGCCGCAGACCGGCTGGGCATTGTCCCCGACTGGATCATCGGTGACTTTGATTCGGCGGATTCCTCCATGCTGGACCGGTCCAAGAAACTGGAGAAGACCGGGAAAAGTCAGCTCACTGTTTTAAATCCGGTCAAGGATGACACGGATTCCGAGGCCGCCCTCCATCTGGCCTTTGAACATACAGAGGGGCCGATTTATTTCTTCGGCGGAAGCGGGACCCGGATCGATCATCTCCTGTCGAATCTCATGACCATGAAACAGGGCCTGGACAGGAACCGGGAGATTTTCCTGATCGATGATTATAACCGGGTTCGGCTCATGGATCACGATCATCCGGTTTCCATCAGAAAGGTAGACCAGTTCGGCTCTTATGTCAGCGTGATTCCCTTGTCGGGTCCGGCAGAGGGTGTCACATTAAAGGGCTTTTATTATCCTCTGGAAAATGCCCTTCTTTCCGGTCGGGATTCTCTGGGAAATTCGAACGAGATCACGGCAGTGGTCGGAGAAATCACAGTAAGAAGCGGAGTCCTGGCTGTGATCGAATCCAGGGACTGAGCCCTGAAAGGGTTTCGAGAGGACTTATATGATTTACGAATATCCCGATTATTATAAGGAATTTCACTGCATCGGAGGCGTCTGCAAGGACAGCTGCTGTGCCGGCTGGGAAGTGGATATCGATGATGATACGGCGGAAATGTATAAGAATGTGCCCCTTCCGATCGGAGACCGGCTTCGGGAAAAGCTGATCGGCGACAGGAGCCATTACCGTTTCAAGCTCTGTCCGGATAAAAGGTGCCCCTTCTTGAATTCTGATCAGCTTTGTGACATTATTCTTGCTATGGGCCAGGGCGGCCTGTCGGTCACCTGTACCGAATATCCCCGCTATACCATTGAGACGCCCTTTTATCAGCTGACGGATCTGACTCTGTCCTGCCCGGAGGCTTCCCGGATTTTCTTTTCGACCGAAGATCCGGTCACCTATGAAGAGCGGGAAGAGGAATATCACGACACTGACTGGGAAGAAGACCCTTTTTCGGATGAGGACTTTGACGAGGAAGACTCTGAGGATGAGGATTTCGATTTCGATGAGTGTCCGGATGATGATACAGAGGATTCTGCCGGTGGGTCAAAAGAGAACGAAGGAAATTATTCCGAAGCAGACTCTGCAGATGATATGTATGATTCTGCAGAAGATCCGAAGGAAAGAGAACAGAGACTGGCTGCAGATAAGGCCCGTCTGGATCGGGTACTGGCTCTACGCCGGGATGTCATGAAGATCCTTAAGGACCGGTCCCTTCCCATTTCAGAAAGAGATCGAAGGATTGCAGCTCTCTTCGGAGAGAATCCGGATCAGCTTTCAGCCGGGACCCGGGCAGAGGATGAGCTCCTTCTGGAAAAGCTCATGGCCATGGAGGAGGTCAATCCTGACTGGCATGAGATCAAGCTGTCCCTTTCATCGAATCTGAAGAAAGTGGAAGATCGGGCAGACAGGCTTTTATCCGAGGGCGGTCCCTGGCTTTGGAACCGGCTGGAACGCTTCCGGTCTTATCTGTACTTTCGATACACGATAGAGATCTATGAGGGGAAAGACCCCGGACAGGTCTTACGTTTCATTCGGCGCTGCTGCCGCTTCCTGGACCTGCTTCTGGCGGAGTGGTGTCTCTCACATGATGCGGATTTGATTCCGCAGACGGCCCTGGAAGACCGGGCCAGAA
The DNA here is from genome assembly GCA_029338875.1 of Lachnospiraceae bacterium. Lineage (GTDB taxonomy): Bacteria > Bacillota > Clostridia > Lachnospirales > Lachnospiraceae > Lachnocurva. Next base: position 18,178 of record JAQYBF010000051.1, read on the forward strand.
TTTTCTCGAGGCAGGTGGAGCATTCCAGAGAGAATGTGGAAGACCTGCTCTTCTAAGGAGAATTATTGAAATGAAGAAAACGATTGTGGAATTTATTATTACGCTTCTGATTCTTGTCATGTCGCTTGCCATTGGCGGCTATGTCCTTCATCTTCTGATTGAAAGGAAGGGCGATATTTTCGGCCGCAATACACAGACCACAACTCAGACAAGCAGTACTTCCAAGTCCAAGACGGCCAAAACGACATCCACGAAATCAACGCAGGCCGATGACTATACAGGAACCATGTGGATCGGCGATTCCCGTTTCGTCGGCATGGACAAGGCCGTAGACATCACATCGACCGACCGGAATTTCCTCGTGGCAAAGATCGGCCAGGGCCTGCCCTGGTTCAAGAATACGGCTCTGACCAGTGTAAAGAAGATCCGTTCCAAGAATTCCGCCTTAAAGACCTGGCGCTATGTCATCTGTCTGGGCGTCAATGATCTCAAAGACATCGATAATTACATTGAAGAATATAAGACTCTGACAGCAGAGGATTCAAAGATTGAACTGATTCTGGTTTCTGTGAATCCGGTCAAGGACTATCCGTCTATTTCCAATAGCCAGATCGAAGCCTTTAACGAAAAGCTGAAGGATGCCTGTGACGAGAACGGCTGGTATTATATTGATACCTACACGACTCTAATGGACCAGGGCTACAAGACGACAGACGGTCTGCATTATGACAATGATACCTATCAGACCATCTATCAGGGAATCCTGGACGGTCTGTCAGACTATGAGAGTCAGAAGCAGAAGAACTGATGGAAAGACTGAGATTGATTTTCGGGTCTGAAATATAGACCGAAAAAAGGCAGTCTGAGAAGAGGGTCTGCCTTTCAAAAATAGAGTACAGAAAAAGGGAGGAGAATCAGGCGTTATAGATCTTGGCCTGTTCATTGAGCCAGCTGCAGATGGCTGAGATTCCTTCTTTGGAAAAGGCCTCCTGGTGTGAGGTCTTTTTTTCTTTTGTATGGGCGAGGGCATAGGGGCCCTTCCAGATGGTGGCCTGAAGACGCTTCTCCATGGGCGCCGGCTTTTCTTCATCGCCGGAATTGGATGCCTGGACTTCGTTTTCCTCGGAAGATACGGGTTCTTCCGGTTCGACCGGAACCTCGACCTTCTCTATTCGAAAGCACATTTTGCCGGAGCTTCCGGTATAGGGAGATTTTTTATAAAATTCCAGTGATAAGAGATCTTTTTCGGCAATCATGTTTTTCTCCGTTGGAATGACTTCTGACAGGGGTTATAATAAATAAGTTAGTGAGTATACAGCCTTACATATTCATATTATGATGCGGATGTCATAAGCCAGTGTGAGTGAAGTCTTTTGACACTGTTATCATTATAGTAAATGAAAATCTGCTTGGAAAGAGAAAGAGGATGCTATGCCGCAGGGAAACCCGAGAGCAGGAGAATTCTACCTGCATTTCAAAAAGAAACTTTATCAGGTCCTGACCATTGCAACCCACTCGGAGACCCGGGAGCGCCTGGTGATCTATCAGGCTCTTTACGGTGACTACGGGGTTTACGCCAGACCTTATGATATGTTTATCAGCGAAGTCGATCACGAGAAGTATCCGGAGGTCGAGGCAAAGTACCGCTTCACCCTGGTGGAGCCAGGGCAGCTCGGAGTGCTGAAGGGATCACATGGATCAGACAATGCGGCTGAAACGGCCGATCTGATCGAATCGATTCCTGCAGCAGATCAGAATTCTTCCACTTCAGAACCAAAGAATCCCACTCTGACAAGGGAGACTGTCGGCTATGTCGGAAAAGAAGCTCCTGCGAGCGGGATTCTGACGGAAGATCATGAAGAAACACCATTAAAGACAGCTCCGACAGAATCACCTGACAAAGAGGATGCGGAGGAAGAAGCCCTGGAAGAAGCCGGAGTCAATCCCCTTCTTCTGGATTTCCTGGACGAGGAGAATTTCGGAAGGAAATACAAGATCCTCGAAGCTATGCAGGAAGAGGGTGACATCAATGATACCCTGATCGACAACATGGCGGCATCCATTGATGTGGTCATCCCGGACGGACCGGTCGATGACCGTTTCGACCATCTGAAGTATGCCGTCTCCAAACGGATGCAGTTTGAAACCGATCGTTTCAGAAGATAAGAAATCTATAGAAAAGAACCGTTTTCGGAGGTAGAGCATTGGAAATCGAGAGAAAATATCGTCTGAAGACCCTTCCGGAGAACCTGGAATCCTATCCCCACTATACAATTGAGCAGGGCTATCTCTGTACGGATCCTGTGGTCCGGGTCCGGAGGTCCGGTCCGCTGACGGATGGGAAGAAGGTCTATAAAAAGGGACACTGTACCCTGGTTTATAAGTCCAGCGGCCTTCTGGCCCACGAAGAGGAAAGCTTTTCCCTGAGCGAGGAAGCCTATCAGCATCTGAAGGAAAAGGCCGACGGGGTCGTGATCAAGAAGACCCGCTATCGGATTCCCTATGATCCCTATGTGATCGAGCTGGATCTTTTCGAAAATGTGAAGGATCCGAAAGCACCGGATCGGCTGCTTTGCATGGCAGAGGTTGAATTCCCCGGTGTGAAAGAGGCGGACAGTTTTGAGCCGGCCGACTGGTTCGGCGAGGATGTGACCATGGATAAGCGTTATCACAATTCGGCCATGATCTTTCCGGCCGATGGCTGAAAAAGAAGAGATCCGGAAATCCCGGCAGATGAACGGACCGGCAGAGGCCCGGAATCAATAAGAAAAATCGTAATTCATCCTGTGATTCGTAAGAAAGGAGACTTCCAAATGAGTAAACTTGCAATCTGCATGGCAGACGGTGTGGAAGAAATAGAAGGACTGACAGTTGTAGACCTCTTGAGAAGAGCCGATATCGAGATCGATATGATCTCGACCCAGAACCGGGGAAAGGCCATGGGCAGCCACAAGATTCAGTTTGAAACCGATATCAATCTGAGAGAGGCCGATCTGAAGAGCTATGACGGCATCGTTCTTCCAGGCGGCATGCGTGGCACCGAGAACCTTTTGAACAATGTCACCATCATCAATACCATTCAGAACTTCTTCGAGCAGGGCAAGCTCTGCGCAGCCATCTGCGCCGCACCTACCGTTCTCGGCAAGGCCGGTATTCTCCGCGGAAAGAGGGCCATCTGCTATCCGGGCATGGAGGACAAGCTTCTGGGAGCAGAGGTCACGTTAGAACCCGTTGTCGTTGACGGAAACATCATTACCAGCCGGGGCCTCGGCACTGCCATTCCTTTCGCTCTGGCCATCATCACCTATATCAAGGGACAGGATGAGGCCGACCGGATCGCAGAGAAGATCGTATTCAAGGCCTGAGGGCTGAATTTATAAGATTTTCAGGGGAAAGCACGTTGTTTTTCAAAAAATGATATGTTATAATTCTTTACTGTCTGCACGGGTATTTTATGCCCGCTTCAGGAAATAAGATAAAACAGCAGTATCTGTCTGAAAGAATTTTCATTTCCGAATAGACCAGGCATTTTTAAACCAAGGAGGAATAAATAAACAAAATGAGCGTACAGGTAGAAAACTTAGAGCACAATATGGCCAAGCTGACCGTCACTGTTGATGCATCAGCATTTGAGAAGGCACTGAACCAGGCCTATAACCGTGAGAAGAAGCAGATCAACATCCCGGGCTTCCGTAAGGGCAAGGCTCCGAGAAAGCTGATCGAAGCGGAATATGGTAAGAATGTTTTCTATGAGGGCGCAGGCAATATCCTGATTCAGGATGAATATCCCAAGGCTTATGATGAGTCCGGTCTTGAAATCGTATCTCAGCCTGAGATCGAGATCACTCAGATGGAATCCGGCAAGGACTTCATCTTTACCGCAACTGTAGCTGTAAAGCCGGAAGTTAAGCTTGGCAAGTATGCCGGTGTTACCGTAACCAAGATCGACACCACCGTATCCGACGAGGATGTCGACAAGGAAGTTGAGGCTCAGCTGAATAACAACGCGCGCACCGTTACCGTTGACCGTGAGATCCAGGACAAGGACACCGCAGATATCAACTTCGAGGGCTTTGTAGACGGCAAGGCATTCGAAGGTGGCAAGGGTGAGAACTACAAGCTTGAGATCGGTTCTCACAGCTTCATCGATACCTTCGAGGATCAGCTGATCGGCAAGAAGGCCGGCGATGACGTAGAAGTCAACGTAACCTTCCCTGAGAACTATCAGGCATCCGAGCTTGCCGGCAAGCCCGCTCTCTTCAAGGTTCATGTCAACAGCGTATCCGCCAAGGAAGTTCCTGAGCTGAACGATGATTTCGCAGGCGACCAGGGCTTCGATACCGTAGATGATTACAAGGCTGACGTCAAGAAGCATCTGGAAGAGAACAAGGAAAACGCTGCAAAGCGGACTAAGGAAGAGGAAGCAATCGCAAAGATCGTTGCTGACGCTGAGATGGATATCCCGGATGCCATGGTTAAGTCCCAGGAAGATTCCATGATCAATGAGATGGCTCAGAACATGGCTCGTCAGGGTCTGTCCATGCAGCAGTACTTCCAGTTCACCGGAACCACCATGGAGCAGCTTCGCGAGCAGGTGAAGCCGGACGCTCTGAAGAGAATCCAGAACTCCCTGGTACTTGAGGCCATTGCTGATGCCGAGAAGCTCGAAGCCAGCGATGAGGATGTCGATGCTGACATCAAGAAGACAGCAGAACAGTACGGCATGAAGTTCGAAGACCTTGTCAAGAACGTATCCGATACTGACAGAGATAATATCAAGGCAGATCTCCGTATCCAGAAGGCAATCGACTTCGTTATGGACAACTGCAAGGAGAGAAAGAAGCCGGAAAGAAAGGCCAAGACAGAAGATAAGGACAAGACCGAGAACAAGGAAGGCTCCGAAGAGTAAGATCCGACTGCCAGACCAGAGAAATACAGACCGGCGTGAAGGAGGCAAAATATGGCAACAATTCCTTATGTCATTGAACAGAATTCCAGAGGAGAGCGTAGTTATGATCTCTACAGCCGTCTTCTGAAAGACCGGATTATTTTCCTCGGAGAAGAGGTAAACGAGACAACCGCTCAGATCGTAATCGCTGAGCTCCTTTTCCTGGAATCCCAGGATCCCAACAAGGACATCAACCTTTACATCAATTCCCCCGGAGGAATGGTTACTGCAGGCCTTGGTATCTACGATACCATGCAGTACATCAAGTGCGATGTCTCCACTATCTGCGTAGGCATGGCCGCTTCCATGGGTGCATTTCTTCTGGCCGGCGGAACCAAGGGCAAGCGTTATGCCCTTCCGAATTCCGAGATCATGATTCATCAGCCTTCCGGCGGAACCAAGGGTCAGGCGACCGAGATTCAGATCGCTGCAGAGAACATCCTGAAGGTGAAGGAAAAACTCAACCGGATGCTGGCTGCAAATACCGGACAGCCTTATGAGAAGGTCTGCCAGGATACCGAGCGTGATCATTATCTGGATGCCCAGGAAGCCCTGGATTATGGTCTGATCGACCAGATCATCACCAGTCGTGCAGACGGTGAGAATAAGGATTGATAGAAGGAGGGTATCCCTTTTGGGGTACCCTTTCTCTCACAAGAAAGGATAACTATGGCACAGAGAAAAGATCATGAGATCCACTGCTCTTTCTGCGGAAAGCCCGAGTCCCAGGTCCGGAAGATGATTTCCGGCCCCAACGGCGTGTTCATCTGTGATGAATGCGTGGATATCTGCAGCGAGATCATTGATGAGGATTTCGGAGTGGAAGAGGACAACGGCAGAGAAGATGAGCCGGCTGACATCAACCTGAAGAAACCGGAAGAACTGAAAGCCTTCCTGGATCAGTATGTCATCGGTCAGGATGAAGCCAAGAAAGTGCTTTCCGTTGCCGTCTATAATCACTATAAGAGAATCCTGTCCAAGAAAAAAACAGATGTGGAGCTGCAGAAGAGTAATGTTCTCCTTCTGGGACCGACCGGTTCCGGAAAAACCCTCCTGGCCCAGACCCTGGCCCGGGAACTTGGCGTGCCCTTCGCCATTGCCGATGCAACGACTCTGACCGAGGCCGGCTATGTCGGCGAAGACGTCGAGAACATCCTTCTCAAGCTGATCCAGGCCGCAGATTATGATATCCGCCGGGCCGAGATCGGCATCATCTACATCGACGAGATCGATAAGATCGCCAAGAAGTCCGAGAATGTCTCCATCACCCGTGACGTATCCGGTGAGGGCGTTCAGCAGGCACTTCTGAAGATTCTGGAAGGCACCATCGCATCGGTTCCCCCTCAGGGCGGCCGTAAGCATCCCCAGCAGGAGCTGATCCAGATCGATACCACCAACATCCTCTTCATCTGCGGCGGAGCCTTTGAGGGCCTCGACAAGATCATCGAAGAGAGAACCGAATCCGCATCCATGGGCTTCGGCGCATCCGTCAAAGCCAAGGAAGATATCAAGGTCGGCGATGTCTTACGGAAGGCCCTGCCTCAGGATTTCGTCAAGTTCGGCCTGATCCCTGAATTCATCGGACGTGTTCCCATCAATGTCGCTCTGGATCAGCTGACCGAGGAGGATATGATCCGTATCCTGACCGAGCCGAAGAACTCCCTGACCAAGCAGTATCAGGCCCTTTTCGAGATGGACGGCGTCAACCTGGTCTTCGAGCCCGATGCCTTGAAGGAAATCGCTGAGAAGTCCATCCAGCGTAAGACCGGCGCCCGCGGCCTTCGTGCCATCATGGAAGCCGTTATGATGGATGATATGTATCACATCCCTTCGGATGAGAAGGTGAAGGAAGTCCGGATCACCAAGGAAAAGGTAGACCAGAACCTGATTTTCCGCGATCACGAGGACAGGATTCCTTCCATCGAGGAAAAGAAGACCGATTCGAAAGCGGATTCTGACGAAGAAGATCAGAAGAGTGCCTAAAGTGCCTATGAAAATTATTGATGCAGAACTTGAAACCGTATGCGGGATCACCAGTAAGCTTCCCAAGAACCATCTGCCCGAGATCGCTTTCTGCGGCCGGAGCAATGTCGGAAAATCCTCTCTCATCAATACCCTGATGGAGAGGAAGAAGCTTGCCAGGACTTCCCAGCAGCCCGGAAAAACCCAGACCCTGAATTTCTACAAGGTGAATTCAGCGCTTTATCTGGTGGATCTGCCGGGCTACGGCTATGCTAAAAATTCACAGGCCAACCGGGAGGCCTGGGGCTGGATGATTCAGAATTATCTGACCGGCTCCGAAATGCTCCGGTACGTCTTCCAGCTGGTGGATATCCGCCACGATCCTACGGAAGACGATCAGAAGATGTATGACTGGCTGACCTATCTGGGATTTGATCCGATCATCATCGCAACGAAATCTGATAAATTAAAGCCAAGAGAGATTGAGGCCCACCTGGACCGGATCTCTGAGGTGCTGGGTCTGGAGAGCGATGCGATTATTGTGCCCTTCTCCTCTGTGACCAAACAGGGTCTGGATACCCTGAATGACTTTATGGACCAGGTTATCGAAAACGAAAAGGAAATGAAATGAAAAGACGTAGAACAGGTTTATTCGTATTTGTTCTGCTGCTATCGATCAGTGCAGTTTCTGTTTTGGGGACTGCACTTTTTGTAAATTCAGGGAAAAATAAGAGTAAGAACAGTGAAAAGCTCACCATTGTGACCTCCTTCTATCCGGTCTATATTTCCGCTATGAATGTGACCGACGGGGCCAATGTCGATCTGGAGAATCTGACCGAGCCTTCGACCGGCTGCCTTCATGACTATACTCTGACACCCAAGGACATGAAGCTTCTGTCAACGGCGGATGTCTTTCTGGTCAATGGCGGCGGGATCGAGAACTTTCTGACCGATGTGGCAGAATCCTATCCCAATCTGAAGATCATCGATCTGTCTAAAGATTTTACCGACGAGGAACTGGAGCAGATCCATGAGGCCGGCGGGGATGCTGATTCCAACAGCGGGGACAGCTCTTCCGACAAAGATCATGAGGACCATGATCACGAGGATGAAGCCAACGCTCATTACTGGATGAGCGTGACCCTGTTAAAGACCCAGGTCGATACCATGGCCAAGGGTCTGGCGGAAGCGGATCCGGCCAACGCCTCCCTCTACCAGTCTAATGCAGAGACTTATGAGAAGAAACTTGACAGCCTCCAGGACAAGGAGAAGGAAGTCGCAGGAAAGCTTTCCAATGCGGTCATCTTCCATGCGGCCTTCTATTACTTCTGTCAGGATCTGAACTGCCGGGTGGCCTATACCCTGGATCTCGATGAGGAGCGCCAGGTCAGCGCCGGAGAGACAAGAGATACGGCAGATGCTCTGAAGTCCATGCAGAATCCGGTCATTCTGGCGGAGAAAACCTATGGCCAGGAGATGGCCGAACGTATGCAGGCCGAAACCGGCTGCAAGGTTGTCTATCTGGATCCTCTGACCCGGAGCAATGGAAAGTACGAGAAGGATGCCTATATCAAGGGCATGGAAGAGAATCTTGCGAAAATCGAGGCTGCGATCGGCTGGTAATTTTGTCAGCGTGGATATCCGCTGAAAGACAGCCTTCTGATCTGTCTGAGCTGCAGACAGACCCGGTCCTCAGACCAGGCTTTTCGGATAAACGGATATTCCATCTAAAGGAGTAGTAATTTGGAACAAGAAAGCAAAAACAAGGATAGGAATCCCTACCGGCGGAAGCTGATCCGTCCCTGCGGCCTCCACTGTGTCCGGGTCAATGATCTGGGCGTGAAATTCGGCGACCAGGTGGTTCTTTCCCATGTCAACCTCCATGTCCACTGCGGACAAATGCTGGCGGTGATCGGACAGAACGGAGCCGGAAAATCCACTCTGATCCGGGCTATGCTGGATGAAGTCAAGCACACCGGCACCGTGGAATTCCGAAACCGGGAAGCCGGCATGGTAAAGAAGCTTCGGATCGGCTATGTCCCCCAGAAACTGAATATTGACCGCAATACGCCCATGGATGTCTATGATCTGATCGCATCCTTTAAGAGCCGTTTCCCGATCTTCTTAAAGAGTAAGAAGCTCTACGGGGAAATCGAGGATGCCCTGGATGTCTTCCAGGCAAAGGATCTGATCGATCATCCGGTCGGCCAGCTGTCGGGCGGCCAGCTCCAGAGGGTCCTTCTGTCCATGGCTGTCATGGATGATCCGGACCTTCTCCTTCTGGATGAGCCGGTAGCCGGCATTGACCAGAACGGACTGGACCTCTTTTACAAGAATATGACCTACTTAAGAAACCACTATGATGCGGCCATTATCATTATTTCCCATGATCTCGACTATGTGAGAAAGTATGCGGACCAGGTGGTTCTTCTGGACCAGACGGTCAAGGCCAGCGGCAGCCCGGCAGAAGTCTATGCCAGCGAAGCCTTTCGTGAGGTCTTCGGAAGGGAGGACAGCTTACGATGAGTTCTCTTTTTTCCTATGAATTTATGAGGCTGGCCTTTGCCGCCGTTCTCTTAATCACACCTCTTCTCGGTATCTTGGGAACCATGGTGGTTCGAAAGAAGATGGCCTTTTTCTCGGATGCCCTGGGCCATTCAGCTCTGACCGGTATTGCCCTCGGCCTCTTCCTTGGCATCAGCGATCCCTCTCTCTCCATGGTCATCTACGGTATTGTCTTTGCCTTCCTTCTTACGACCATTCAGAGAAGAAATCTATCTTCGACCGATACCATCATTTCGGTCTTTGCCAGCGGCAGTACGGCCATCGGTCTGGCCATTCTGTCTCACGGGGGCAATTTCTCGAACTATTCGGCCCTCCTGATCGGAGATATCCTTTCTATCAAGAAGTCCGAGGTTCTCTGGCTCCTTGTCATTCTCTGTGTGACCGTGGTTTTCTGGATTCTGGCCGTCAACCGCCTCAATGCCATCAGCATTCATGCCACTCTGGCAAGGTCCGCCAATATCCAGGTCAAGCTGATCGAGGATATCTTTTCGATCCTGATTGCAGTCGTTGTCATGCTGTCCATCCGCTGGATCGGCATTCTTCTGATCAGCGCCCTGATGATCATCCCGGCCGCATCCTCGGCCAATATCTCTCGGAACATGAGAGAATATCACCTGTACAGCATTATATTTGCAGTATTTTCAGGGGTGGTCGGCCTGATCGTAAGCTACTATACAAATGTAGCCACAGGTCCCATGATCGTGATCATCGCGGCCGTCATCTATTTCGCAGCCTATCTCTATGGCAGGAAAGGAAAGTAAATGTCATCTGATCTAGTACTCCGTCTCATCATCATGCTGATTCTTCTGGCCATGTCCGCCTTCTTTTCCGGGGCAGAGACGGCCCTGACAACAGTCTCTCAGATTAAAATGAAGACCATGGCCAAGGACGGAGACAGCCGGGCAGAGAGAGTACTGAAGGTATTAGAGAAAAAGGACAAGATGCTTTCGGCCATTCTGATCGGAAACAATATCGTCAATCTTTCTGCTTCCTCTCTGGCAACCACCGTTGCCACGAAGCTTCTCGGAAGTGTGGGCGCAGGCATTGCGACTGGAATTCTTACCTTTCTGATCCTGATCTTCGGTGAGATCACACCCAAAAGCAGGGCCCAGGTCCACAATGTCGACCTTTCCTTAAAATATGCCGGCATTATTTATGTTCTCATGCAGGTTCTGACCCCGATTATCTTTGTCATCAATAAGATTTCCGGAGGAATCCTCCGCCTGATCGACGGAAACAAGGGCGAGGACGGTCAGAAGATGACTGAGGAAGAGCTTCGGACCATCGTCGATGAGAGTAAGGAAGAGGGCGTCATTCTGACCAACGAGCAGAAGTACATTCATAATCTCTTCGACTTTTCCGATGCCACGGCCAAGGAGGTCATGATCCCCCGGATCGATGTCACCATGGTCAATGTCAACTGGTCCTATGAGAAGCTCATGGATCTGATCCGGGAGGAAATGCTGACCCGGATGCCGGTCTATGAGGGCGACAAGGACCATGTGATCGGCATCATCAATGTGAAGGATCTGCTTTTGAAGAAAGACGGGGACTTCCACATCCGGGACTATCTCCGTGAAGCCTACTTTACCTACGAGCAGAAGAATACCCTGGAGCTTTTCCAGGAGATGCGGAAGAACTCCATTTCCATGGCCATTGTCCTTGATGAATACGGAGCCGTGGCCGGCCTCATCACCATGGAGGACCTCCTGGAGGAGCTGGTCGGAGAAATCCGGGACGAATACGACTCCGATGAAGAGGATGATATCGTGGTCCTTTCTGACCGGGAATTTCTGGTCCAGGGATCCATGAACCTGGAAGATCTCTGTAAGGTCCTGCCCTTAAATTTTGAATCGGATGACTATGACACCCTGGGCGGCTATCTGACCGGGCTCTTTGACCATGTGCCCGAGGTCGGCGAGACCTATGTGACCAAGGAGGGCATCCTCCTTCGGGTTGTTGCAACCGGCCATCAGAGAATCGAAAAGGTCCGCATCCGCTTTCCAAAAGCTGTGAAAATCGAATAAAAGCCGTCCAAAGTCAGGACGAATATGCTAGTATAATTAGGTATGCGTAAAGATACAGATCGGAAAAAGTGCGAAGTATGGTAAGAAATCATCTGGTGAAAAAAAGTCTGGTCCTTCTTCTGACCGCATCGGCTCTCCTTACGACAGCCTGCGGTGCGGATATCAAGGCCCGGGACTCCTATAAGAAGGCCGGAATCGAGGAAATGTCGGATGGCAGATATGAGGACGCCATCAAGGACTTTAACAAGGCCCTGAATAATTCGGGTACCAGGATCAATGCAGAGGTCATTGATATCAACTATTACAAGGCAGCAGCCCAGACCCTGTCCGGAGAGGACAAGGCCGCTCTGAAAACCTATACCTCTATCATCGATGCGAAGAAGTCGGCGGATGCCTACTATCTCCGCGGCGCCGCCTATCTGAAGCAGAAGAAGGTGACCCAAGCCGTCTCGGACTTCAAGAAGTCCATTGCCATGGACAAGACCTCCTATGAGAGATATTTCCGGGTTTACTACAGCCTGGTAAATGCAGACCAGTCCGATCAGGCGGACAGGTTCCTGGACCTGGTCCTGGATCTCTCGGATAAGGACGGAAAGGCCCTGGAGGCCAAGGGAAAGGTTCTGGAAATCCGGAAGGATTACACGGGAGCCATCCGTTATTATAAGAAGGCCTTAAAGAAAGACCTGCCCGAGGCCCGAATCGATATGGCCAGAGCCTACCTGGCAGCCGGTGACAGCAAAAGTGCCGAATCCCAGATCAAAGCCTATCAGAAGTCGGAGAAGGAGACGGCGGAATCCTTAAACGCCATCGGAGAACTCCAGATGACAGAAAAGAAATATTCCGATGCTCTGAAATCCTTCCAGAAGGGCCTGAAATTAAAGGACAGTTCCATGGAGAAGACCCTTCTTCGAAATGAGATCATTGCCCTGGAATATACCGGTGATTTCACCAGCGCCAAGAAAAAGTGCGAGTCCTACATCAAGGCCTATCCGGGAGATACGGACATGGCCAGGGAGTTCCAGTTCCTGGAGACCCGCTGATAACGGCAGGAAATGATCTGTTCAGGGAGAATTGCAGTTTCGAAATGATAGAGATCTGTTTCCCCTGCAGTCCGCTTTCATGATATAGAGTCAAAAAGAAAAGGAGAAAGTTATGATTCAGAAGCTGATTCAGGAAATCAAGGCAAAGGATGCACCGATTGTTGTCGGTCTGGATCCCAAGCTTTCCTATATACCGGAAGAAATTTTAAAGAAATCCTACACCGCATATGGTGAGACTCTGGAAGGAGCCGCAGATGCGATTTTCCGCTTCAACCGGGGAATCGTCGATGCGGTTTATGACCTGGTTCCGGCCGTAAAGCCCCAGGTTGCCATGTATGAGCAGTTCGGTATTCCGGGCCTCATGGCTTTCAAGAAGACCATTGACTACTGTCATTCCAAGGGCCTTCTGGTCATCGGCGATGTCAAGCGTGGTGATATCGGATCGACTTCCGAATCCTATGCCATCGCTCATCTGGGTAAAATCCAGGTCGGAAGCCAGACCTACGAGCCCTTCGCCGAGGATTTCGCCACCGTCAATCCTTATCTTGGAACCGACGGTGTCAAGCCCTTCGTAGATATCTGCCGCAAGGATTCCAAGGGCATCTTCGTCCTGGTCAAGACCTCCAATCCTTCCTCCGGAGAACTTCAGGACCGTCTGGTCAACGGTAAGCCCATTTATGAGCATGTGGCCGATAAGGTCTATGAATGGGGCAAGGACTGCATGGACGGAAATTACAGTGAGGTCGGAGCCGTCATTGGCGCCACCTATCCGGCCGTCGGGAAGCAGCTTCGTCAGGATCTGCCGCATTCCTATATTCTGGTGCCCGGCTACGGCGCCCAGGGAGGAAAGGGCAAGGATCTGGTTCATTTCTTCAATCCGGACGGACTTGGAGCCATCATCAACAGCTCCCGCGGTATCATCGCGGCCTATCTGCAGCCGGCCTATGAGAAATTCGGACCGGAGCATTACGCAGATGCCTCCCGCCAGGCTGTTCTCGACATGAAGGAAGATATTCACAATGCCCTGGATCAGGCTCTGAACTAAACTTTCCTGAAATCGCTAGAAGTCAGAAAAGACAGATTGAAAGGCTGAAGACGGAAAAAGCCGGATTCAGTAAATAAAAGAGAAGTCTGAAACACTTGAAGATAACAGCAGAGATAGACGAGGAGACAGATATGGGAGATCAGAAAGCCATGGTATGGGCCAGGGTGAGATCACAGGAAGCCCTGAACGAGAAAGAAGGAATCTACAGTATCTGGATAGAGACAGAGCTTTCGGACTATGCCCGGCCCGGACAGTTTATCGACTTCTATCTGGCAGATCCTTCAAGGATCCTGCCTCGTCCCATCAGTATCTGTGAGATCGATAAAGAAAATCATGCCATGCGCTGTGTCTACCGGATTGCAGGAGAGGGAACCTGGCAGCTGTCTGTCTTAAAGGCAGGTGATGCGGTCCGTATTCTGGCGCCTCTGGGAAACGGCTATCCCCTGGAAGAGGGAAAGAAGGGCCGGGCTCTTCTGATCGGCGGAGGCATCGGCATTCCGCCTCTTCTCGAGCTTTCCAAGGAGCTTGCCCGTCAGGGAAATCAGAAGCAGATCGCAGTCCTCGGCTATCGATCCAAGGATACCTTCCTTCTGGATGACTTTGAAAAGAACGCATCGGTCTATATTTCAACAGATGACGGATCGGCCGGAACCCATGGCACTGTCATCGACTGCATCAAGGAGCATGGAATCACCGGTAAGGATGTCGATGTCATCTATTCCTGCGGCCCCATGCCAATGCTCCGGGGCGTCAAGGTCTTTGCCGAAGAGGAGGGCATCCGCTGCTACCTGTCTCTCGAAGAGCGGATGGCCTGCGGCATCGGCGCCTGTCTCGGCTGCGTCACCAAATCTACAGAGATCGATGATCATTCCAAGGTGAAGAATAAGAGGGTCTGCACGGACGGCCCTGTATTTGATGCGAGGGAGGTGGACATCTGATGGCAGATCTTAGGACAGAGCTCTGCGGAGTCAGCTTAAAAAACCCGGTTATGACTGCTTCGGGTACCTTCGGCTCCGGCATGGAATACAGTGAATTCATCGACTTGAACCGGCTGGGCGCTGTGGTGACCAAGGGCGTCGCCGACAAGCCATGGCCCGGAAATCCGACTCCGCGGGTCGCCGAGGTGCCGTCCGGCATGCTTAATGCCATCGGCCTTCAGAACCCCGGAATCGATACTTTTCTTGAAAGGGACCTGCCTTTCTTACAGCAGTTTGATACCAAGGTTATCGTCAATGTCTGCGGCCACAGTGAAGAGGAATATCTGAACGTTGTGGATCGTCTTCAGGACCAGCCGGTAGACCTTCTGGAAATCAATATCTCCTGTCCCAATGTCCGGGAGGGCGGCATTGCCTTCGGCACGGACCCCAAGGGTGTCGAGCATATCACATCCGTCATCAAGGATCATGCAAAGCAGCCCGTGATCATGAAGCTTTCCCCCAATGTCACATCGATTGCAGAGATCGCCCGGGCGGCAGAGGCCGGCGGCGCCGATGCTCTGTCTCTCATTAATACCATCACCGGCATGAAGATCGATGTCGAACGGCAGAAATTTCTCCTGGCCAACAAGACCGGCGGTATGAGCGGCCCGGCTGTTCATCCGGTGGCTGTCCGCATGGTCTATGAGACGGCCCAGGCTGTTTCCATTCCCATTATCGGCATGGGAGGCAATACCACCTGGCAGGATGCCGTGGAGATGCTTCTGGCCGGAGCCACAGCGGTTTCGGTCGGAACTGCCAATTTCATGGATCCCGAAGCCAGCCTTAAGATGATCGACGGAATCAATGACTATCTGGACCGCCACGGAATCGAGAAGGTCAGCGAGATCATTGGCGCTGTTCACAGCTGATAAGCGGATGTGTGAAAGAGAACATGGAGAAGACCGGCTGTCGGACAGAAAATCGGCTAAGGTCTGTGACATAAGAGAAAATCAGGAAAGGACAGAACAATGGAAGAATATCAGAAGGAATTTATTCATTTTATGATCGACAGCCAGGTACTGAAATTCGGTGATTTCATTACCAAGAGCGGCCGTAAGACCCCTTTCTTTGTCAATACCGGCTTCTATCGGACCGGCATGCAGTTAAAGAAACTCGGCGAATATTATGCCAAGACCATTCATGACCAGTTCGGCACGGATTTCGATGTCCTCTTCGGACCGGCCTATAAGGGCATTCCTCTTTCCGTTGCCACCAGCATTGCTCTTCACGACCTCTACGGCGTGGATGTCCGCTACTGCAGCAACCGGAAGGAAGCCAAGGACCACGGAGAGAAGGGCATTCTTCTGGGCGGACCTATTGAGGACGGCGACCGGGTTCTCATTATTGAGGATGTAACTACAGCCGGTACCTCCATCAAGGAAACCATGCCTATTATCAAGGCTCAGGCCAAGGCGGATGTCGTCGGTCTGGTCGTCTCTGTAGACCGTATGGAGCGGGGGCAGGGAGAAAAGGGTGCCCTGGAGGAGATCGGCGAGACCTATCAGATGAAGACCGCATCTATCGTAAAGATGTCGGATGTCGTCGAGGAGCTTTATCAGAAGCCCTATCAGGGCAAGGTCTATATCGGAGAAGACGAGAAGGCCCGGATTGATGCCTATTACGAGAAGTACGGGGCAAGAGCATAAAAGGAGTAAGACAGATTCATGAGAGCAGGCAGAAGACGGAGAAGAAGTGAAAAGAAACCGGTAAACAAGATCAGTCTTGTAACCATGGCATTCGGAATCCTGGGCTGCATTCTTTTCCTCTGGGTGATTTTCCGGTCAGTTTACGGAGGCAATACCGGCCGTGCCGAGACCGCCATCGGAGTCCTTTCCATTCTGGTCTCCTTTATCATGCTGGTCCGGGGACTGATCGAAAACCGGAAGGATTCCTTCAACAGAAGCTCCCGCCTTCTGGGCTTCCTTTTCCCCCTGATTTCCTTCGGGCTGTGGATATCGGTCTACATTTTAGGAGCCATACGTGGATAGGAACTAAGGAAATCCCAAAGCAGGATTCCATAATCCAGATCAGAATCATATGAAAATCCTGAAACGGGATCCCGTATGATATGAATTTCAAAATATTCTGATTATACATAAGCTGAAAATCAGATCAAGAATCAATACAAAACTAAGGACAATATTAAAAATGACAGAAGAGATGGAAGAACGTTTCAAACTGGTGACCGACCGGATCCGAGAGATCCGAAAGGCCTGTGATATTGAGGATGGTGAGCATTTTTCGGAAGGAGCCCTGGATTATTTCTTCGAGCTTTCCAATCTGGCCATCGGCATCCTTCCGGTTCTGAAGCGGACAGAGAAAAACGAGACGAAGAAGGCGGACCTGCCGGATTTCGTTGATGAACAGAAGATGTTTTACGAGCGCTTTGAGCCGGCATATTATGAAGAGAATTTCCTGAATCCGGAATACAGCGTGAAGAGACTGGGTAAGAAGCTGGGCGGCATTCTTTCCGCCTTCTACATGGATTTCACAGCCATCATTCCCTGGAGCTATGAGGGCAGAAAGGAATGGATCACCTATTACTTCGAGCTTCTGGATGAAATCTATACCCATTTCGAAGACCAGGAGAATGCGAAGAATGCCGGAGATAAGTACACGGATACCGACCTCTTCAAGGCCATAAAGAGCTCTCTTCATTCCTTCTATCAGGACTATTCCGAGGAGTTTATCGCAGACGGAATCACCGGTCTCATCGATCCGGGCCGGACCTTCTTTACCGATATTCTGATGAAGGCCGATCTGTCGGAGCCCCGCTATCTCTATTTCTACGGATCCAAGATCGGCTGGAACGAGATCCGTCTCTGGGAATATCTGAACAGTCTTTCCGAGGATGAGATCCATTCCATGGCAGAGACCTATGTCAAGGGCTATATCGATGGCTTTGCCATCACGGGCAGAGATATCTCAATCAAGAAGAGCGTCTCCATTGAATTCCCCATCGGTCTGGAGCGGGTCATGCGGGAAGCCGTCAATCTCTTTGATGAAGCCGGACTTTCCGTCACCCTGCAGCGGGATGGCCTTCTGTCCTGTCAGCGCAGGGGCGCCCGCCGGAATCTCTATAGCAATTCCATGAATGTGCAGGCCTATTACGACCATAAGGACGACAGGGGATATTATTATGACAAGGCCTATGTGGGACGAAAGCTCGAGGTCGTAAAGACCGTCTATGAGAAGAACCGGAAGCTGGCCCATGAATACGGCGGCCCGGCCGTGGTCGAGACCTTCGGCGAGGAAAAGTTCACGCCGGTCAACAAGGCAGCGGCAGATCCTTTCACAAAGGCTCAGAGAAAAGTCTACGAAGAGCTTTCCGTCTATGACATGTCCGAGCAGGGACAGATCACCAACAATTACATTCCGGGAGATGAACGGAGCTTTACCATCATTTCCTACCCGCTTCCTTCGATCGGAGAGAAGTTTAAGGAGATCTTCAAGGCGACTGTTTCGGTCAACACGCTGGATTCCGACCATTACCGGGACATGCAGCAGCATATGATCGACCTTCTGGATCAGGGCTATGCGGTTCACGTCAGCGGCCGGAACGGAAATCGGACCGATATCACCGTGGCTCTCCATCCTCTGACCGATCCGTCTAAGGAAACCATCTTTGAAAACTGCGCCGCCGATGTCAATATCCCGGTCGGAGAGGTCTTCACCTCTCCTCAGCTGGAGGGCACGAACGGGATATTAAATGTAGGCCATGTCTATCTGGAGGGTTATTCCTTTCGGAATCTGACCCTGAAATTCAAAGACGGCATGGTGGCCGAAGCCTCCTGCGACAACTTCGATTCTGAGGACGAAAACAAAGCCCTGATCGATGACCATATTCTCTTTCATCACAAGACCCTGCCTCTGGGCGAGTTTGCCATCGGAACCAATACGACGGCCTATCGGATGGGAAGGAAATTCGAAATCGAGGAAGCCCTTTCGATCCTGATCGCTGAAAAGACCGGTCCGCATTTCGCCGTCGGCGATACCTGCTACTCCCATGCCGAGGATGTGCCCATGCACAATCCGGACGGAAAAGAGGTTGTTGCAAGGGACAATTCCATTGTCCGAGAGTTCAAGGATTCGGATCCTTCCAAGGCTTATTTCAACTGCCATACGGACATTACCATTCCCTATGACGAGCTGGGAGCCATCACGGTTTTGAAAAAAGACGGGACCAGCACCGATATCATCCGGGACGGCCGCTTTGTCGTGCCGGGAACCGAGGAGCTGAATAAGCCGCTGGAGGACCTGGAGTAAGATTTCGAATATCCGGAAAATATGTGAGTCCGGGAAAACCGGTGGCCATATGAAATAATACCGGAAAATGAAGCCGATCCGGGTTGAAAACCGGAAGGTTTCTCCCCGGAATTATGATAGAATTTACCCTAGGTTCCCACAGTAGATACAGGCAGCAGTGCTGCAGGCAGTTACAGACTGCAGATCATTATAAATTACAGATTTTCATAAACTGTAGATCATGAAAAAGGAGCGTGTACCATGGCTGAGAAGAAACAGGTTGGCATTATTATGGGTTCGGATTCGGATCTGGCTGTCATGAGCCAGGCCATGAAGATTCTGGATGAATTCGGCATCACCTATGACGTAGACATTATTTCCGCTCACAGAGAGCCGGCAGAACTCTATGCCTGGGGTAAGGAAGCCGAGGAAAAGGGCTATAAGGTCATCATCGCAGGCGCCGGCAAGGCAGCTGCTCTTCCCGGCATGTGCGCAGCCCTGGTTCCGGTTCCGGTCATCGGTATCCCCATGAAGACATCGGATCTGGGCGGCGAAGATTCCCTCTTCTCCATCGTTCAGATGCCGAGCGGCATCCCGGTTGCAACCGTAGCCATTAACGGAGCCAAGAATGCTGCCATTCTGGCAGCAAAGATTCTGGCTGTCGGCGATGATGCCATCCTTCAGAAGGTCAAGGACTACGGCGAGAAATTAAAGGAAGAAGTCAAGGGCAAGAACGAGAAGCTTCACGAGATCGGCTGGAAGGCTTATCTCGAGCAGTGAGGAATCAATATACAGGTCATCTGTCAATAATCTGAAATAAGCAGGAGGAAAGAAATGGATTACAAGAGTTCCGGTGTGGATATCGAAGCAGGCTACCGTTCGGTGGAACTGATGAAGCAGTATGTCAAGGGGACCATGCGTCCTGAGGTTCTGGGCGGCCTGGGCGGCTTCTCCGGCGCCTTCTCTCTGGCAAAAATCAAGGAAATGGAAGATCCGGTTCTTCTTTCCGGCACCGACGGTGTCGGAACCAAGATCAAGCTGGCTTTCCTTCTGGACCGTCATGATACCATCGGTATCGATGCGGTTGCCATGTGTGTCAATGACGTGGCCTGTGCCGGCGGCGAGCCTCTTTTCTTCCTGGATTACATTGCCTGCGGCAAGAACTATCCGGAGAAGATCGCAAGCATCGTAAAGGGCGTGGCAGAGGGCTGCAAGCAGTCCGACTGTGCTCTGATCGGCGGCGAGACCGCCGAGCATCCGGGTCTGATGCCGGAGGATGAGTATGATGTAGCAGGTTTCTCGGTCGGCGTTGTAGACCGGAAGGACATTATCGACGGACATGAGATAGCAGACGGCGATCTTCTGATCGGCATGGCATCGACCGGCGTTCATTCCAACGGCTTCTCCCTGGTCCGGAAGATTTTCCCCATGACCCGGGAATCCCTGGAGACCTATTATGATGAATTGGGTGAGACCTTAGGCGAGACCCTTCTTCGTCCGACCCGGATTTATGTCCATGCTCTGAAGGCTCTGAAGGCAGCCGGCGTCCGCGTCAGAGGCTGCAGCCATATCACAGGCGGCGGCTTCTATGAGAATGTACCGAGAATGCTTCCCGACGGCAAGCAGGCTGTCATTAAGAAGGATTCCTACAAGGTTCCTCCGATCTTCCGTCTCATGGCGGTAAAGGGCCAGGTCGATGAAAAGATGATGTACAACACTTATAACATGGGAATCGGCATGGTTCTTGCCATCCGTCCCGAGGACAAGGATACGGCCTTCGCAGCCATTCAGGCTGCCGGCGATACCCCTTATCTGATCGGCCATATTGAAAACGGAGAAAAGGGAGTGACCTTATGCTGAATGTAACAGTACTGGTTTCCGGCGGGGGCACCAATCTCCAGGCCATCATGGATGCCATCGATGACGGAAGAATCAAGAATGCAAGGGTCACCCATGTGATTTCCAACAATCCAAATGCCTATGCCCTGGAAAGAGCAAAGAAGCACGGGGATATCGAGGCAGAGGTCCTGTCCCCCAAGAGCTTTGCTTCTCGGGCGGATTTTAACGAAGCCTTTTACAAGAGACTGGTGGAGATCCAGCCGGATCTGATCGTTCTGGCAGGCTTCCTGGTCGTCATCCCCGAGGCTGTGGTCCGTGCCTTCCCGCACAGGATCATCAATATTCATCCGTCTCTGATTCCTTCCTTCTGCGGCAAGGGCTATTTCGGACTTCATGTTCATGAGAAGGCTCTGGCCCGCGGCGTCAAGGTGACCGGTGCCACGGTTCATTTCGTCGATGAGGGAACCGATACCGGTCCCATCATTCTGCAGAAGGCGGTCTATATTGAAGAAGGAGACACGCCGGAAGTCCTGCAGAAGAGAGTCATGGAGCAGGCGGAATGGAAGATCCTGCCTGAGGCCATCAACCTGATCGCTGCCGGCCGTGTATCGGTCGGAGAGGACCGGATCGTCCATATTTCGAAAGAAAACTAAGGAGGAAGAAGTCATGAAAGTATTACTTGTTGGCGGCGGCGGAAGAGAGCATGCCATTCTTCATGCCATTCACAGAAGTCCCAGGGTGGACAAGATCTATGTGGCACCCGGAAACGCAGGCATGGCAGACATGGCCGAGCTGGTCCCGATCGGTGTCATGGAGTTCGACAAGCTGATCGCTTTTGCCAAAGAGAAAGAGATCGACCTGACCGTCTGCTCCCAGGACGATCCTCTCTGCGCAGGCATCGTCGATGCCTTTGAGGCAGCAGGCCTGAAGATTTTCGGAACCCGGAAGAATGCGGCCATTATCGAAGGAAGCAAGGCCTTCTCCAAGGGACTGATGAAAAAGTACGGCATTCCGACTGCAAAATATGAAGTCTTTACCGACCCCAAGGAAGCGGATGCCTATCTGGAAACCCAGAAGATGCCAATCGTCTTAAAGGCTGACGGCCTGGCTCTGGGCAAGGGCGTTCTGATCTGCCAGACTCTGGAAGAGGCCAAGGCAGGCGTCAAGACCATTATGGAAGACAAGAAGTTCGGCAATGCCGGAAATGAACTTGTCATTGAAGAATTCATGACCGGACGTGAGGTTTCCGCTCTGGCCTTCGTGGACGGCACCCATTATGCTCTGATGACCTCCTCTCAGGATCATAAGAGAGCCGGAGACGGCGATACAGGCTTAAATACCGGCGGCATGGGAACCTTCTCTCCCAGCCCTTTCTTTACGGAAGAGATCCGGAAGACCTGTGATAAGGAGATTTTCCAGCCGACCGTTGATGCCATGAAAAAGGAAGGCCGGGAATTCCGCGGCGTCCTCTATTTCGGACTAATGCTGACCGAGGACGGACCCAAGGTTGTGGAATATAACACCAGATTCGGCGATCCCGAGACCCAGGTCGTTCTGCCTCGCATGAAGACCGATATTATCGATGTCTTTCTGGCCTGCATGAACGGCACCCTGGATCAGATTCACCTGGAATTTGCCGACAATGCGGCTGTCTGCGTGGTACTGGCTTCCCAGGGCTACCCGGTTTCCTATGAGAAGGGATTCCCGATCACAGGACTCGACAAGTTCGACAACAAGAATTATTTCTGCTTCCATGCCGGAACCAAATTCGACGACCAGGGCCGGATCGTGACCAACGGCGGCCGTGTTCTCGGTGTCACTGCCCTCGGAAAGGATCTGAAAGAAGCCAGAGCCAATGCCTACAAGGCAACGGAATGGGTTGACTTCGAGAATAAATATATGCGTCATGACATCGGAAAGGCCATTGACGAGGCCTGAGGCAGTCGGAGCGACCGGATGGAAATATAAGACAATCCGAATGAAAACAGGGCGGTGATCTCACTGCCCTGTTTTGCTGCGCGGAGAATTCCCGGGGAGGAAGAAATCATGGTCTTGGAACATGACATTGTATTGGGACAGAACATGATCTTGGAACGGGACAGAATCTTGGTAGAGGCGGAGATGGAAGCCACAAGATCTCGTCTGCAACTTGCACAATGGCATGGAGGAGAGGAAAAAGAAGGATTGGCCTATATTTCTGCAAAATACAAAATATGGTAAAATTACACAATTGAACCACAATATATAGCCATTTAATCAAAGTTTTATATCGTATAGAAGATTCATGAAAAAGTTCGACAACTCTGTGAACCCCCATATCTTGGGGATCTTTGGGCCGGCCGTACCATGATTTTGTAAATTCGGCAATTTGTGTCCTTGTATTTCGCTTCCTCTTGAACTATATTATCAGTTGTCACAAGATATAGTGCAAAACGATAATAGAACAATCTATATTTAGTTGTTCCCCTTGCCTGTTGTCAGATAATTCACAGTGATACAGACAAGGAAAGAGAAAAAGGCATTACGATAATAAAGAGGAAGACGGAGGAAAAAAAGGAAATGGCAGAAGAACTGACCAATGCGGATGTAAAAACCCGGGTGATCAAGCGGAACGGAAATGAAGTTGATTTCGATATCAATAAGATCATCAATGCGATCAAGAAGGCGAACAATGAGATCGACGGCATTCATCAGATGAATGAATACCAGATCGTTGCGGTTGCCCAGAATATTGCGAAGAGGGTTGCTGCTTCTCCTCATGCGGTCAATGTTGAGGATATCCAGGACATGGTCGAGACCGGCATCATGGAGATGCGCTGTTATGAGGTCGCTCAGAAGTATGTCCGCTATCGTTATAAGAGAGAGCTTTCCCGGAAGTCCAATACCACCGATGACGGCATCCTTTCTCTGATCGATCAGGCCAACGAGGAGGTCAAGCAGGAGAATTCCAACAAGAACCCTGTCATCAACTCCACCCAGCGTGATTATATGGCCGGCGAGGTCAGCAAGGATCTGACCAACCGTGTCCTTTTGCCTGAGGATATCGTAAGGGCCCATAAGGAAGGCATCATTCATTTCCACGATGCCGATTATTTCGCTCAGAGAGAGCATAACTGCGACCTGATCAACCTTCAGGATATGCTTCAGAACGGAACCGTCATCTCGGAGACCATGATCGAGAAGCCCAAGAGCTTCTATACCGCCTGCAATATCACGACGCAGATCGTCGCCCAGGTTGCCAGCAACCAGTACGGCGGCCAGTCCTTCTCTCTGGCTCATCTGGCTCCTTTTGTCGATGTCAGCCGGCAGAAGCTGAGAAAGCAGGTCATTGAAGAGCGGAAGGAGATCGGTGATGATCTGGATGAAGAGAAGATCATGAAGATCGTCGATCACAGACTTCAGTCCGAGATCGAGTCCGGCATTCAGACCATCCAGTACCAGCTGGTGACTCTGATGACCACCAACGGACAGACTCCTTTCGTTACCATGTTCATCTATCTGGACGAGGTTCCCGAAGGACAGACCAGAGATGACCTGGCCCGTCTGGCAAAGGAAGTCTTCCGTCAGAGAATCCAGGGCATCAAGAATGAGAAGGGCGTCTGGATCACGCCGGCTTTCCCCAAGATCATCTATACACTGGATGAAGACAATATCGAAGAGGGCAGCAAGTACTATGAACTGACAAAGCTCGCTGCAAAATGCACGGCAAAGCGCATGGTTCCGGACTATATTTCCGCAAAGATCATGAAACAGCTCAAGGGCGATGTCTATACCTGCATGGGCTGCCGTTCCTTCCTGACACCGGATAACGAAGACCAGCCCGAGGGTCTCTGCAACAAGGGAAACAAGGCTAACGCCAAGGATTACAAGGAAGGCCGGCACAAGTATTACGGCCGTTTCAATCAGGGCGTTGTCACCATCAACCTGGTTGACGTCGCATGCTCCGCGGTCAAGGAAGCCAAGGAGAAGGGTACCGACCGTTTCGATGATTTCTGGAGAATCCTTGATGAGCGTCTGGAGCTCTGCCACAAGGCTCTCCGCTGCCGTCACGAGCGTCTGCTCGGTACCGTATCGGATGTCGCTCCCATTCTCTGGCAGCACGGCGCTCTGGCCCGTCTGAACAAGGGTGAGAAGATTGACAAGCTTCTCTTCGGCAACTATTCGACCATCAGCCTGGGCTATGCCGGTCTCTATGAGATGACCATGGAAATGACCGGAAAGAGCCATACCGATCCGGAAGCCAAGCCTTTTGCCCTCCAGGTTATGCAGCATCTGAATGACAAGTGCTCCGAATGGAGAAAGGCGGAGAACATCAGCTATTCTCTCTACGGAACTCCCATGGAGTCCACGACCTACAAGTTCGCCAAGTGCCTGCAGAAGCGGTTCGGCATCATTCCTCATGTCACCGATAAGAACTACATCACCAATTCCTATCATGTACATGTTACCGAGAATATCGATGCCTTTCACAAGCTGAAGTTCGAATCCGAATTCCAGAAGCTGTCTCCGGGAGGAGCCATCAGCTATGTCGAGGTTCCCAACATGCAGAGCAATATCCCTGCCGTTTTGTCCATCATGAAGTACATCTATAACAACATCATGTATGCAGAGCTGAATACCAAGTCGGACTACTGCGAGGTCTGCGGCTATGACGGTGAGATTAAGATTGTAAAGGACGACAGCGGAAAGCTTGTCTGGGAGTGCCCGAACTGCGGAAACCGTGACCAGAGTAAGATGTCGGTAGCCCGGAGAACCTGCGGCTATATCGGAACCCAGTTCTGGAACCAGGGCCGTACCCAGGAGATCAAGGATCGTGTCCTTCATGTGGCAAATCCGGAATTCTCCGATGTGGACATGAATGTCAACGCTTCTGTAAAATAAGATGAAGCGCCGGATCGTGCGATTGATCCTGCCAAATGAATAAGCATGGTGAGCGGTGCGCCTGATGCGCCCGGGAATGTGCAATAAACCTGGCTTTCCGAAAGGAAGGCCAGGTTTTTCTGTCCGGCCGCTTGTGCTATGATATAGAAGTTTAAGGAAAGACAGACCAGCCGGGAAAAAGCTGGTTTATAAGGACTCCGGGCGGCCG
Organism: Lachnospiraceae bacterium; assembly: GCA_029338875.1. Taxonomy (GTDB): domain Bacteria; phylum Bacillota; class Clostridia; order Lachnospirales; family Lachnospiraceae; genus Lachnocurva. The sequence continues at coordinate 43,915 of JAQYBF010000051.1, forward strand.
GCAGGCAGTCCGGAGAACAGAAAGTAAAAATGGAAAGAAGAGTAAGCATATGAATTTCGGTCAGATCTATTATGCAGATATCGCTAACGGTCCGGGAGCCCGGACCTCCTTTTTCGTATCCGGCTGCCGTCACCACTGCAAGGGCTGCTTCAATGCGGAAACCTGGGACTTTTCCTTCGGCCATCCCTATACACAGGAAACTGAGGATGAACTTGTGGAATCGGTGAAGCCGGAATATATCGACGGCATTACCATCTTAGGCGGCGAGCCCATGGAGCCCGAAAACCAGCCGGCCATCCGAAAGCTTGTGGAACGGATCCGGCGTGAGGTGCCGGACTCGAAGACCTGGATCTATTCCGGCTATACCTGGGAAGAGCTGCATGATGAAAAAAGTGTCTGTCGGACAGAGGATACGGATGCCATTCTCTCGGCTATCGATGTCCTGGTAGACGGAGAATTCCATGAAAGCGAAAAGGATATCACTCTGAATTTCCGCGGCTCGGCCAATCAGCGGATTATCCGAGTTCCGGAAAGTCTGAAGACCGGGAAAATCGTTCTTTCGGAATACAACAATGAGGGAGGCCTGAAAAAATGAATCAGAATACAGGAACAGAACAGAGCCGGGACAAGGTCATTGTCAGGACCTCCATCATCGGCATCCTGACCAATGCCGGTCTGGCTGCCTTCAAGGCCTTTATCGGCCTTCTGACCCATTCGGTCGCCATTACCATGGATGCTGTCAACAACCTGTCCGATGCAGGTTCTTCTCTGATTACCATTGTCGGAACCAAGCTGGCCGGAAAGCAGGCGGACAAGAAGCATCCCTTCGGCTACGGCCGGATTGAATACCTGTCTGCCATGGTGATTTCCCTGATCGTTCTCTACGCAGGTGTCACTTCTCTCCAGGAGTCGGTCAAGTCCATTCTTCATCCGGCAAAGCCCTCCTATACAGCCATCTCTCTTGTCATCGTGGCAGCAGCTGTCCTGGTGAAGATTATCCTGGGAAGCTTTGTCAAGAAGACCGGTGAGAAAGTCAATTCGGATTCCCTGGTCAATTCCGGCAAGGATGCTCTTCTGGACTCGGTCATCTCGGCGTCCACCCTTGTGGCCGCACTGGTCTACATTTTATCCGGACTCTCTCTGGAGGCCTGGCTCGGCGCCCTGATTTCCATTGTCATCATTAAGTCCGGCATCGACATGCTCCGTGAGACCCTGTCCCAGATCCTGGGTGAAAATGCAGACCTCTCTCTGATTCGAAAGATCAAGAAGGATGTCCTTGCCTTCCCGGAGGTCCGCGGAGTCTATGATCTGGTTCTCAATAACTACGGACCGGACAAATTCAACGGATCTGTCCATATCGAGGTCGCCGATACCATGGATGCCAACGAGCTGGATGAGCTGATCCGCCAGATCCAGTACAAGGTTTACAATGATGACCATGTCATTCTGACGGCGGTCGGCGTCTATGCCATGAATACCCATGAGAATCGAGCGGCAGAGGTGGAACGCGCCGTTCGAAGCGCCTTAAAGGACATGCCTGGCGTTCACCAGATCCACGGCTTTTATCTCAATGAGGAAAAGAAGACCATCCGATTCGATATCGTGATCTCCTTCTCTGTGGGAGACCGGCTCACGGCCTTCCAGAACTGTATTGCAAAGATCCAGAAGATGTATCCGGATTATCAGATCCAGTCAGCCATGGATACGGAGCTGGATGCGGAGTGAGATTGTCCGCTGAATGGATCAAGGATGTCAGAAAAATGAAAATGCGGCCGGCAATCGGATGAATTCGGCTGCATTAAAATTAGATATCAATATAAAGGAGAAAATTTCCATGAAAAGCAATCTGATCAAGGATACCACCATGCAGGAGCGGATCGAGCTGATCCGCAAGTGGGAGGAGACCGGCGGATGTGAATCCAGCGGCATCGATCTTATGGATTTCTATGATGACTATATCCGGGGAGAGCGGGAGATCGCAGAAATAAACGCCGCCTTCACGACCAAGTACATCTCGGATATCCCCGAGGACGAGGGCAAGGGCTGCGCTATGGGCATTCCTCTGCGCTGACAATATGAAGAGTGCCGTCCTCCACGCGAAAATGAACATTGAAGCCTTCGTATTTCATGCCGTAGATTCTGGCAGGGTCATGCTGGTAGGAAGGCCTGGGATCCTCGGAGAGGACGCTTTTTAATTCAGGAAGGATTTTCCGGAAAGTCTGGGCAGGAGATTCGTCAGGGCTTTCCTGAACGGAAGCTTTAGAAGCCTCTTTCAAGGAATTCTGACCGTAGGAAATGGATGCGGCTTCCGAATCATCCAGGCTTTCCCAGAGACTGTCATCCACGACCACCTGCAGGCGGTAGCTGCCGCCGGAATAGGAGTCGGTGAAGCCGCCGCGGGTATTTTCGTGAGCATCCGCATAGGGAATATAGGGCTTGATATCGTAGATGGGCGTGCCGTCCATGAGATCGGCCCCTTCGACGGTGATGACCGGAGCATCTTCTCCTGTGAGATCAATGGATAAAATGCGGACCGAGGACAGACCGAGGCCGTTAGGCCGGAAGGGAGACCTTGTCGCGAAGACGCCCATCCGGGTATTGCCTCCCAGGCGGGGCGGCCGGACGGTGGGCTGGAAGGTGCTTTCCCTCCGATTGGCGGAAAAGCCCCAGATCAGCCAGAGATAATCGAAGCCTTCCATACCGCGGACACTGTCCACGGAACGGAAGTCCGGCAGGAAATGGATTTCGGCCCTGTTTTCAGCCAGTCCGCTCTGTCTTGGGATGCCGAATTTCTCCGGAAAGGGAGAATGAATATGGGCAATGGGCCGGATTTCGATATAGTTATCACGATCATCAGTCATGAAGGATCTCCTTTGAATCTTACTGTCTGAGTCCTATTGTATCATTTCTTGTGCAATTTTAACAAAATTATCCCCTGAAATTCTACTTGCGAAAATTTACGAAAATCTTAAAATACGAGACATGGGAACCAAAATTTAATTGGGGGTTTCTCATCAGAAAGATGCGAGAGGCACGGCCGAGGTTACGGGTGGTCATGCCCGCATCTTTTTTTGATTTTTATTATTTTGATTTTTATTAGAAGATCTGTGATCCTCCTGTTCATCCGCCCTCATCCGGCCGGGCCTGGATGTCTTTTCCGCGGTACATACCCGGCTGCCCTTGTTTTCTTTTGGCCTGATGTTAAAATATTGTATTGGGTAAAAAGAAAATGCCGCGGGCATTTTCGGGGAATCCAATATTAAAAATATAGAAAGAGGAAAAAAACATGTCAGAATTTGGTTTTGGCGCAATGATTGAAAAATTAAAGAAGAGCCCGAAGACCATCGTCTTCACAGAGGGTACCGATGAGCGTATCCTTGAGGCTGCTTCCCGTCTTCTCGCTGCCAACTTCCTGAAGCCGATCCTGATCGGCAATGTGGACGAAGTCAATGCAGCAGCAGAAAAGAGCGGCTATAATATCCGCGGAGCTCAGATTATCGATCCCTTAAACTATGAACGTATGGACGAGATGGTAGATCTCTTCTGCGAGCTTCGTAAGAAGAAGGGTGTTACTCCGGATCAGGCCAGAGAGACCCTGAAGGCTGCCAACTATTTCGGCACCATGCTGGTTAAGATGGGTGTTGCAGATGCCCTCCTCGGCGGCGCTACCTATTCCACAGCAGACACCGTTCGTCCGGCTCTTCAGCTGATCAAGACCAAGCCCGGCAACAATATCGTATCCTCCTGCTTCATTATGGTTCGTCCTTCCGCAACCGGTGACAACGAAGTCCTGGCTATGGGTGACTGCGCCATCAATATCAAGCCGTCCGAGGATGACCTGGTAGAGATCTGCGGCGAGATGGCTCAGTGTGCCAAGATCTTTGGTGTTGACCCCAAGGTTGCTTTCTTAAGCTACTCCACCTTAGGCTCCGGCAAGGGCGAGGATGTCGATAAGGTCCGCAATGCCTGCGCCAAAGCCAAGGCTAAGTTTCCGGATCTTCCGATCGACGGCGAGCTTCAGTTTGATGCCGCTGTATCTCCGAGAGTCGCACAGACCAAGTGCCCGGGCTCCCAGGTTGCAGGACACGCCAACACCTTCGTATTCCCTGACATCAATGCCGGAAATATCGGCTATAAGATCGCTCAGCGTCTTGGCAACTTCGATGCCTACGGCCCGATTCTTCTTGGCCTGAACGCTCCGATCAATGATCTGTCCCGTGGCTGCAACGCTCTGGAGGTTTACTCCATGGCCATCATCACAGCTGCTCTGGCATAAATTTAAACCAAAAAGAAATATCTGGAAGCAGATCGATTTTAGGGAGGACTGCTGCAGGTTCATGAAATTCGGACGCTGCAGCGGTCCTTTCTCATTTTCTGAAGGATGAACAGAAAGACAGAAGGAAAAAGCAGTCTGTAGGACAAGTCCGAAAGACAGAGCTGTTAGACATATCCCGGAGGGGATGGAAAGGAGAAAATCATGACCGGCCTTGCAATTACAATCATCCTTTTAACCATACTGGCCTTCCTGGCGATTACTTTTATCATAGCCATGGCAGTCCAGCGGCAGACCTTCCGGACCATTCAGATCGAGAAATACTCCAGCCTCAAGCATTACAGCGACTACAAGGACCGCTATGCCAGAAGGACTGTCCGTTTTCCGTCCGGGAAGAATCAGCTGACCGGAGCTGTCTATACGCCGAAAGGAGGCCTGGACAGAGCCCGCGGTCTGATTGTCTTCGCTCATGGCATCTGGTCCGGTCCCGAGGAATATCTGATGCTGATCCTCTGGCTCGTCGACCGGGGCTATGCCGTCTTCACCTACAATGCCACCTCCTATAACGGCTCTGAGGGATCCTGGGCCCGCGGCCTCTATCAGTCGCCCCTGGATCTGAATGCAGCCCTGACCTTTATTTCAAAGGAGAGGAAGCTGTCAAAGCTGTCCCGCTATCTCATCGGCCATTCCTGGGGAGGCTTCGCCGTGACCGCGGTACTGAATTTCTGCCCCGAGGTCAGGGGAGTCATCTCCCTGTCCGGCTTTGATCAGCCCATAAAGATGACCATGGCCGTGGCCCATAAGATGTTCGGCGGAATCGCCGGTATTTTCCATCTGCCTCTGGTCATTATCAATCGCTGTATTTTCGGAAAAAATGTAAAGCTTTCCGCAGTCAGCGGGATCAACCGGACCCAGGCCCCGGTTCTTCTGGTCCATGGAAAGGAAGATGACTTCATAGGCTTTGATACGACATCGATCATTTCCCAGAAGGATCGGATCAGCAATCCGAATCTTAAGACCATTACCCTGGATGAGCCTGGTTACTGCGGCCATAATTCCTATTTCCTTTCCAAGGAATCGGAAGCCTATGCGGAAGAGATCAACAATAAATTCGAAGAGGAAGAAAAGAAAATTACGAAAAAGAGCCTGAAGGAAGCAGCCCGGGCTTCTGGAATGAAAAGCGGAAGAATCACGAAGAAAAAGGTTCAGGAGGCCAAACAGGCTTTCCGAAAGAGCTATTATCAGAGCATCGACCGGGAAAAGACCAATCTTCCCAATGACGAGCTTTATGAAAAGCTCTATGATTTCCTGAAAAACTGCGAAAATAAGGAGACAGAATCTTGTCAAGAATAAATAAGAAATGGACCATCCGCCGCCACGGAGAGGATTATCAGGCCATCGGCCGGGAGCTCGGCGTCAATCCCCTCCTGGTCTGGATGATGCTGAACCGGGGAATCCCCAGGGAAGAGATGGAGTCCTATCTCCATCCGAAGAGAAGCGATCTCAGCGATCCCCACACTCTTTTAGATGGTGACAAAGCGGCGGACATCCTCTGTCATGCCATGGAAAACCATCAGAAGATCAGGATCATGGGAGACTATGATATCGACGGTATCATGTCGACCTATATTCTTCATAGCGGCCTTCAATCTCTGGGAGCCGACTGCGACTATCAGATTCCCCACCGCGTCCGGGACGGCTACGGCCTCAATCCCCGTCTGGTGGAAGAAGCGGCGGAGGAGGGCCGGCAGGTTCTCGTGACCTGCGACAACGGAATCTCCTCCTTTGACGCCATCCGCTCGGCCAAGGAGAAGGGGATGACGGTCATTGTAACCGACCACCATGCCATTGCAGCGGACGATCATGGAGAGGATAAGCTCCCTCCTGCCGATGCCCTGGTCAATCCCCACAGGAAGGACGATCCGACCCCCTATAAGGAAATCTGCGGGGCAGTCGTCGCCTGGAAATTTCTGGATCTGGTCTATGAAAAGTCCGGCAGAGCATCCGCCTCTGAGGAATGGTGGAAATTTCTCCCCTTTGCAGCCATTGCCACGGTCGGGGATGTCATGCCCCTCAGAGAGGAAAACCGGGCCATTGTAAAGCTTGGCCTGTCCGCTATGCAGGATTTCGACAATATCGGTCTCAATGCTCTGATCGAAGAGAAACAGCTGGATAAAAGGCATATGACAGCCTTCCAGATCGGCTTTGTCCTGGGTCCCTGCCTCAATGCGGCCGGCCGGCTGGAATCGGCTCTGCAGGGTGTAGAGCTTCTGGAGTGTCAGGACCGTGCCCGGGCGGCAGAGATTGCAGGACACCTGGCTGATCTGAACGAAAAGCGGAAGAAGGAGACCGAGCACGGAGTCGATGAGGCGGAATTCCTCCTGAAGGAAAAGGGCTGGGACAAGGACCGGGTTCTGGTCATCTACGAGCCCGATGTGCCGGAATCGGTCGTCGGCATTGTGGCCGGCCGGATTCGTGAGCGGACCAACAAGCCGACCATCGTTCTGACGGACGGACAGGATGAGGTCAAGGGCTCGGCCCGTTCCATCGAGGCCTACCACATGTACAATTCCCTCTTCGAGGTCTCGGATCTTCTGGACAAGTTCGGCGGCCATCCCATGGCGGCCGGCATGTCTCTCCCCAGAGGAAATGTAGACCGCTTCCGTAAAGCCCTGAACGACAATTGTAAACTGACGGATGAGGATCTGACCCAGAATCTGAAGATCGATGCGGATATGACCTTCTTTTATCTCTTAAAGCACCCGGAGCTGGTCGGAGAGCTGGATCTTCTCGAACCCTTCGGGAACGGAAACGAGAAGCCGGTCTTTGCCGAAAGCCATACCCGTGTCCTTAAAATGCGGACCATAGGAAAGGAAGGCCAGTACCTGAAGTTCACCCTCCAGGGAAAGAACCAGGCCAAGATTGAAGCCCTGTATTTCGGAGATGGTGCGGAAATGAAAAAGGATCTGACTGAGGCCTTCGGGGAAGACCAGGTTGAAGCCGCCATGTGGGGACGGACCAACCGTCTCTGTCTGACGGTCGCCTATTATCCGACCATCAATTCCTTCCGGGGCACCGAGTCGGTGGAAGTCATTATTTCCGACTATCTGATTCCCAGGGATGCACGATAATCTGACAGGCTTTATTCAAAAGCTGCAGAAAGAGCCGGCACATGAAGGAAGCTTCTCTTTCTTCGGTCTGATGCAGACTGCGGGGCAGAGAAAATATGCAGAAAATTCATAAAAAAGATTATCGTAGCGAATGTCTTACTTGCAATACAGATGAAATAGTCTAAAATATAAAGAAACCGAAAACAGACTTTCGTTTTCGTGCTCTACTAAAGGGGGTATTTATACAATGTGTGTGAAAGAGGAATATTATTTTGAATCCATGGATGATGTCAAAACCAGGATTCATGGGGTGAAATGGACACCGACAGACGGAAAGGTCAGGGGAGTCCTTCAGATCTGTCATGGCATGCAGGAATATGTCGAGCGCTATCAGGAGCTGGCGGAGTTTATGACAGCGCATGGCTTTGCCGTTGTCGGTCATGATCATATCGGCCACGGAAAGACAGCCAGGGATGAGAGTGAGCTTGGCATCATGCACAGCAGTCATCCGGCAGAAACCATGGTAGAGGATACCTTCCGGAATTTTCAGATCAACCGGGAGCAGTTCCCCAATCTCCCCTATTTCATTCTCGGACATTCCATGGGATCCTATATTCTCCGTATGATGCTTTCCATGAAGCATGAGGATTTAAATGGTCTGACTGGTGCCATCATCATGGGTACCGGAACCGAGAAGGACAGCGCTATCAAGGCCGGCCGTTTTATCGTAAACCTGGTCGGCGGAATCCACGGCTGGAATTACAAGAGCAAATTCGTTGCCGGACTTATGTTCGGAAAGCCCTACAAGGGATACAATCTTGATGGTACGGAGCCGGAGAAGAGCTGGCTTTCCAAGAATGTGGAGAACGTCAAGGCCTATTACAAGAATCCCTTTGATAACTATGCCTTTTCTGTCAATGGCTACCGCCTGCTCCTGACAGCAACCGCCTTTGACAATCAGATGGAAAATATCCGGAAGATTCCGAAGACCCTTCCCATCTTCTTTATGTCCGGAGCCCTGGATCCGGTCGGAAATCTGGGCGAAGGTGTCAAGGAAGCCGCCCGCCGTTTTCGCGAGGCCGGCATTCATGATGTCTCCATGAAACTTTATGAAAATGACCGCCACGAGATCTTAAACGAAACCGACCGAGACAAGGTCAGGGAGGACCTGCTTGGCTGGTTCGAAGAGCATATGTGAGAAAATTCTTTGATTGCCCGGGAGGATTTTAAAAGGAATCCTTCCGGCAGAATCTGTATATGTCTGTAAAATTTACGGCCGCATCTCCTGCCCCAAACCCGGGCAGAGGATGCGGCCATTTTTTTATGATTTTATTTCAGATGCAAACGATGACGGCTGGCTTTAACTATCAGCTCTTTCGACTTTCAGTTCCTATTCAGACCTTCCGACTGAGAAAACTCCAGATCTTCCGGAAGAAGACCAGGTCGCCCTGGATTTCCTCGACCTTCCGCCGGTTCTTCTCATTGAATCCGACCAGGATCTTATGATTGGCCTCGGCCAGATAGTCCATGATACCGTCGATATCGGTCTTGGTATTCTTGGGGCAGCGGATATAGCGCCGCTTTTCTCCGGTGATGTACATGGTGTAGGAAATAGCGAAGTGATGCCAGAGAAATTTATGCAGGGTGGAATACTTATAGAGCCAGATGATCTTACGGATGGGCATGATGGCCACACCGTAATTTGAGGTCTCGATGAAATAGTGCTCGGTGATGAACATGTCATCGGTGGCCAGCTGGGGCAGAGTCGAGAGCTCTTCCTCGGCCTCGGCCAGCATTTTCGCCGGATTGCCATAGACCGACAGCCTCCGGATGGGATGGGAGAGAACCGGAAAAGCCATGCAGAGGAGACAGTAGAGCATGGTCAGAATGCCATAGATCAGGCCGAAAATCAGAAGTAACTTTAAGAGAATGGTGAGATTTCCGCTTCCGGCCGGTTCACTGATCATGTAATCCGAGAAGGCCTCTTCCATGCCGGCCTGGTTCCAGGACAGATCCCGGGCCAGATGACGAAGGAGAGAGGATTCATCGATGGAATTCTTACAGATTTCTGCAGAAATATGGACCTTTTTGATATGGGACAGGCCCATTTCCGAGGTGGTCGGCTTCAGAAGAACGATGACACAGCGGTCTTCCATTACTGTGTAATAGTAGTAGCCTGTGGTCCGGCCGAAGGTGGACCGGGTATAGCCGGTGAAGTAGAGATCCTTAAAGGTGCCCTCGATATAGCGCTGATTTTTCTTGTAATAGCGGGTCGGATTGAAGTCCGAGTTCGTTTTTTTCGGACTCAGTAAGGAAAAAAGAGAAAAAATCATGGATAAAATCAGAATACCGGCAAGAAAAACTCCCGCAGCCGTGAGTTTTTTCGTATAATAGGCTCTGATACTTTTGGTGATATGATTTTCCAGATTGGTTGTCATTTTATATTGCCTCTGAATACAGGAGATTCCATGTCATCTGTGATGATAGTCAATTTGTGATATCAGCCAATTTCTGAAGAGTTTATAGCAGAAACGATATTCTCCTGTAGAAGTTCATTTTCTTTCGGAACATTATGGAACATAATAAAGTATAAGTTTTGATCAAGGCTTAGGCAAGGCAAACTGCCGGAATAGGAAGGATTTATCTATGAAAGACGGTTGGATTAGAAGTGCAGCATGCACAGTAAATGTCACGGTCGCCGACCCCATAGCGAATGGGGAAGCCATCCGGGAAATGATGCGGCAGACCTCGGAAGATGGCTGCCGGGTGGTCGTATTCCCCGAGCTTTCGATCACAGCCTATACCTGCGGGGATCTCTTTTTCCAGGAGCCGCTCCTTCGAAGCGCTGAGGAGGAACTCTCTCTGATTGTCCAGGAATCCGAAGATCTGCCCGGCATCTTCTTTGTCGGTTTTCCTTTCTCCTGGAAGGGGAAGCTCTATAACACGGCAGCAGCCGTATCGGGCGGTCAGATCCTGGGCCTGGTGCCCAAGCGCTTCCTTCCCAATTACCATGAATTCTATGAGAGACGGCAGTTTACACCGGGACCCGAGGAGGTGACCACGGTCCGCCTGCTCGGGAAGGACGTGCCCTTCGGAAGCAAACTTCTCTTCCATTGCGAGGAGATGCCGACATTGACCATAGCAGCAGAGATCTGCGAGGACCTCTGGGTTCCGGATCCGCCCAGCACCAGCCACTGCCTGCACGGGGCAACCCTGATCGTCAACCTGTCCGCCTCCAATGAGCTGACCGGAAAGAGCGACTACCGGAGAAGCCTGATCGAGAACCAGTCCGCCCGCCTCTACTGCGGCTATGTCTATGCGGCAGCAGGCCCCGGCGAATCGACCGGTGACCTGGTCTTCTCCGGAGACAGCATGATTGCGGATGCCGGCCGTCTGAAGGCGGAAAATACTCTCTACCGCGAGGGCTATATTTCATCGGAAATCGACCTCTACGCCCTGCAGTCCTACCGCCAGGAGATGACAACTTTTGCCGTCAGCCCGGACGACGACGGCTATGTGACGATTCCCTTCCATCTGCCGGTCGAGGAGACGGCCCTTTCGGGAAAGGTAGACCCGGCGCCCTTCGTCCCTTCCGATGCCGGAAAACGTGCTCAGCGCTGTCAGGAAATCCTTGCCATTCAGGCCATGGGTCTTCGAAAGCGTCTGGCCCATACCCACGCAAAGGCGGCTGTAATCGGAATTTCAGGCGGCCTGGACTCGACCCTGGCTCTGCTTGTAACGGTCAAGGCCTTTGACCTCTTAGGTCTGCCCAGAAAGGGCATCAAGGCTGTGACCATGCCGGGCTTTGGAACGACCGACCGGACCTATACCAATGCCGTGGATCTGATCCGGATTCTGGGAGCGGATTTCATCGAGGTCCCGATCGGACCGAGTGTACTTCAGCACTTCAAGGACATCGGCCAGGACCCGGAAAACCATGATGTGACCTATGAGAACGGCCAGGCCCGGGAACGGACCCAGATCCTTATGGACATCGCCAACAAGGAGAACGGACTGGTCATCGGAACCGGCGATCTGTCCGAGCTGGCTCTGGGCTGGGCCACCTATAACGGAGACCATATGTCCATGTACGGCGTCAATGCCTCGGTACCCAAGACCCTGGTCCGCTTCCTGGTACGCCATGTGGCAGAGGAATCGGAGGAAGACCTGAAGAAGGTTCTCTTCGATGTCCTGGATACGCCGGTCAGTCCGGAGCTTCTTCCGCCAAAGGACGGCGAGATCGCCCAGAAGACCGAGGACATCGTCGGCCCCTACGAGCTTCACGATTTCTTCCTCTATTATGTGATGCGGTTTGGATTTTCACCCCGGAAGATCCTTCGTCTGGCGGAAAATGCCTTTGAAGGAACCTATGACCGGGAGACGATTCTCAAATGGATGCGGAATTTCTACTGGAGATTCTTTGCCCAGCAGTTTAAGAGATCCTGTCTGCCGGACGGCCCCAAGGTCGGAAGCGTTGCCCTGTCGCCCCGCGGCGACTGGCGGATGCCGAGCGATGCGGTCAGCCGGATCTGGATTGAGGAAGTGAAGGCGCTGTAAGCTTGCCGAACAGATAAAAAGGCTTCCCGGCCCTAGTGATGACGATCGGGAAGCCTTATATTTATCTGAAGATGAATCTGCAGAGAATGGAATATTACTGTCCGAACCAGTCGAGATCGTAGTCGGCTGCGTAGTGCCTCCTGTCGAAGACCTTGCTGAAGAAGGACCGTAGCGGCCGGGACAGGGGACCGTAGACGAAAGGATAGAGAGCAAGCTGAAGTCCGATGCCGAAGATGACGTCAATGATCGAGTGCTGCTTCAGAAAAACGGTGGACAGAATGATTAAGACCATGATACACCAGCAGCTGACTCTGAGCTTGGGACGCTTTCTTATGGCATGCAGCTTGTTTAAGGCCACGGTAACGCCGATGGAGTTGAAGACATGGATGCTGGGGAGCACATTGGTCGGCGTGTCGGTCCGGTAGAGGCCCTCTACCATATGGCAGAAGATATTGTCCCGCGGCATGACTTCGGGTCTTAAATCCAGACCGTTGGGCCAGAAATAGGAGACAATCAGAAAGAGGGTCATACCGAAGGACATATCAAAGGCCAGAAGGTAGAAATCCTGCCCCCGTTTCTGAAAGATCGTGAAGACAATTCCGATGAAGGAATAAACAAACCAGAAATAATAGGGAATGATAAAGTATTCGCAGAAGGGAATCTTATAATCAATGGGCAGGGTATGAATATGATAGGCTACCTTCCGCCGCTCCAGGAGTTCGAAGCAGATCATATAAAAGGTTAAATAGAAAAAAATCAGCAGAAATCTTCTACCGTTGATGTGCATGAAATGAATAACTTTTCTTCTGAGACTCATAATTTCGGACTTTCCATTCAATGCTCCAGCTAATAAAAATTATACGGAACAGACTGCGCATTTTCCGCGCGCTTTGTACATTATAGCCAAGAGTGAGATAATTGACAAGATATTGGATTTTTGGGGCGGATATGGTTTATAATAGTAGTACTGTGCGTGACTGGACTTAGAGATCAGACACGGGCAGTATGAAAAAAAGCAATATTTAATTGTAGTAACTGAAAATGTTGGAGAGGATTATTTCATGTCGGAAACAAATGAAATGACAGGACAGGAAAAGACCAGAAAGGGCCTCAGTAAAAAGGCCCTGATCATCGGCGGTATTGTGATCGCTGCGATTCTGGCCGTTTATCTCGGCGTATCTCTGTATTATGAGAATCATTTCTTCTACAAGAGTACAGTGAACGGAATTTCTTCCAGCAACGCAACTCCGGAAGATGTGATGAAGGCCGTTGCAAAGAAGACAGACGGCTTCACTCTGCAGGTGAAGGAACAGTCCGGCACCGAGACCATCAAGCCGGATGAAGTCGGCCTGAAGACCGAGGACAACAAGAAGGGCTTCGAGAAGCTCTTAAAGAAGCAGAACGGATTTGCCTGGATCGGAAATCTGGGAAAGTCCAAGGCTTACGAGAGTAAGGTTCTGATTGCCTATGACAAAGATAAGCTGAACAGCCGTCTGCAGACCTTACAGGATGTTTCCAATCCGAACGTTACGGAGTCTGAGGATGCAAAGCTTGTCTATCAGGACGGCGCCTATGCCATTCAGCCTGAGGTCTATGGAAACCATGTGGATATGGACAAGCTGACCAAGCTGGCAGGAGATGCACTGACCAACTTAAGCAGTTCGATCGATCTCGAGAAGAGCCAGTGCTATTATATGCCGACCTTGACCAAGGACGATGAGACCTTAAAGAAGTCCGAGACCAACCTGAACGAGAAGCTGAAGATGACCTACACCTTCTCCGGAGACGGTGTCAACGAGACCATTCCCAAGGAGACCATGGCCGGCTTTATGTCGACCGATGACAAGGGTGAGGTTATCTATAATGACGATGCCATCAGTGCCTTTGTAAAGCAGATGGCCGAGAAGTACAACACCGCAGGAAAGCCTATCACCATCAAGTCCAGCTGGGGCGGAAATGTCACAGTTCCCGGCGGCTCCTACGGTATCAAGATCGATCAGTCCAAGGAGGTCGCTCAGATCAAGTCCGATCTTGAGGCCGGCAAGGATGTCACCCGTGACTTCAACTATTCCCAGAAGGCACAGAGAAATCCAACCACCTATATGGAGGTCAACATCACAGCACAGCATGTTTACTATATCAAGGACGGACAGCAGGTTCTTTCTTCGGATGTGGTTACCGGTAATGTAAACAAGGGCAGAGGAACCGACCCCGGCGCCTGGTATATCCAGGGCAAGCAGAAGAATGCGGTTCTCCGCGGCGCCGACTATGCAACACCGGTTGCCTACTGGATGCCTTTCCACAACGGCGAGGGCTTCCATGATGCGACCTGGCAGCCTTCCTTCGGCGGCACCTATTATCTGATACGCGGTTCTCACGGCTGTGTCAACCTGCCGAAGAGCTTTGCCGCAACCCTTTATGCGACAGTACCCGCCGGCACACCGGTCTTCGTTTATAACATGCCGGGAACCGAGAACAATGCACCCAATGTCAAGGATGCCGAGAGCCTGAAGCAGGATATCGCAAATCTGGTTGCCAGCCCCATTACTGCAGCCAGCGAATCCACCATTGCAGCTCTGGAGAAGAGATACAGCAAGATGGCTCCTCAGGGCAAGGCTCTGGTTACCAATTATTCCGACCTGCAGAATGCCAGAGCACAGCTGAATGCCATCAAGGCTGGAACCGCAGCACCTGCGACTGACCAGGCAACAGCTGCTACTGATCAGGCGGCAGCCTCGACCGATCAGGCGGCGGCACAATAATAAAGAGGAGAATACATGGACTCTCTTGTTACCTTATTTACCAATACGCTGGGACAGCATGTCTCCAAGGAGGTTGTGGTTTTCATTATCTCCCTTCTTCCCATCCTGGAATGCAGAGGAGGCCTTCTGGCAGCATCCCTTTTGAAGGTGCCCCTGCTTCGGGCCATCCCGATTTGTGTTATTGGAAATATCATTCCGATTCCTTTTATTCTTCTTTTCATCAAGAAGATCCTCCACTGGCTGAGCCGCTTTAAAATCTTCCGTCCTATGGTTGAAAAGATTGAGGCCCGGGCGAAAAAGAAGAGCGGATCTGTATCTGGTGCTGAATTCGTGGGACTCATGACCTTTGTCGGTATTCCCCTTCCCGGAACAGGTGCCTGGACCGGAAGTCTGGTTGCGGCCTTCCTGGAAATGGATGTGAAGAAGGCAGTCATCGCCGAGCTTTTAGGCGTCGCCATTGCAACCGTGATCATGTCCATCGTAAGTTATGGACTGCTGGGACTGATTCTGCATTGATCGGAATCTTTTGAAGAAGTTTTCCTCTTATCCAGGGATTCTTTTCTGAAAGAAATGAACTGACCGGAAAGGTGGTTTTATGGAAAAGAAAAAGCGTCCGGTTGGGGACTGCACGACCTGTAATTACTACACCTATGATGATGAGGATGAAGCATATTACTGCGATCTGAATCTGGATGAGGATGACTATTATCATTTCATGACCCACTCCTATAAGAGCTGTCCCTATTATGTCAACGGGGATGAGTACCGGGTGGTCCGTCATCAAATGTAATCATCGCTGCATGAAAGCAGGAAATTCGGATATCATTATGAACATGAAAAAAGGCTTTGGGATTTTGTTCCCAAGGCCTTTTTTCGTCATCAGATATTGATTTCCGCCGCAGTCTTCCGGCTGGCCGTATCATAGAATTCGAAATAATCCGGTCGGTGGCGGGACTGGGTCCATTCGAACATGATGCCCCGGGAATTGTAGGTCTGGCTGGTCACAGCAGCGATGAAATCGTAGTCCTTCAGGTCCAGAAGCTGGGTGTCCATCTCGGTAGCACGCTCTGCCGTGATCCGCCGCTTACTGGTTGTGATCTGCATATGAAGGTCATTCTCCAGATATTCATAGATGGAGTGGCTGGCAATGTCTTCTGTCAGGCCGGGAGTCTCGGATTTTAAGAAGACATTGATATCAAGGATGACCGGTTTCTGATCGATCAGACGGATTCTCTGGATATACCAGACCTCGTCACCGACCTGGAAGCCGGTCCGGCCGGCCATATGCTCATCCACAGTCAGGTCTGTAAATTGAATCACTTTTGTTTTCGTATGAAGGCGGTTCCTCTTGGCGGATTCTGTAAAACTTTCGATGCCGCCGACAATAAAGTGGGCCTGTTTGACGGGCTGATAGATGACCTGAACACCCTTTCCGTGAATGGCCTGGACATAGCCCTGTGAAGCTAACAGACTTAAAGCTCGGCGGATGGTATTCCGCGAGCAGCCGTAGATTTCCTTTAACTGATTTTCCGAAGGCAGAAAAGTGCCGCGTTCATATTTTCCGTCGGTCACCTTTGATGCAAGATCCTTGTAGATTCCTTCAAACTTACCTGCCGGCATAGATTCGTATTTCCTCCCTGGATTTCTGATTCAGACAGCTGCTGCCGGAAAACGGCGGAAACTGCCGCTTCAAGTATAGCACAGTTTCTGCCTTTCTAATCGTAAGACCGGACTGTTCATATCTTTTATACAGGTTCAGACCAAAGGGGCAAGGCTGGCAGATTTAACAAAAATTCCAGAAATTCATTGGTAAATATTCCGGAAGGAATTTCCTTGACTTGTTTGAACAAGCAGACCATAATAGAACCATCAAGAGAACTTGTTCAAACAAGAACAAAGCAGTTTAAAAAAAGGAGTATATTATGGGGAAGTATTCGAAGGATGCCGAACAGCTCTTACAGCTTATCGGCGGAAAGAAGAATATCGGTGCCGTATCGCACTGCATGACCAGAATGCGATTCGTGCTGAATGATCCGAAGAAGGCCGATGTCAAAGCCATCGAGAAGATGAGCGTGGTCAAGGGAACCTTTACCCAGGCCGGTCAGTTCCAGGTCATCATCGGAAATACCGTAACGGATTTCTACAATGATTTCATCAAGGTGGCCGGTGTCGAAGGCGTTTCCAAGGACCAGGTCAAGAGTGCGGCAAAGCAGAACCAGAACGTTCTGCAGAGAATCATGTCTGCACTGGCAGAAATCTTCGCTCCCCTGATTCCGGCCATCATCGTCGGCGGTTTGATTTTAGGCTTCCGGAATGTCATCGACTCCATGCAGATCTTCAACGGAGCCACTCTGGTAAGCCAGAGCGTCTTCTGGGCAGGCGTTGACAAGTTCCTCTGGCTGATCGGCGAAGCCATTTTCCATACCGGAATTCCGGTCGGCATCTGCTGGTCCGTTCAGAAGAAGATGGGCGGAACCCCCATGCTCGGTATTGTCCTTGGCCTGACCCTGATTTCCGGCCAGCTGGTCAATGCCTACAGCGTAGCCGGTATGGCAGCAGCTGACTGGGCTCCGGATTATGTCTGGAACTTCGGCTTCACCCAGGTCCGGATGATCGGCTATCAGGCCCAGGTTCTTCCGGCCATCATGGCAGCCTTCTGTCTGGCCTATCTGGAACGCTTCTTTAGAAAGATCACCCCGGCTGTCGTCTCGATGATCGTCGTTCCTTTCTGTTCCTTAACCCTTTCCGTTATGGCTGCTCACTTCGTTCTCGGACCCATTGGCTGGAAAATCGGCAATGTCATCGCAGCAGTTGTACAGGCAGGTATCTCCGGATCCTTCCGAGTTCTTTTCGGTGCCATCTTTGGTTTTGTTTATGCACCGCTGGTTATCACAGGCCTTCATCACATGTCCAATGCCGTCGATCTGCAGCTCATCGCAGCAAACGAGGGAACCTCTCATCCCGGCACCATGCTCTGGCCTATGATCGCACTTTCCAATATCGCTCAGGGTTCTGCCGTTCTCGGCATGGCTCTTCTTCAGAAAAAGGATGCCAAGGCTCAGGAAGTCAACATTCCTTCCCTGATTTCCTGCTACCTCGGTGTTACAGAGCCGGCTATGTTCGGTGTTAACTTAAAGTACGGTTTTCCTTTCATCTGCGGCATGATCGGATCTTCCCTGTCAGCCATCGTCTGCACAGCATCCTCCGTATCTGCAACAGCAATCGGTGTCGGCGGTCTTCCCGGAATTCTTTCCATCGTTCCGAAGTTTATGGGCCGTTTCGCCATCTGCATGGCCATCGCTTTCTTTGTTCCGATCATCCTGGTTTACATTGTTGGTAAGAAGAAGGGTATCGATAAGGAAGCTGAGAAGGCCGGCCTTGAGTTTGAGGCTGAGGCTGCAGTAAATGCAGACCAGGCAGAAGCAGTTACTGCTGATGCTTCTGAAACAGAGACCATCGCTGAAGCTTCTGACTTAAAGGCTCCGGTTGACGGACAGGTGATTTCTCTGGCAGACATCAATGACGGTGTATTTTCCAGCGGCGCCATGGGCGACGGAATCGGCATTGTGCCGACCAGTGAGACGGTCTATGCACCGGCTCCTGCCAAGGTAACCGCATTGATCGAAGATTCCAGGCATGCCCTTGGTCTGACTCTGGCAAACGGAATCGAAGTTTTGATTCATGTCGGCATTGATACCGTAGCCATGCAGGGCCAAGGCTTCAAGTATCTGGTCAAGGACGGCGATGTTGTCGCAGCCGGCGCACCCTTAATGACCTTCAGTAAGGAAGCCATTAAGAAGGCCGGGCATCCGGATATCGTGGTTATGCTGGTCACTGAGTCGAACGGCATTGAGACAATCAAGATGCACAGCGGCTTTGCCGCAAAGGCAGGCCAGACCGTTGTAACGGATTGGTAAGGTAAGAATTTCAGCGGGTCTGGCGGGGCAAATAACGTTCTGCCGGACCTGTTTTCGATTAGGTGTTTTCGAGTTTGATTGGAAAGAAATGAACTTTCCGAGGCTGCTCTGAAATGAGTAGATCGGCAGTTGAATTCCGGAGGTAAATGGATGAATTTTCATGATAAGACAGTCTATCAGATCTATCCCAAGAGCTTCTACGACAGCAATGGCGACGGCATCGGAGATCTGAAGGGAATCACATCGAAGCTTGATTATCTGAAGGGCCTGGGCATTGACTATATCTGGAGCACGCCCTTCTTCAAGTCCCCTCAGAGGGACAACGGCTACGATGTGGCTGATTATTATTCCATCGAGCCCAT
Source organism: Lachnospiraceae bacterium (assembly GCA_029338875.1). GTDB lineage: Bacteria > Bacillota > Clostridia > Lachnospirales > Lachnospiraceae > Lachnocurva. Next base: position 62,896 of record JAQYBF010000051.1, read on the forward strand.
GTTCGGCACTATGGAGGATGCAGAGGAGCTGATCCGGGAAGCGGACAAACGTGGCATCGGCATCATGCTGGATATGGTTTTCAATCATACCTCCACCGCTCATGAATGGTTTCAGAAGGCACTGCAGGGCGACGAAAAATATATGAACTATTATATTTTCCGTGACGGAGACCCCGATACGCCTCCGACCAACTGGGAGTCCAAGTTCGGCGGCAATGCCTGGGAATATGTACCGCATCTGAAGAAATGGTATCTCCATCTCTTTGATGTGACCCAGGCTGATCTGAACTGGGAGAATCCGGAAGTCCGTGAGGAGCTGAAGAATGTCATCCGTTTCTGGAAGAAGAAGGGGGTCAAGGGCTTTCGCTTCGACGTGGTCAATCTGATCTCCAAGCCGGAAACCTTCGAAAATGATGATCAGGGAGACGGCCGGAGATTCTACACCGATGGCCGCCATGTCCATGAATTTCTCCATGAGCTGGTTCATGATACCGGGATCGCAGACATGATTACCGTCGGCGAAATGTCTTCGACGACTCTGGAGAACTGCATCCGCTATTCTAATCCCAGGGATGAGGAACTGTCCATGACCTTCAGCTTCCATCATCTGAAGATCGACTATAAGAACGGTAACAAGTGGGAGCTCATGAAGCCGGATTTCCACCGTCTGAAGGAGCTTTTCCAGACCTGGCAGGAGGGCATGCAGGCTGGAAACGGCTGGAATGCGGTCTTCTGGGAAAATCACGACCAGCCCCGGATTGTCTCCCGTCTCGGCGATGAGGGGAAGTACTGGAAGGAATCTGCGAAGATGCTTGGTGCGGCCATTCACCTCATGCGGGGCACGCCCTATATTTATCAGGGTGAGGAGCTGGGCATGACCAATGCGCATTTTGACCGCATTGAGGATTACCGGGATGTGGAGTCGACAAATTACTACCAGATTCTCCTGGATCAGGGGAAGTCAGAGGATGAGGCGATCCATATCATTGAGGAGCGGTCCCGGGACAATGGCAGAACGCCCATGCAGTGGACCGATGGCGAGCATGCCGGCTTTATGCCGGAGGGCAGCACGGCTTCGCCCTGGCTTCAGATTCCGTCGGTGAAGCCGGAGGCCAATGCCAGGGCCGAGGTCAAGGATCCGGATTCGATCTACAGCTTCTATCATTATCTGGTTCTCATCAGAAAGGCTTATCCTCTGATTTCGGAGGGCCTGATCCGTTTCTTTGATCCGGAGGATGACCGGGTGTTGGCCTATGAGCGTTATTTTGATTCGGATGATAAAAGGAAGCAGTCACTTCTCGTCTTCTGCAACCTGACCGGAGAAGATATTCATGCAGAGATTCCGAGAGGAAAGGATGCGGATCTGATGACTTCCAAGGCAGGCGGAACCTGTCAGGTCCTGGTCAATAACTACGGATGTTCGGATCTTTCGGCTGCAGGGGACAGGAAAATTACCCTTCGGCCTTATGAAGTTTATGCACTTTTTCTGAAGTAAACTGCTTCTTTTCTCTTTCTTTTTCGAACGGCACCTGCAGAGCATACGGCAATTTCGAAACACGTTGGATGGACAAAAGCCTTCCGGCGTGTTTTTGATGTCAGGGCAAAACGGATGTAAGGCCTCCGGCGGATTCGAGGGGCGGATATTTTTTAACGGGGCTGGAGAAAATAAGTTATACTTAAGGAAATAGCTTGTTTGGATTGGAAAAACACTTTCTGGAGGTAGGATATGACACTGACCCAGCTTCGTTATGTAATAAAAGTTGCGGATACCGGTTCGATGAATGCGGCGGCAAAGACACTTTTTGTGTCACAGCCGTCGCTTTCGTCCGCCATTCGGGAACTGGAGGAAGAACTAGGGCTGACCATCTTCTTTCGGACCAACCGAGGCATTGTTCTGACGCCCCAGGGTCAGGAATTCATCGGTTATGCCCGCCAGGTCGTTGAACAGTACGAATTGATTGAGTCCCGCTATATCTCCAAGGACAAAATCAAGGCGCGTTTTTCCGTTTCCATGCAGCATTATTCCTTCGCTGTCCGTGCCTTTGTTGACACGGTCAAGGAGTTTGGTCTTGATGAATTTGAGTTTGCGGTAAATGAAGACCGAACCAGCGAAGTCATTAATGATGTGGCGCAGTTTCGAAGTGAAATCGGCGTTCTCTATCTCAGTAGCTTCAATGAGAAGATTCTGCAGAGAATTTTCGGAGAACAGGGGCTGGAATTTCACCCCCTCTTTGACTGCCATATCTTCGCCTACATGTGGAAGGGACACCCACTGGCAAATAAGTCCAAAGTAACTCTGGAAGAGCTGGATCCTTATCCTATGCTTTCCTTTAACCAGGGAGACTACAATTCCTTCTACTTCTCCGAGGAAGTCTTAAGTACCTACAATTATAAGAGGATCATCAAAGGAAATGATCGGGCTACCTTTTTAAATCTCATGGTCGGACTCAATGGTTATACGCTTTGCTCAGGCATCATCAGCGAGGATCTGAACGGCGAAGAGTACTGTGCGGTTCCGCTGGATTCCGATGAAGTCATGCATATCGGTTATCTGACCAAGAAGCAGGCCAAGCTTTCAGAAATCGCCCTGCATTACATCGACCATCTGGCCCGGTTCAAGGATCAGGTGATTGGGTAAGAAACTATGGTACTATGAGAAGGATGGAATCTACAGTAGAGAAAAGAGCAAACCGTAAAATGGATATGAAACAATGGTCAGTCAACGGTTGATCAATATCGAGACTGTTGATCCAGACAGGGATATTTCGTCTCAATCATGTTAGAACTCCGACGATTCCCTGGATTTCCTGCCGAAAATCAGAAAAGCGACAGACATTCCAATCAGGCAAAGAGAAGGAAGGGAGCAGTTCATGAAAATCCTGGTTGAAATAATCAGACATAGAATCGCGCTAATCAATGCTGCAAAATAGCCGGAGGAAAATTTAATTACCCGAAGCATTATAAATGTAAAGAGAAACACAACTGCCGCAAAGACGATTGTATGATATAGCAGAGAGGGCACAGTGATATATGTCCGATTTGCTTCTCTGTCTGCAAAATATAATCCAATATCATAAAGGAAAGCAATGATTGAAAGCAGTATACCAGATACAATAGAAAGTGTTTTACTCATATCCGTCCCCCCAATCAAAGATTATTACTTACTTTCATTGTCCAGGTCTTTGAAGAAAATCTTTTCCCTCTTTTCATAAAATATCCTCCTTTATAAAATTATTACCCCCAATGTCTATTTATACAAAATGAATAAAATAAATCAAGTATTTTCTGATAAAATTCATTTTTTTTTACAATTATCAGTAATCAGCTGATTATATCCCAATGGAATATGAAATCCGGAAACATTAGAATTTACAGCAGCTTGGGGTAAAATGATATATTCATTAAAACTTAGTAAATAAATAACTAAAAACCTATTGACATACTATGATATGGGTGATATATTACCAGCATAGCAGTTAATCATATAAATCCTACAGAAAATATAGGAAATGATATAGCTGCATTCCCCCTTACAAGAAACGTATTCATGACACAGGAAAAGATACCATTGGAAGAATGGCAAGGAAAAGGAGAAAGTTATGGCAAGAAAAGCAGTTAACAGCACACTGGAACTCATCGGAAACACTCCTCTCTTAAAGGCTTCCCGCTATGCGAAGAATGCTGGCGTTGAGGGAGCTGATATTGAAGTAAAGCTGGAATACTTCAACCCGGCTGGATCAGTTAAGGATCGTATCGCTCTGAACATGATCGAGGATGCAGAGAAGAAGGGCATTTTAAAGCCCGGCGCAACCATCATCGAGCCGACCTCCGGAAATACCGGTATCGGTATCGCAGCTGTTGCTGTAGCCAAGGGCTACAAGGCGATCCTGACCCTGCCGGATACCATGAGCGTTGAGCGTCGGAAGATCTTAAAGGCTTACGGTGCAGAGCTGGTTCTGACCGAGGGTGCCAAGGGTATGAAGGGCGCCATTGCAAAGGCTGAGGAAATCAAGGCCAATACTCCGGGTTCCATTATTCTGGAGCAGTTCGATAACCCTGCAAACTCTGAAGCTCATTACAAGACCACTGGACCTGAAGTCTGGGAGCAGACCGAAGGGAAGGTCGATATTTTTATCGCCGGTGTCGGTACTGGCGGAACTCTTACCGGAACCGGTAAGTATCTGAAGGAGCAGAATCCTAACGTCAAGGTTGTAGCTGTTGAGCCTGCCGGAAGCCCGGTTCTGTCTCAGGGCAAGGCTGGTGCTCATAAGATTCAGGGTATCGGCGCCGGTTTCGTACCCAAGGTTCTGGATACCAAGATCTACGATGAAGTCATCACGATCGAGAATGAGGATGCCTTCGAAGAGGGTCGTCGTTTCGGCCAGTCCGAGGGTGCCCTGGTCGGCATTTCTTCCGGTGCTGCCTTGAAGGCTGCTGTCATTCTGGCTCAGCGTCCGGAGAACAAGGGCAAGAAGATTGTTGCTCTGCTTCCGGATTCCGGAGACCGTTATTATTCAACTGCACTTTTCAGTGAGTAATCCGCCATTCGGACAGACTGCTTTTCTGATATTTACGGGTGGGGCCTGTCCTCACCCGTTTTTTTGATTCAGCTGCTCTGAGGCAGCTTGTCAGTTTCCTGATTGAAGGTTCCTGGGCTGCGGTTTATATTTCCGAGGGCGGACATATCAGCTTTTGGATACCTGCTGTTGAATGGAGAGACCGTGTCAAATCGCTTTGCTCTGAAACTGTTGATTTATATGAGTGAAACAAATTGCAAGTAATCCCCGGATAATAATATGATATAATCATATCGAAGTATTGTTTCAATGACTGATCCTGGATAAGAGATGTTTTATAGATCAGTCTTATCACCCCAACGTAAGGGGAGAAATAATAAGAAGGAGATTTAAGTTGAAAATTTCTACCAAGGGACGTTATGCCCTCTTAATCATGCTGGATCTGGCAGTTTATAATACCGGCGAGCCGGTCAGCCTCAGAGACATTGCCAGGAGACAGGAGATTTCCGAGAAGTATCTGGAGCAGATCATTTCTCTTCTGAATAAGGGAAGACTGGTGCAGAGTGTCAGAGGTGCCCAGGGCGGTTATCTGCTGCGGAGAGATCCCAAGGATTATACGGTCGGAGAAATCCTCCGCCTGACCGAGGGAGATCTGGCTCCTGTGGATTGTGTCGGAAATTCCGGCGTTACCTGTGAACACAAGGCGGACTGTGTAACGGTTGAAGTCTTTGAGAAGATCAATGAGGCGGTGAATAAGGTCGTGGACAATATCACCCTTCAGGATCTGGTGGATCGTTACAATGAGAATGCGGCCAGCCAGGCTGCCATGCTGATCTGAATGCCGAAGTATGATAGTGCGGAATTGTTCAGTCCAGTTATTCGGCTATCTTGACCATACGTAGTCCTGCGGAGAAATCCGCAGGGCTTTTTTTATGCAGATGATTGCTGCTTCCTCTGATGGCGAGATGAAGCTTCGCAGAGCAGCGGATCCATTGGGACTGGTCTACACTTCGATATGAACCTTCGCAGAGCAGCGGATTTGTTGGAACTGGCCTAGGTTTTGCTATAGATGAAAACTATATCTAACTATATATTTCTAGACTTAGACAAGAACAATAGGGATGTGTAATATAATAGCTGTAGCCAAACAAAAGGAATTCCAAATAAACAAAACCTATAACAGAGCAGAGAGCTCAAAAAGAAAGCTACAGAAACAGGAAAAGGAAAAAGAAAAAGTAATAAGAAAAGCAACAGGAAAAATCAGCAAGGATTTCGATCCGACGATAAGCGATTCTCATCGCATTCATTGATTAAAGGAGGACAAATACTATGGCACATTTAAACGAGCGCAATCTTCATTTTGAAACCAAGGCAATTCACGTAGGACAGGAGCAGCCGGATCCGGCAACCGATTCCAGAGCCGTTCCCATTTACCTTACTTCTTCTTATGTGTTCCGGAACAGCCAGCACGCAGCAGACCGCTTCGGCTTAAGAGATGCCGGTAATATTTATGGACGTCTGACCAACCCGACCGAGGATGTCTTCGAAAAGAGAATCAATGCTCTTGAGGGCGGCGTTGCAGCCCTGGCCGTTGGATCCGGAGCGGCAGCAGTCACATATGCAATCGAAGCTCTGGCCAAGGCCGGTGATCACGTTGTCGCAGCAAAGAATATCTACGGCGGCACTTACAATCTCCTGAAGCACACCCTGACCGATTACGGTGTGACAACAACTTTCGTCGATCCCGACAATCTTGACGAAGTCAACGCTGCCTTTCAGGACAATACCAAGCTCCTCTTTATCGAAACGCTTGGCAATCCGAACTCCGAAGTCGTAGATATTGAGGCTCTGGCAAATGCAGCCCATGCCCATAAGGTACCCCTGGTCATCGACAATACCTTTGCAACTCCTTATCTGGTTCGTCCCATTGAATACGGCGCAGATATCGTGGTTCACTCCGCTACCAAGTTCATCGGCGGCCATGGTACTGCAATCGGCGGTGTGATCGTAGACGGAGGACATTTCGATTTCGCTTCTTCCGATAAGTATCCCTGGCTGACAGAGGCCAACCCTTCCTATCACGGTATTTCCTTTGCAAAGGATACAGCACCTGCTACCGTTGCGACCTACATTCGTGCCATTCTCTTAAGAGATACCGGCGCGACCCTTTCTCCGGTTCATGCTTTTGTATTCCTTCAGGGTCTGGAAACTCTGGCCCTTCGGGTAGAAAAGCAGGTCCAGAACTCTCTCAAGGTTGCAGAGTACTTGAAGGCGAACCCTCAGGTAGAATATGTATCTCATCCGGCTGTATCTGACGATCCTCGTCAGCAGGCCCTCTACAAGAAATATTATCCGAATGGCGGCGGGTCTATCTTTACCTTCAATATCAAGGGTGATGCAGAGAAGGCCAAGAAGTTCATCGATAACCTCGAGCTCTTCTCCCTTCTGGCAAATGTCGCAGATGTGAAGTCTCTGGCTATTCATCCGGCTTCCACCACTCATTCCGAGGATAATGAGGAAGAGCTGAAGGAGCAGGGCATCGCTCAGAACACCATTCGTCTCTCAATCGGTGCTGAGAATGTTGACGATATCATCGAAGATCTCGACAATGCTTTCAAGGCTGTGGCTGACTGAGAAGATCAGTAAGACTTTCCGAACTAAGAGACCGGCGGACGGATCTGTATCTTAAGAATGGATGCAGATCGGGTTTGCCGGTTTCTTTTTGTGTCAGTAAATAGAATTTTCGCAGCAGAAACAGGCTGGCTTTTCAGTGGTTTTTCAATGCAATATATCTTCTTGTTTTTCCATTTCCCACGGGTTGAAGTTTCTGCCGGTCACAAAGTTCATTCAGAAGCTGATAAGCTCTTGTGGTTCCGAGGGACAGGAGCCCCTCGGCCTCTTTTCTTGAAATCTGCCCGTGTTTTGTTACATAGTCGAGAATTGACTCTTGTTCCGTTCGCTGTTTTTCATTACTCTGTGCAGATCTGCTATGGCTTGCATACAGGATCCGCCTTTCTGCAACTCTGTTTGTTTCGAAGTTACGATTGGGCAGAGTAACACGGAAGACTCCTTTTGCTGTTTCGAATTCGGGTTTGACAGAACAGTCTTCATATTCGCCCTGAATTTTACTGATTCCTGTTCCATAGCTTTCTATGAGATGCATTCTGTAGAAGACAGCCGCAAGATTCGGATTTCTGCTCTCAGAGACGCCAAGAAAAATAGAAGCCAGTTCCAGACTGGGGATCAATCCGCCGAGAGAGACGTACTCCATCCGGTCATCATAAATATTGATCAGGGTGCTTCCGCTGAAAGAATAATCTCTGTGCACGATACAATTCAGGAGCGCCTCGCGAACTGCCGCTTCCGGATAGTCCCGGATGTCCGTCCTCTCAAGTCCGGAAAAAGTCGCCTGTGTTCGGTTGTTCAGATCAATAAATTGATATACATCCTCCAGCTGTTTCAGAAGGGATCCGCTGAATTCTTTTCTGTCCCGGAACAGGGCTTTGTTTCGGCCTTGAAAAACGGCAACTTTGATTGTTGACGGACACTGATCAGACAAAAGAAGAGCAAGGTTTGTATACAGGCCATCTTCTCCGATCATTTTCAGAGTCCGCAGTTTTTCCCTGCCGGAATCGATATTCTTTTTCCTCATTTCCGTGGTAAATGTCTCGAAGGTCAGCGACTGGTTGAGACTTCTCATTTCTTCAAATGAATTTCCGGATGTGGCTCGAATCATTTCTCGGACTCCTTCGTCTGTCATCGGCTGAGAAGAGCTTCCCTTTCGAATATAAACCCCTCCCGCGCGAAGGCCTTTGTCTCTCAGATAATAAGGCCGGTTCGTTCCTGTAGAAACATCGATCCGGACAACATTTTTTCCATCGATTGTATCTGTGTGAATGGAAACAAAAGGCATTACATCCGGAATCAGAGAGTCCTTCAATGAATTTGCTGTCTGAAGCATAACTTCATCCGGATCGTCCACGCCAAGGACGTCCCCATCATTTCGAATACCAATCAGAATGGTTCCTCCATCAGCGTTGATGAAAGCCAGAACTTCTTTTTTTATGTCAGGAACATATTCCTGCTTGAACTCGATATTCTGATTTTCAAATTGCATGCTGTTTTCCCTTTTCTTTTTCGCTCATTTCTTTCTTTCACTAATATTATGTGAAAGAAAGAAAGAAAAATCAAGTGTTTTTTATTCATAGGAGAAAGACATTGTGGATTATATGCATGAAGAAAAGGCATATAAGGAAACCAATGCGGGAGAGATTATACCCTTCAGTCTGTCAAAAGATATTCGAAGGTTTTAATTTTTGGACAATCTCCATTTGTGTGTGTGGCAGCCCGGCTGATAAAGCTGCATGATTTGAATCATGACATTTTCCGGAACAGCTACACATCCGGCTGAAGTGAATATTCCGCACCAAAGCTCCAGACTCCCTTGGGAGTACGACCGCTGCCTTCATTTCCCCAATATGTAAGATGAACTTTAAGTGATATCTTAATCAACAGAAGATTTAGGACAATAAAAAACTGGTATACGAAGGCTTAAGAAATTCACCTTTCGTATACCAGTCTTTCTATATTGTCTGCTTATTTCTTTAATTCTTTCAGCCTTTGTCTGGCATCCATCAGAAGGCCGACCAGAAAGGCTTTCTCCTGGTCAGAACAGTCAGCCAGGGCTTTTTTTACCTCTTCCATATAAGCATCTTTATTTGAAATCCCATAAAAGAGATCATCCATCGTGCAATTCAATTCGTGAGCAATCCGGCTTAGGGTCATCACCGAAAGATTGATATGCCCGTTTTCAATCAGGCTGAGAGATGAGGTCGAAATTCCTGCTTTCTCAGCTAATATTTCCTGTGAGATATGCAGATCTTTTCGCCTTTGCTGGATTCGTGATCCAACAGCAATCAGGTTCAGATCGCCATCAGATTTTTTCCTCATTTATGGCCTTTCCTCCGGTGAAGCCGACAGATGCAGCTTGGATTAAACAATATAATCCTTGGTTTTTGATTTATTTTATTTAATACTATAGTGTTCTCAATGGATTTGACATTGAATAAACTCAATAAATGTGATAAAACATTTATGATATTAAATATAATTCACAGGTATGGAGTTAAGGACATGAGTGAAGATAGTTTCAGTAGAGAAGACGGCCGCGTGACGTTAAGGGGAAATTTCCTGAAAGCGAAGCGTATGCGTCTTCTTTTTATTTTGATTCTGATTATCATTGCAGGAATCATTATTTTCTTTCTGATGGATCGCGTAAAAAGGTCCTATGAGATTGAGGCAGGGAAGAACTTCTCTGTTTCAATGGTTATGAAAAGAAACTACAAAGGCAGGCTGACGGATCAGGGTGAGAAGGTCAAAACAGACACACCCGGAACCTACCGGATCATTGTTCGGTCCGGCATCTCGAATTATCCATGTGAAGTTACAGTTAAGGATACGGTAAAGCCTCAGGGACAGCCGGTTCAAATATCGACCACGCCAGGTAAAGCTGTAAAGGCTGACAAATTTGTAACAGACATAAAGGATGCAACCAAGGTAAAGGTATCCTTTAAGACAAAGCCTGATTTCAAAACCATACAGACATCCAAGGTAACGGTGGTCCTTACAGATCTTGGCAATAACAAGACGGAAGTTACCAGCAGTCTGAATGTTGTCGGAGTTAAGGATTCTATTACGGTTGAGGCTGGCAGCAGCCTGCCGGAAGCTTCTTCCTTTGCCCTCGAAAACATGGATCCTTCTTCCGTCTCCTATGCTTCGAATGATGAAATCACCACTTATATAAATGATAACCAGATCAAGGATGCCTATCAGGATCCGGATCTGGGCCATGTCGGTAAATATCGTGTCTATCTGAAAGTGGGAGATCTGATTTGTCCCTCTCAGATCGATGTGACGGATACCACGGCACCGGTGATTACGGCAAAGGACTTTACGGTAGAGCCCGGAAGTACCATCTCTTACAAAGACAAGGTATCAATCACAGATAATGCCGGCAATGACAATATCAAGCTTGAGGTTGATCATTCCAAAGTAGATGCCAATACCGAAGGAACTTATCCGATTGTCTATACGGCAACGGATGCTTCGGGTAATTCCGCATCGAAAACCATTAATGTACAGGTGAAAAAGAATGTCCCGGTAACAACTGCCTCTTCCTCTGGCACTTCAAGTTCTGCTTCAACAGTTACTTCTGATGGAGGAGCAACTGAGGCTACGGTCAGTCAGATGGCTTCTACTGTTATTGCTCAGATTACGACACCAGGCATGAGTCAGAGGGATAAGCTGACAGCAATCTATAACTGGGTGCGGGGTCACGTTACCTATATCGGACATTCCGACAAGTCCAGTGATGTCCAGGGTGCCTATGAGGGACTGAAGAACCGAAAAGGCGACTGCTTTGTCTATGCCAAGACCGCAAAGGCCCTTCTCAATGCTGCCGGCATTCAGAACAGGGATATCGAAAAGATTCCCTCCAAGACCCGGCATTACTGGAATCTGGTTAATATCGGCGAGGGCTGGTATCACTTTGATACAACGCCCAGAAAAGGCTCCGGCGATAATTTCAATTATGTCAATGATGCCACTTTGATGGCATATTCCAAGGCTCACAATAATTCGCATAATTATGACCGGTCAGTTTACACAGATATTCAGTAAGAATGATGGAAGAGAAGAAGAGAAAGATAGGAATCATCGGCGGCGTCGGTCCTATGGCCACGGTGGTTTTTATGAAGAAAATTATTGAAATGACCGATGCCGTCCGTGATCAGGACCATATAGAAATTCTTGTAGATCACTGTCCCTCCATACCGGATCGGACAGCCTATATTCTGGATCACACCAAGCCGAATCCGGTTGGGAAAATCCTGGAATGTGCCAACCGACTGGCGGATGGCGGCGCTTACGAAATCGCTATTCCCTGTGTAACGGCACATTTCTTTCATCAGGAGATTCAGGAAAAATCCAGACGCGAGGTACTGAATGGCGTCCGTGACACAATGGACTACCTGAAGGAAAGGGGTTATTCGAAAATCGGTGTTATGGCTACCGATGGTACGGTAAGAAGCAATCTCTTTGTCCAGAACGAATCCGATGGAATGGAAATCATCTATCCGTCAGCCGAGAGACAGAAGGATGTCATGCACCTTATCTATGATGATGTGAAGTCCGGTAGGGAGCCGGAGATGGGACTTTTCTATCGGGTGACGGATGAATTGAACGATAAAGGAGCCGAGGTGATCGTGCTTGGCTGCACGGAATTATCCGTGATTGCGGATCACAGGCATCCGCAGGGACTCTATCTGGATGTGCTGGATGTACTGGCCCGCCGCCTGGTTATGGACTGCGGGCGTCTGAAGAGCCAGTATCGTGAACTGCTTCCTCTGAAAGGAGAGAAACTTTGATTGACAATATTCTTGATTATCTGAAACCGACTGCCAAAAGGCTTCCGGACAAGGTGGCTTTTGCGGATGAAAAGACAGAATTAACCTTTCTAGAGCTGGATCAGATCACCGATTCCATCGCGACCTGCCTGCATCAGAAGGGTTATTACAAGGAACCTATTCTGATTTATATGAAAAAGAGCCCGGAGGAGATCGCTTCTTTCTATGGAGTCATCCGTTCCGGCTGTTTTTATGTTCCGATTGATGATGAGATGCCGCTGGCTAGAATCCGTCTGATCATCGAAAACTGTCATCCCCGTGCCTGCATTGTTGGAAGAGACATGCTTTCGAATGAAAAGGAGCTTGGATTTGATGGGGAAGTGATTGTTTATGAAGACATCATGAATACGCCACATGATGAAGATGCTCTGGATTTGATCCATGAACGAGCCATTGATACAGATCCGATTTATATCGTTTTTACCTCAGGATCTACAGGCGTGCCAAAGGGTGTTTGCGCCTGCCATCGTTCAGTCATCGATTATGTCAACCAGCTGTCAGACAGCCTTCATTTTGACCAGGATACGGTCTTCGGGAATCAGACCCCGCTTTATTTCGATGCCTGCCTGAAAGAGGTCTATCCGACCATCATGTTCGGAGCTACTACCTATCTGATTCCTCATGAATATTTTTCCTTTCCGGTCAAGCTTGTGACTTATCTCAACGAGAAGAAGATCAATACCATCTGCTGGGTGGTTTCAGCCCTGACAATGATCTCGGCATTCAATACCTTTAATGATATTGTCCCTCAGTATCTCAGGACAGTCGCTTTCGGCAGTGAGGTCTTCCCAATTAAACAGTATCGGAAATGGCGGAAGGCTCTGCCCAATACTGAGTTCTATAATCTTTATGGTCCGACAGAGGGTACAGGTATGAGTTGTATCTACCACTGCCCGGAAACATTTGAGGACGATGAGGTCATTCCGATCGGAAAGCCTTTCCATAATACCGAGGTTATCCTTCTGAAGGAAGACAATACCAGGGCAGCACAGGGCGAGGAAGGCGAGATTTGTCTTCGCGGTACCTGTGTGACTCTTGGCTACTACAATAATCCGGAGAAAACCAGCGAGAGCTATACACAGAATCCGCTCAATACGGCTTATCCGGAGCTGATCTACCGGACAGGAGATCTTGCCATTGAGAGAGAGGATGGAAATCTGGTCTTTGTTTCCCGAAAGGATTATCAGATCAAGCATATGGGACACCGAATCGAGCTTGGAGAGATTGAAGCCGATGTCAGTGCCATCGACGGAGTGAAGATCTGTGCCTGTGTCTATGACCGGGTAAAGAGCAAGATCAAACTCTTCTATGTCGGTGACATGGAGCCGGGTGAATTGATTGAAGAGATGAAGAAATCTCTGCCGCGCTACATGCTCCCCAACCGAACTAAGAAGCTGGAAGAGATGCCTTTTACAGCAAACGGCAAAATTGATCGGAAGACACTTCAGACCATGTAAGCAGCTGGTAAAAAGAAGTATGAATGTCAAATCATATTAAAACGAATAATAAACCAAATCTGATAAAAAACCGAAAATTAGGTCAAGTAAAGTGGTAAGTAGTTAAGGAGATTACAAAATGGAAGAGAACAAAGAAGCCCTGCTGGACATCTTAAAGGAGCTGCATCCGGATGTGGATTTTGAAAGCGAGACCAATCTGATCGGGGACAAGGTACTGGATTCCTTTGACATTGTTTCCCTGGTTACAGAAATCGGAGATGAGTTCGATGTAGAGATTGGCGCTTCCGATCTTCTGCCGGAAAATTTCAACACGGTGGATGCCATGCTGAAGCTGATTGAAAAGAAGCAGAATGATGAGGACTAAAGATGCTTTTTACATCCTATGAATTTCTGCTCTTTCTTCTCATTGTCTTTGTTATCTATTATCTGATACCGTCAAAGTGGCAGTGGGCCTTTCTTCTTGTGGCCAGCTATGTTTTTTATGCCATTGCTTCCCCGCTGTATCTGATCTTTATTTCAGTGACAGGTGTCACGGTCTATCTGGCAGCTGTCCTGATGGAGGATAAGAGCAATAAAAATGCTCAGTATTTTAAGTCTGTCAAAGCGAGTCTGACCCGGGAGGAACGAAAGGCCTTAAAAAGCAGACAGAAGCGTAAGGTACGGAATATTTTCCTGGCCTCACTTCTTCTGAATCTTGGAATCCTCGCGGTCTTAAAGTATGCGAACTTCACGATTGTGAACATCAATGCCATGCTTCGTACCTTTGGAAGCAATGCGCGTCTGGGCCGGGTGGATCTGATCCTTCCCATGGGTATTTCTTTTTATACCTTCCAGGCGGTCAGCTATCTCATTGATGTCTATAACGGCCGGGTCAAGGCACAGCGGAATCCCTTCCGCCTTATGCTTTTCGTGTCTTTCTTCCCTCAGCTGGTCCAAGGACCGATCAGCCGCTATGGCGACCTGTCGCAGACCCTTTATGGTCCTCATAAGGCAGATAAGAAGAATATTACTTTCGGTCTTCAGCGGATCCTTTGGGGATTTTTTAAGAAGCTAGTCATTGCAGACCGGATTCTGCCCGGAGTGAAAGCAATCATTGCTCATCCCGGCAAGTATGACGGAGAATTTGCTTTTATCGGCATGCTTTTCTATGCACTGGAACTCTATGCAGATTTTACCGGAGGCATCGATATTACCATCGGTACGGCAGAGGTCCTTGGCATCCGTGTTCAGGAAAACTTCATCCGGCCCTATTTTTCCAAAAGTATCAAGGAATACTGGAAGAGATGGCACATCAGTATGGGAAACTGGTTTACGGACTATGTCTTCTATCCGCTTTCTGTAAGCCATGCCCTTCAGAAGCTCGGCCGCTGGTCGAGAAAGCATTTGGGTAATGCGGTTGGCAAGCGGGTTCCCGTCTACCTGGCATCCTTCCTGGTATGGCTGGCAACCGGTATCTGGCATGGCGCCGCATGGAATTTTGTGGCATGGGGCCTTGGAAACTTTGTCATTATCATGATTTCCCAGGAACTGGAACCTCTCTATCTCAAATTCCATGAGAGCACGCATGTAGAAGGGAAGAGCTGGTGGAAAGCCATCCAGATTCTTCGGACCTTCCTTATCATGAGCTGTCTTCGAATGTTTGACTGCTATCGGGATGTTCCCCTGACCTTCAAGATGTTCGGATCGATGTTTACCGATTTCCATATTACAGATCTTAATGCATCGAACTTCCTGTCTCTTGGACTGGGCGGATTTGACTATCTGGTTCTTGCGATTGCTGTGATTCTTCTGTTCTCGGTAAGCATGATTCAGAGAAGCGGTTCTGTTCGGGAGAAGATTGCCGCAAGACCTTATCCCGTCCAGTGCCTGATCTGGGCAGGACTTTTCCTGGCAGTAATTCTGCTCGGCGCCTACAGCGTCGGATATGATGCAAGCCAGTTCATTTACAATCAGTTCTGATGCGGAGGAAGAGAGCAGTGAATAAGAAATCCAAACAGAAAAAAGGAAAGGTCATCTTCACCGCATGCTTCCTCATCTGCCTGCTTTTGGTTCTCTGGTGCCTGCAGCGGCTGGTGGAGCCCAAGTATATGGGCTCTGTCGTCGAAGGTGCGATGATTCCGGAGTATTACAGTGCAGAGAAGAACAATGAGGTTGTATTTATCGGTGACTGTGAACTCTATGAAAATATTTCTACAGTAGAGCTGTGGAAGAAATATGGTATCTCAAGCTATACCAGGGGCAGTGCCCAGCAGCTGATCTGGCAGTCTTATTATCTGGCAGAGGAGACTCTGAAATACGAGCATCCCAAGGCTATAGTCTTCAATGTTCTGTCCATGAAATACAGTAAGCCCCAGAGGGAGGCCTATAACCGCATGACGCTGGATGGCATGCGCTGGTCTCCGTCCAAGGTGAAATCGATTCTGGCTTCCGAGACGGACGGAGAGCATCTGATTGAATATGTCTTTCCTCTTCTCCGTTACCATTCCAGGATCAGCAGTCTTACATCGGATGATTTCAAATATTTTAGTCATCGTAAAAAAGTCACATTCAACGGCTACTACATGCGGGTGGATACAAGAGCTGCCAAAAATGTACCGAAGGGCATTCCCTTAACGGATTATTCCTTTGGCAAGTCGGACTGGAAGTATCTCGACAAGCTGAGAACCCTGTGTGAGAAAAACGGAACAGAGCTGATTCTTGTCAAGGCGCCGACGCTTTATCCGGCCTGGTATGACGAATGGGACGAGCAGATTCAGAATTATGCAGATAAATATGGTCTGTCCTATTACAACTTCCTGAAGGATCAGGATGAGATCGGACTGGATTACTCGACCGATACCTACGACCGAGGTCTGCATTTGAACCTGAGCGGTGCTGAGAAAATGGCGGATTATTTCGGCAATATCCTCCAGACAGATCATGGCTGTGTCTCTCAGAAAGGAGACAAGAAGCTGGATCGATACTGGGACAAGGTGACCAGCCGCTATGAGGCAGAAAAAGAGAGACAATATCGGAATCTGAAAAAATATGGCAATATAAGAGGAGAAAAGAAATGAGAAAAACAAGATGGATGGCACTGACGGCTGCAGCATTAAGTATCGCCATGCTTTTCGGAGCCTGCGGAGGAAAGAGCAGTTCCCAGAAGTCTGACACTACAGAAAGCAGCAGTTCCAAATCGGAAAGCAGCAGTAAGAGCGGAAAGCTGTCCGGCTATCTCTTTTCTGTTGATGGCGGAAAGATCGGCGTGGATATGAAGATGTCTGATGCAAAGAAGATTCTTGGCAAAGAAGATGATTATTACGAAGCAGCCAGCTGTGCTTTCGAGGGCCAGAAGGATAAGACCTATACCTATGCGGACTATAGCATTCAGACCTATCCCTCCAAGGACGGAAAGACGGATTATGTCGGCTATATCACATTCACAGATGATCTGGTTTCCACAGAAGAAGGTATCTCCATCGGATCCACTGTCGATGATATGCTGAAGGCCTATGGTGATAAGGGTGAGAACTCCGATGGAAATTACAAGTTCACCAAGGACGGTATGCATCTTCTGATCAATACAGACGGAAGTCAGGTTACATCGATTACCTATGCTTCTTCTACGCTGGATCAGTAAATACTTGAAAAATAGGTCTATTGCCTGCAGAGGGTCAGATTTCGGAGGATTCCGGGTCTGATCCTTTTTGTCTGTTTGGATATATTTTTTACGTACTTCAGAGATCTCATTTTCTGGAATTCGTCTGGAAAGTCAAATGCAAAAGAAAATGCCTAAAATGCTCTGAAAATTTTGTCGAAGCCAAAATATTGTGCTATATTAAAAAACTGACTGAAAATAAAAAGGAGACAGTTCCTATGGATTACAGGAAGACAATAGATGAGATGGAGAAGGACTCCCGCAATATCGGTATCATCGATGTGCGTTCGGAGAGAGATTACGAGGCGGATACCATTCCCGGAGCCAGAAACTGCTTCTGGATGGATTTCCCGACGGAGGAGATGGATGCAAGAGAGCTGATCGGCGGCTTCGGCTATGCCGGCGAGCCGATTTATCTGGTCTGCTATACCGGAGACAAGAGCGATGCCATCGCCGAGCGTCTCCAGAGCTGGGGCATCGAAGCCTATTCTCTGGACGGCGGCTATGCCTCTTACCTCCGCCTGGCTATGAAGCGTCTCCTTGCAAAGGAATTCCCGGAGGATGAGGGCGCAAATTCTGCAGAAGCAGACCATAGCTCAGATGAAGCTGCTTCCGGTCAGGGAAATATAGACCAGGATTCAGATGGTATTTCAAAGCAGGATAAGGAAGAATCGAGGTCTGAAAATGCAGACCAGAATTCTGCTTCTTCAGAAGCTTTCGGACAGGCTGGAACCCAGTCCAAAAAGAAGCGCAAGCCTCTGACCTTCGCCCAGAATGCCGAGCGTTCCATTCAGAAGAAATTCCGCAAGGAGATCTGGCGTCAGTTTACCCGCGCTATCCGGGAATATGACCTGATTCAGGATGGCGACAAGATCGCGGTCTGCATTTCCGGAGGAAAGGATTCCATGCTGATGGCTAAGCTTTTCCAGGAGCTTCATAAGCATGGTAAGCACAATTTCGAAGTCGAATACCTGGTCATGAATCCGGGCTACAACGATATCAATTTCGAGACGGTTCAGAACAATGCAAAGCTTTTGAATGTTCCGATCAAGGTCTTCACTTCGGATATCTATGATGTGGTCGCCGGAGATGCCGGCTACGACGGATCGGGCTCGCCCTGCTATCTCTGCGCCCGCATGCGGCGGGGCCATCTCTATGCAGAGGCCAAGAAGCTGGGCTGCAACAAGATCGCCCTGGGTCATCATTTCGATGACGTGATCGAGACCAGTCTCATGGGCATGCTTTACGGCGCCCAGATCCAGACCATGGTGCCCAAGCTTCATTCCACGAATTTCCCCGGTATGGAGCTGATCCGTCCCCTTTACTATATCCGCGAGCGGGACATCGTCCACTGGAGAGATTACAATCATCTTCATTTTATCAACTGCGCCTGCCGTCTGACCGAATCCTGCACGGCTTTGTCCTGTACCGGAACGGCCCAGGGGTCCAAGCGCGGCGAGATCAAGCGGCTGATTCATTCCCTGGAAGAGAAGGATCCGGTGATTGCCATGAATATCTTCCGATCCATGGAGAATGTCACGCTTCCTATGGTTTTAGGATACAAGGATGATGAAGGCAAGCATCACAGCTTTCTGGAGCGGTATCCCAATCTTCGATAAGGTGGTAGCTTATCCCCGGCACTCACAGGCTCTTCTTATGCCCGTTGACCGTTGTCTCCTCATCCCCGTCCAGAGGAATGACCAGGCAGCGGCGTCCATCTACGAAGGTCGCAGTGACTTCTTCTTCCTTGTCTTCCGGGACTTTAACGACAATGCGATGGTCATCCTTGGATTTATCATCCAGACCGGCATCGCGGAGCTTCTGATTCAGCTCTACGACCTGCTCCTGGAGCTCATTCTTTTCGATCCTAAGATCATTGTCCTTTAAGGCCTTGGTGTCGATGACCTCATCTGCAGTCGGGAAATCCTCTTCGAAGAAGGAATCGTATTTCTCGGCGATGGCCTTTACAGCGGGCTCCTCAATGCCGGAATTCTCAAGGATAGGAGTCAGATCCTCCTTGGCCAGGCGGATGGGCTCATCCTTTTCGAGAATTTCCTTCTGCTGCTCGACATAGGTGTTCAGGTTGGACTGGACATCGAGTACGGTATCGATGACGTCATCATCCTCGGGATCACCCAGGCTTTCGGTCACAATGTTATTGAAGGCAGCCTTCTTCTGGGTCGCGGTATAGACGGCCTTGCAGCCGAGTACCTGCTCCCAGAGCTCGGTGTGGGGAAGCTTGGCATCCTTTGTATAGCACATCACCGCATGAAGATCTGTGGACCGGTCGGTGAAGCAGGGGAAGGTAAAGGCGGATTCGGTAGCGCCGACCACCCAGTTTCTCGGAACTGCTCCGATCCGATTCGTTTCCTCCTGATAGCCCAGGCCGGGCTTACTGAGGTCGACCGGGCAGATGGCGCAGATGATGTATTCGTAGACTTCTTCCGAATCGTCGAGAGCGATATTGTCCTTGGTCTTCACAGGGATATCATAGGCATCGTGGAAGAGAAGAATCAGATAGTTCTCCGGCTTGTCATAGGATTCGATGACCCGGTCATAGAAACGATTTAATACGTCATCATCTTCCAGTCGGGTCTTCCGCAGTTCCATAAGAAGTGCCTGAGCCCCTCCTTCTTCCTCGGCTTCCAGAGGGAAGGGCAGTTCGATCAGGTTGTTTCCGGGCTTTCCGGACAGGGCCTTGTTGGCAATCTCCAGATATTTATAGAATTCGTCATCGTCCAGATTGAGAAAGGTATTGCGAAAGCATGTGACCTTGGCTTTCTGGGAATTGACATAGCAGCCGGCCATCTTGGTAAAGGTACAGCTTTCCTTTTTGAAACGGCGCTTGATTTCGGCAATTTCTCGTTTATTCATATTTACGACCTCCGATTTATATTTCTTAATCCAAAGCATAATTCTATCATTTTTCGCCCTTCGGGCAAATATAAACCGTATTCGTTGCATTTCCAACGGAATTCCAACAGCAAAGAAGATATGATCATACATGTTGAATGAAGCGGCCGATCCGATAGACAGAGGAGCGGCTGGAAATCAACAAAGGGAGCCTTTAGAAAAAATTCAGAAAGACGCTGAAGGAATTTCTAAGAGCTTTCACAAAGAGTTTGAAATATAGGTTTTCACAGATTTTCATAGGAAGACATTTTAAGGAGGTTTTTCATGGAGAACAAGATGTTTTGTTATCAGTGTCAGGAAACAGCAGGCTGCAAGGGATGTACCATCTCCGGTGTCTGTGGTAAGAAGCCGGAAGTCGCAGCAATGCAGGATCTTCTGATCTATGTGACAAAGGGACTTTCCGCAGTAACGACTGAGCTTCGTGCAGAGGGAAAGCCGGTTGACAAGAAGATCAACCATCTTGTTACCGTAAATCTTTTCACAACTATTACCAATGCAAATTTCGACCGCGAAGTCATCATCCAGGATATTGAAAAGACTCTTTCCGTAAAGGAAGACCTTTTAAAGAGCGTTTCCAACAAGGATGTGCTTCCCGAAGCAGCTCTCTGGAAGGGCACAAGAGATGAATTCGATGCCAAGGCTGCTACAGTCGGCGTCCTTGCTACCAAGGATGAGGACATCCGTTCCCTTCGCGAGCTGATCACCTACGGTCTCAAGGGCCTGGCTGCTTACTCCAAGCATGCCAACGCACTTCTTCAGGATAATGAAGATGTCGATGCCTTCATTCAGAAGGCACTGGCCAAGACTCTGGATGATTCCCTGACCGTTGACGATCTGGTTGCCCTGACCCTGGAGACCGGTAAGTACGGTGTTGACGGCATGGCTCTTCTTGACAAGGCCAACACCGAGGCTTACGGCAATCCTGAGATCACCAAGGTCGATATCGGTGTCAGAAAGAACCCCGGCATCCTGATTTCCGGTCATGATCTGAAGGATCTGGAGATGCTTCTCGAGCAGACACAGGGTACCGGCGTGGATGTCTACACCCATTCCGAGATGCTACCGGCTCATTATTATCCGGCCTTCAAGAAGTATGACAACTTCGCAGGCAACTACGGCAATGCATGGTGGAAGCAGAAGGAAGAGTTCGAGAAGTTCAACGGACCTATCCTCATGACCACAAACTGCGTTGTTCCTCCTGCAGCAAGCTACAAGGACCGTCTCTGGACCACCGGTGCAGCCGGAGTTCCCGGATGCAGACACATCGACGGCGAGTACGGTGAAACCAAGGACTTTTCCGCAATTATTGAACAGGCCAAGACCTGCCCGGCTCCGACCGAAATCGAGACCGGAAGCATCGTAGGCGGTTTCGCTCATGAGCAGGTATTCGCTCTGGCTGATCAGGTTGTGGATGCGGTCAAGACCGGTGCAATCCGCAAGTTCGTAGTTATGGCCGGCTGCGACGGCAGACAGAAGTCCCGTGAATACTACACCGAGTTTGCAAAGAGACTGCCCAAGGATGTTGTCATTCTGACTGCAGGCTGCGCAAAGTACAAGTACAACAAGCTGAACCTCGGCGATATCAACGGAATCCCCAGAGTTCTGGATGCAGGTCAGTGCAACGACTCCTACTCCCTGGCTCTGATCGCTCTGAAGCTGAAGGAGATCTTCCAGCTGGACGATATCAACGATCTTCCCATTGTCTTCAACATCGCATGGTATGAGCAGAAGGCTGTCATCGTTCTTCTGGCCCTCCTTTACCTCGGTGTAAAGAACATTCACCTTGGACCGACTCTTCCGGCATTCCTTTCCCCCAATGTCGCAAAGGTTCTGGTAGACAATTTCGGCATCGCCGGAATCGGAAGCGTCGATGATGATCTGAAGCTTTTCTTCGGAGAAGAGGCCTGAAAAATATAGGACTTTTCGGTCGAAGAACCCATAGGGTTCTGATTTATACAATTTTCTAAATCCTTTCGGTTGTATGCTACTAACATAAACAGAAGGGCAGAGACGTCCGGATCGGTTCGAAAGAACCGGCCGGGCGTCTTTTTTCGTAGGAGAAAAGGAAGGAAAGGAGGAAGCATGAGCTGGAAAGAAGATCGGCTGTACACCTGTCAGCCTTACTTTGTAATCGATTCCTCTGACTTCTATCAGAAAATCCTTGTAAAAGACGGGATTTCCCATTTCTATACCTTTAAGATGATGGATGGCCAGACAGTACGGATCGTCCCGGACGGATGCATTGATCTGATTTTCGGCTATGATCTCTTTACCGGAGTCCTGCGGGCCAGGGTGGGCGGAACCACAACGGAATATAAGGAGAAGGTAAAGAATCACAGCGAGCGGATCTTCGGAGTCCGCCTCATGCCGGGCGTTCAGACCAGTCTTCTGACTGTGACCACCCGGGATCTGACCGGAGGAGAACTTCCCCTGGAAGAGATTCTCGCAGGAGATCATTCCTTATTGGATGATATGGCAGCCGCAGCTACCTTTGACCAGAGGATGGTGGTTTTCCTGGATTATTATCAGAGATATTCAAAGAAGGAAGAACCTTTTGGAAAGAAATCTCTGGTCGAAGCCGTGAAAAAGCGTGTCTATGAATCGGACGGAAGGGTCCGCATTCATGAGATGGAAAAGGAAACCGGTTATTCGGAACGCTATATCAACATGGTCTTTCTGGATGAAATGGGATTTTCTCCCAAGACTTTCTGCAAGATCATCCAGTTTCAGCGGACCCTCAAATACCTGAATTATGGGGCTCCGGAAAAGATGACCGATGCGGCCGTCATGCTGGGCTACTATGATCAGCCCCAGTTCATCCGGAATTTTACCCATTATGCGGGCATGACGCCTATGCGTTATCTCCGCCTGATCCGGGAGAAGCATTACAGTGAAGTTCTGCCAGCAGTGAATTTTTCGTTTAGAGAAGCCCTGCTCCGGCCCGGAACTCCCTCTTGAATTCGTTGATTTCATGTATTACACTTAAAAACGTGTATCCGCTTTCATACTGCATTCTGCGAAAGTGTGAAAGCAAGGAATGAATCAGAACTGGAGGAAGTAAGATGGATTTAGTGGAAATCAGATCTCTCTACAGAGAGACAGAAAAGTATGCAGACAAGACAATTACGGTAGGCGGCTGGGTTCGAAACAACCGTGACTCCAAGAATTTCGGTTTCCTGAATCTGTCGGACGGAACCTTCTTTAAGATGCTTCAGGTTGTCTATCATGATGAGATGGAAAATTTCGACCGGATCGCTCATCTGAATATCGGCGCCGCAGTTATTGTGACCGGAAAACTGGTCCTGACACCGGATGCCAAGCAGCCCTTCGAAGTTCAGGCGGAAAAGATTGACGTCGAGGGTGATTCCACACCGGATTATCCTATTCAGAACAAGCGTCACACCATGGAATACTTACGGACCATCCCTCACTTAAGAACCAGGACCAATACCTTCCAGGCCGTTTTCCGTGTACGTTCTCTGGCAGCCTATGCCATTCACAAGTTTTTCCAGGAGAGAGACTTCGTCTATGTTCATACTCCGATCATTACCGGATCGGACGCTGAGGGCGCAGGCGAGATGTTCCAGGTAACAGCAATGCCTCTGGACAATATTCCGAAGACCGAGGACGGTCAGGTCGACTACTCCAAGGACTTCTTTGGAAAGATGACAAATCTTACCGTATCCGGCCAGCTCCAGGGCGAGACCTTTGCCCAGGCCTTCGGCAAGATCTATACCTTCGGGCCGACCTTCCGTGCCGAGAATTCCAACACCACCAGACATGCCGCAGAGTTCTGGATGATCGAGCCGGAGATTGCCTTCGCAGATCTCGAGGACGACATGGAGCTTGCTGAGGACATGCTGAAATATGTCATCAACTATGTACTGGAGCATGCTCCGGAAGAGATGGAGTTCTTTAACAAGTTTGTAGACAAGGGACTTCTCGAGCGTCTTCAGCATGTGGCTTCCTCCGATTTCGGCCGTATCACCTATACAGATGCCGTCAAGGAGCTGGAGAAGCATAACGACAAGTTTGATTTCAAGGTTTACTGGGGATGCGATCTCCAGACCGAGCATGAGCGCTTCCTGACCGAGCAGATCTTCAAGCGTCCGGTCTTTGTTACCGATTATCCGAAGGAAATCAAGGCCTTCTATATGAAGTTGAATCCGGACAACAAGACCGTTGCAGCCATGGACTGCCTGGTTCCCGGCATCGGCGAGATCATCGGCGGTTCCCAGCGTGAGGATGATTACGACAAGCTCCTGCAGAGAATCCATGAACTCGGTATGAAGGAAGAGACCTATGATTACTATCTGGATCTGAGAAAGTACGGCTCCACCAGACATGCTGGCTTCGGTTTAGGTTTCGAGAGAGCCGTTATGTATCTGACCGGTATGGGCAATATCCGTGACGTCCTTCCTTTCCCGAGAACCGTCGGAACCTGCGAACTCTAATCAGAGCAGATCCCGGGATTTCAGCAGAATTTTTCCCGGGATTCTATCAAAATTCTTCTGTCGAAGAAGAATAAGAGTATATGAGGATAAGGAGAAAGATCATGGCAGAAATCGTAATTCCCGAGGGCTATCGGTCAGCCCTCAACCTGAAGGAGACCCAGATTGCCATCAAGGCAGTCAAGGATTTCTTCCAGCAGGTTCTGGCAACAGAGCTGAATTTACACCGGGTAACGGCGCCTCTTTTCGTAAGGCCCGAATCCGGACTCAATGATAACTTAAACGGCGTGGAGCGCCCGGTCGCTTTCGGTGTACGGGAGCAGGACGACCGTCAGCTGGAGATTGTTCATTCCCTGGCCAAGTGGAAGCGCTATGCCCTGGGCCGCTACGGCTTCAATATCGGCGAGGGTCTCTATACGGATATGAATGCCATCCGGAGAGACGAGGATACCGACAATATCCATTCCATCTATGTCGACCAGTGGGACTGGGAGAAGATCATCACCAAGGAGATGCGGACCAAGGAGACCTTCCGCGAGACTGTAAAGAGCGTCTACGAAGCCATCCGTCTGACTGAAAAGCACATGTCCAATCTCTATGACTATATTCACTGCATCCTGCCGGAGTCAATTTTCTTCATCACTTCCCAGGAGCTTGAGGATCTCTATCCCGGAAAAACCGTGAAGGAGAGAGAGTACGAGATCGTAAAGGCCAAGGGTGCCGTCTGCATCGAGGAGATCGGTGACAAGCTGGCTTCCGGCGAGCCTCACGATGGCAGAGCTCCGGACTATGATGACTGGAAATTAAACGGAGACATCCTGGTCTATGATCCGGTTCTCGACATTGCCCTCGAGCTTTCCTCCATGGGTATCCGTGTCGATGAGGATTCGATTCAGGAACAGCTGGACAAGGCCGGCTGTCCGGAGCGGAAGGAGCTTCCTTTCCAGAAGGCAGTCATCGAAAAGCGTCTGCCTTATACGATCGGCGGAGGCATCGGTCAGTCCCGTCTCTGCATGTTTTTCCTCCGGAAAGCTCATATCGGTGAGGTTCAGGTATCTGTATGGCCTGATTCCGTTATTGCCTATGCAGAAAGCAAGGGCGTGACGATTCTTTGACCTATTATTTAGGAAAGGGATTTTGTGAGTAAAACGATCAGAAATGAAGAGAGTGACCGTCTCATGGACGGGATTCTCCTTTTGAAAACAAGAGAAGAGGCCTATCGTTTCTTCGAGGATCTCTGCACCATCAACGAGCTGGAATCCCTAACCCAGCGCTTTCAGGTGGCAGGCATGCTGAAAAAGGATCAGACCTATCATGATATCGCCGAAAAGACGGGCGCATCGACAGCAACCATCAGCCGGGTCAACCGGTGCCTGAACTACGGGGATGATGGCTATCAACTGGTATTGGACCGCCTGGAGGGCGAGAAATGAGTCAGGATTTATTCAAGGGTTTAAATGAGGAGCAGAAGATCGGAGTAAGAACGACCGAGGGACCGGTACTGATCCTGGCCGGCGCCGGCTCGGGAAAGACCAGAGTCTTAACCCACCGGGTTGCCCATCTAATCGGAGATCTGGGAGTTCCTCCCTATCGGATCATGGCCATCACCTTCACCAATAAGGCAGCCAGAGAGATGCGGGAACGGATTGACAGCCTGGTCGGCTACGGCTCGGACCAGGTCTGGGTCTCGACCTTCCATTCCGCCTGCGTCAGGATCCTCCGGCGTTTTATTGACCGAATCGGCTACGATCCGCATTTTACCATCTATGATACGGACGACCAGAAGTCTCTGATGAAATCGATCTGCAAGGATATGGAGATCGACACCAAGCGCTTTAAGGAGAAGACCTTCTTAAATAAGATTTCCTCCGCCAAGGATGAGCTCATCAATGCGGAGACCTACATGAATCAGGCTCAGGGAGACTTTATCAAGGTCCGGGAGGCCCAGGTCTACCGGGAATACCAGTCCCGCCTTCGTCAGAACAATGCCCTGGATTTCGATGATATCCTCATGCTGACGGTCGAGCTTTTCAAAACCTCGCCCGATGTCCTGACCTATTATCAGAATCGGATCCAGTATCTCATGGTCGATGAGTACCAGGATACCAATACGGCTCAGTTTGAATTTGTCCGCCTTCTGGCAGGATCCCGGAAGAATCTCTGCGTGGTCGGCGATGACGACCAGTCTATCTACAAGTTCCGCGGGGCCAATATCTATAACATCCTGAATTTCGAGAAGTATTTCCCGGATGCTAAGGTCATAAAGCTGGAGCAGAACTACCGGTCCACCCAGGTGATACTGGATGCGGCCAATGCCGTGATCGCCAATAACCGCGGGCGGAAAGATAAGGCGCTTTGGACAGAGAATCCAAAGGGCGAGAAAATCTCCTTTCGTGAGTTCGACAGCGGCTATGAGGAGGCCCAGTTCATCGCCCTGGATATAGAGGGAAAGGTCTACCGGCAGGAATGCAGCTATGGCGACTGCGCGGTTCTCTACCGGACCAATGCCCAGTCCCGTATGATCGAGGAAAAGCTGGTCAGTGAGAATATCCCCTACCGGATTGTCGGCGGTGTCAACTTCTACCAGAGACAGGAGATCAAGGATTTGATCGCCTACTTAAAGACCGTTGACAATGCTTCGGATGAGCTGGCGGTCCGCCGGATCATCAATATCCCCAGACGGGGAATCGGAGCAGCCAGCCTGCAGAAGGTGGCCGTTTTCGCCCAGGCCAACGGCTATGGTTTCTATGAGGCCTTAGAGGCCGCCGATCGGATTCCGACTCTGGGTCGGACAGCGGGTAAAATCAAAGAATTTACAGACTTTATCGAAGAGCTTCGGACCAATGCCTCGGAGATGTCGGTACCGTCCTTATTGAAGACCGTCATCGAGAAGACCGGCTATGCCGAGAATCTCCGTGCGGAGAACACAGATGAGAGCCGGGCCAGACTGGAAAATATCGATGAGCTGATCAGTAAGGCCGTGACCTATCAGGACAGCGCCGAGGAACCGACCCTGTCCGGCTTCCTTGAGGAGGTCGCTCTGATTGCCGACATCGACAATCTGGAAGAGACCACGGATTATGTGGTCCTGATGACTCTGCACAGTGCCAAGGGTCTGGAATTCCCCTATGTCTATATGGCCGGCATGGAGGACGGACTCTTCCCGAGTTACATGTCCATGACCGCCGATGACAACAATGCCGAGATGGAAGAAGAGCGGCGGCTCTGCTATGTCGGCATCACCCGGGCCAAAAAGAAGCTGACCATGACCATGGCACGTATGCGGATGGTCCGTGGAGAGATGCAGTACGGATCTGTTTCGGAATTCATTCGTGAGATACCGAAGGAACTCTTAGACGGCGAGGTCTATATTCCGAAGAAGACCGATCCCTTCAGCTTCGATCCTGAGACGGATGCGGTCGACGGGAAGAGCATGGGAAAGGCCGCCATGGCCATTAAGGCCCAGCAGAGAGAGGCCCTGTCCTATCGGAAGACCACGCGCAAACCCGTTGCCGCCATGTCCTACGGCAAGAGGACCATGGGAACGAAGATCCAGAAGAATCCCCTGGATTACGGCGTCGGCGACCGGGTCCGCCATCAGAAGTTCGGCGAGGGAACAGTCACGAAGATCGCAGACGGCGGCCGGGACTATGAGGTGACTGTCGAATTCGACCGGGCCGGCGTAAAGAAAATGTTTGCAAGCTTTGCAAAGCTGGTGAAAATCTGACAGGTATGCTATAATTTGCCTATCTTAGAAAAAAGAGGAAGGTCTTTAGATCGGACGTCCTATAGTCGTGAGGTAATGTTTTTCAGGAGGATCTTACTATGAAGAAGAAAAATGTGCTTGGCAGGATTCTGATTGTCATTGGAGTAATCGCCGTTATCTGCGCAGCAGCCTATGCGATCTACCGTTATTTCCGCCCGGAACTCGATGATGAGTATACGGATGATCTGGACGAGGCTTTCGGTACCGCAGACGATGACGACGATGACGACAATGCGGATGAGTTCGAAGACGAGGATGAGCCGGAGGACTGATTCGAGGGGAAGTCAGTCGGAATCTATCGTTATAGCAGGAGTTATGAATAAAGGAAGGATCCCATGGGATATAGTCTATCTCATGGGATTTTTTGACGCTGGAAGAGGAATCTCTGTTGAAGGAAGAAAGCCATAAATGTTCTGTCAGAAAGGCTGGTTAGGAATTACAGGGCACTTGCATAGAGATTCATCAGATATCGTAAGAGAAGGGACAAAAAATGAAAAAGGGACAGATTGTACAGGTCGTTGCAGAGGGACTTCATTTCCCCAATCGGGCCATCTGCCGGGTGACAGAAGGTGCCGAGCCGGAGGATACTGGCATGACCATCCGGGTCAAGAATGCCATCCCGGGCCAGACGCTTTCGGTCCGGGTTGCCAAGATGCGGCACGGAAATCCGGAGGGCAGCCTGGTTGAAGTGATTAAGCAGGGACCGAAGGAGTATCCTTTTGCGGACACGAACAGGGTCTGCCCCTCCTATCCGGCCTGCGGCGGCTGCATGTACCAGACCCTTCCCTATGAAGACCAGCTGAAGCTGAAGGAAGATATGCTCTTAGACCTTTTTGCACCGGTTCTCGGCGAAGAGCGTTATCAGGACCTTTTTGAGGGGATTCTGCCCAGTCCCGAGCGTAAGGAATACCGGAACAAGATGGAATTCTCCTTCGGAGACAGCGTCAAGGACGGGCCTCTGGAACTTGGCATGCATAAGAGAGGAAGCTTTTACGATATCGTGGATGCATCAGACTGCCGGATCGTGGACAGGGACTTTCGCCAGGCGGTCCGCCTGACCCGTGACTACTTCCGGGAGGTTGGTCTACATTTCTTCCATCGGAACAGCCACGAAGGCTATCTCCGCCATCTTCTGGTCCGGAAGGCCAAGAAGACCGGGCAGATTCTTCTGGACCTTGTGACGACAAGCCAGCCCGTGGACGGCGAGGAGGAGATCCTGACCGGCTGGAAGGACCTTCTCCTCCAGGCTTCCTGGCAGGGCAGCCTGACCGGGATCCTGCACACGAAAAACGACCGGATTTCCGATGTGGTCATTGATGAGGGGACTGACATCTTGTACGGACAGGGCTATTTCGAAGAAGAACTGCTTGGTCTGCATTTCAAGATCACGCCCTTTTCCTTCTTCCAGACCAACTCACTCGGAGCAGAGGAGCTCTATCGTCTGGCCAGGAGCTATGTACTTCATAGCCAGGCCGGTGATAAGGAAGCTCAGATCGAAGGTAATCCAGGTCAGGTCGATGACAAGGCTGCTCAGGCCGGCATCCTTGCAGATAAGACAGTCTTCGATCTCTACAGCGGGACAGGAACTATTGCCCAGATTCTTTCTCCCAGTGCCAGGAATCTTGTCGGCGTGGAGATTATCCCCGAGGCTGTGGAAGCAGCCAAGGTCAATGCCAGAGAAAACGGAATTGAAAACTGCCGCTTCCTCTGCGGAGATGTCCTGAAGGTTCTGGATACCATTGAAGAGAAGCCGGACATGATCGTTCTGGATCCGCCCAGAGACGGGGTACACCCCAAGGCTCTGACCAAGATTCTGGCCTATGGTGTCGATGAGATCCTCTATATCTCCTGCAAGCCGACCAGTCTGGCCAGAGACCTCCCGGTCATGGAAGAAGCTGGCTATCATCCGGTCCGGATGGCTGCGGTGGACATGTTCCCACAAACTCCGAATTGCGAAGTCCTCTGTTTGCTCAAAAGAAATTGAAAATTGTAACTTACCCGGTAAAAAACGCATCTTATGGCAGATTCATTGCCATGGGGTGCGTTTTCTTTTATCTTCAGGCTGAAGAGAAAAATTTTGTCTGTTAGCAGAATCGAGGTGAATCGACTGGTGCCTGGTACAGGTATTTTTGGGCGAGCAGAGTTTCAGCAAACTTTAGAGGAAGAAGATATGGCATAACGAGCTTTTCGGCTGCTTCACTCACTGGAATCGTTGAGTGGTACAGCGGATGGCTGTTCAATCATTATGGTCCTGCACCGGCATTTACGGCAAAGCTGTAACTCTTTTGGAGAGGAGTAGAAGTCAAAGAGAATCTTTTATTCTTCCGCATAAATCATTGTAGGAAGGACCCCGGGCTTGTAAAATGGAGTCAGAATTCCATGTTAAGGAGACGAAGCATATGGACCTTTTTGAATATGCAGCCACAAACCGGAAAGAAAATGAAGCTCCCCTTGCCGCCAGAATGCGTCCACAGACGCTGGACGAAGT
>JAQYBF010000052.1 GCA_029338875.1 Lachnospiraceae bacterium
TCCTCTTGTAGGTATCGAGAAGGAGCTGAAGTTCGTTAAGAATATCATCGTTGAGACTGCTGATGCTGAGATCAAGGCTGCAGGTGTTGACCTTCAGTACAAGGTTGGTACCATGATCGAGATCCCGAGAGCAGCTCTGACCGCTGATGAGATCGCTAAGGATGCAGAGTTCTTCTGCTTCGGTACCAACGATCTGACTCAGATGACCTTCGGATTCTCTCGTGATGATGCCGGTAAGTTCCTCAATGCTTACTATGACAACAAGATCCTTGAGAATGATCCGTTCGCTAAGCTGGATCAGGATGGTGTCGGCAAGCTGATGAAGATGGCCGTTGAGCTTGGACGTAAGACTCGTCCGGACATGTCCATCGGTATCTGCGGTGAGCACGGCGGAGATCCTTCCTCCGTTGAGTTCTGTAACTCCATCGGACTTGACTATGTATCCTGCTCTCCGTTCAGAGTTCCGATTGCTCGTCTTGCAGCAGCACAGGCTGTTCTGAAGCAGAGCAAATAATTCGGAAATCCGAATCGGATTCCTCGGATAAGTAAATGAAAACCGTCCCGGGTATTTTCCCGGGGCGGTTTTTTTGCGCCCTTCTTTTGGCTATGGTAAAATACAGACAGTACTGCTGATTGCAAAGAAAAGAGGATTTCGACAGAAATTCCTGTTGATTCAATCAGAATTCAATCAGATAGAATTTTAAATCCAAATAGAGGGAAGAGAAATGCAAAAGTCGAAAAGCGAAGTCGAAGGACAGATGTCTCTTTTTGACATGGAAGGACCGTCCGGTTATCAGCTGGCCTCGTCCGATCAGATTCTTTCGGAGATCGACCAGATCGCCGAGAAGTCGGAGGAGAAGAACAGTTCCCGAGATCCAGAGGAAGAGGTTTCCGAGAAGAGCGATAGGAAAGAAACTTCAAAGAAAAAGTCCGGAAAAGGAACTATAAAGAAAGCCACTGAAGCAGTTTCCAAAGAGAAAAATGGAAATGAGACTTCAAAGGAAGAAAATTCCGGTATAGAACAATCCGAGCCGGATTTGGAATCGCCAGTCCATACAGATTCTGAGAAAATAGAGATGATTCCCCAGGCTTCCGCTGAGCCCGGGCACTTCCGTCCTGGCGATCTTGTCACATCTGTCTATGCGCCCGACCGTGAATTCGTAGTCCTTTCTGAGAAAAGCGGCATGGTCATTGCCCAGGATCCGAAGACAAGGGATACTCACGAGATGGCAGCAGGAGACCTGTCAGCCATCCGCCATCCGGGTCTGATCTTTGATATGGACGGCACCATCTGGGATTCCTCCGAGAATGTGGCGGCAAGCTGGACCGAGGTTCTGAACCGGCACCCGGAAGTAGAACGTCAGTCTGTCAGCCGGTCTGATGTCCAGGGGGTCATGGGAAAGACCATGACCTACATTCAGAAGGAGCTTGGCCTTTCGGATTCAGTTATGAAGGAATGCATGACCTACGAAAACACCTATCTTTCCGAGCATGGCGGGGAGCTTTATGACGGTCTTGAAGAAACCCTGAAAAAGGTGTCACAGATCATGCCGCTCTATATTGTCTCCAACTGCCAGAAGGGCTATATCGAAGCCTTCTTCCAGTCAAGCGGCCTGGGAAAATACTTCCAGGATCATCTCTGCTTCGGAGATAACAACAAGGGTAAGGATAAGAATATCCGGATTCTGGCCAGGAGAAATCACCTGACGGATTCGATTTATATCGGTGATATCGAGGATGACTATATTGCAACCGTTGCAGCCGGAGCGGTCTTCATTCATGCAGCCTATGGCTTCGGCAAGGTGCCGGAGGCCGAATACCGGGTCAATGACATCCGCGAACTTCCTGAAGTCCTGGAGAAGGTCAAGGAGGACCTGATGAAGGCACCGGCAGGCGGAATTGGTTCCGGAAAGGCATAAAAGTACCGACCTCTGACGGAGCCGAATCGGATTTTGAAATGTCTGTCATACGGACATCGGACCGGACTGGATCAGATTGCGAATGGTCTACATTTCAAGGCAATTGTAGGCTTGCCTGCCTTGACAATACTGGCCTGGAAATGTACTCTAAATGAGGCAGTTCGGCGCATGTGTTCCAGTGAATCCCAGACAGCATTTTTGAATGCAGCTGCCGAGATTTTCGGGATTTCTGTATTGAGATTACAGCCTGCACTGACAGCAGAACATCGTAGTGGACTCTCAGAAGAGAGCTGTTAAGAGATGTAGAAATGAGGATATCATGGCAAAGAAACTTGAAGATTATGTTCGTACAATCCCGGATTTCCCGGAAAAGGGTATTATGTTCCGCGACATCACCACAATTCTGATGGATCCGGATGGATTTAAACTGGCAATCGACTCTCTGCAGGATGCGCTGAAGGGCATCGATTTCGATGTAATCGCAGGTACCGAGTCCCGCGGATTCATTTTCGGAACTCCCCTGGCTTACAATCTTCACAAGCCTTTTGCCCTGATTCGTAAGAAAGGCAAGCTCCCTGCAGAGACGGTTTCCATGACCTATGATCTGGAATACGGCTCCGCAACCATCGAGATGCATAAGGATTCCATCAAGCCGGGTCAGAAGGTTGTCCTGGTCGATGACCTGATTGCAACCGGCGGCACCATCGAGGCTGCTGCAAAGCTGGTTGAGAAGCTGGGCGGCGAAGTCGTAAAGATGCTTTTCGTTATGGAACTTGAAGGCCTGAAGGGTAGAGAGCGTCTCTCCCAGTATGACATCTATTCCGCAATCAAGTATCCCGGAAAGTAATAGATGACCTTTGATATCGGATGATCTCCGGTGATTTCTGATCAACAGTCTGTCATCAGAGTTTATCATCATAAAATTTTGGGGCCGGCCCCTGGGGTTTTCTTTAAGCCCCGGGCCGGTTCTTTTTCGTTTAATAGAAAGTGTGAACTTATGACCCGAATGGAACGTGTCCTGAATGAAATGAAAAAACACAATCTCAACCAGATCCTGGTAAGCGATCCGGCTTCCATCTGGTACCTGACCGGCATCGCCAACGAACCCTACGAGCGTCTCTGGGCACTCTATATTTCTGACAAATGTAAACCCATCCTTTTTGCCAACCGGCTCTTCAATATTCCTTCTCCCGAAGAAAAGCCGGATCTCCCGGAAGTCGTCTGGCATACGGACTCCGATGATGCTGTGCAGATGATCGCGGACCGGATCGAAAAGACTGGTACAATCGGAATCGACAAGACCTGGCCGGCCGGTTTTCTGATTCCTCTGATGGAAAAATGCCCGGGCCTTACTCCGGTTCTTTCTTCAGACTGTCTGGATGACTGCAGAGCCATCAAGGATTCTGACGAGATTCAGAAAATGAAGGAAGCTTCCCGCATCAATGATCTCGTCAACCGAAGGGCCAGAGACTATGTGAAGATCGGCATGACCGAAAAAGAAGTTGCCTCCTTCATCGACCGGGAATATGTAAAAGAAGGAGCCCAGGGCCCCTCTTTTACCACCATTGTTTCCTTCGGAGCCAATGCGGCCGATCCCCATCATGAGCCGGACGACACTGTGTTAAAGGAGGGCCAGTGCGTTCTCTTTGACATGGGCTGCAAAAAGGACCGCTATTGTTCGGACATGACAAGAACCTTCTTTGCCGGACAACCGACCGAAGAAGAGGCAAAGGTCCACGATCTGGTCCGCTTTGCCAATGAGAAGGCGGAGAGTCTGATCCGCCCGGGCATCAGGCTTTCCGACCTCGATAAAGCCGCCAGAGATTTGATCACCGAAGCCGGCTATGGTCCATATTTCAACCACAGACTGGGTCACTTCATCGGCCAGACCGACCATGAGAAGGGTGACGTGAGCTCGGCCAGCGATAAGGTCTGCCAGCCGGGCATGATCTTCTCCATTGAGCCTGGCGTCTACCTGCCGGGCCGTTTCGGCGTCCGTGTCGAGGATCTGGTTCTGGTGACCGAGGATGGCTGCGAGGTACTGAATCACGAGGATAAGCACTGGAAGGTTGTAGGCTGATCAAAAGACGCAATAAAAAGTGCAATGAGGAAAGCGCGCGGATTATATAGAATCAGAAAGAAATCTATCGGAAATGCAGCAGGAGCAGAAGATGAATCAGGAAAAAGATCAGGAACAGAATAGAGTATTGAATCAGAATCAAGAAATAAATCGCGACCCGAAAGAAAAACAAGAAGCCCTTCGCATCAGCGCAGAACTTCTGGACTTCCTTCAGGCCTCGCCGACTGCCTTTCAGGCCGTGGATCAGGTGCGGAAGAGGCTGACCGAGGCCGGCTTCCACGAGCTTTACGAGAGCCTGGACTGGAACCTTCAGCCGGGCGGTCTGTATTTCGTCCTCCGGAACGAATCTTCGATTCTGGCCTTTCGCATGCCCGAGGATCCGAGCCGCCTGCACGGCTTTCAGATCGCGGCCTCACACAGCGACTCGCCGGCCTTCAAGGTCAAAGCCAACCCGGAGATGACCGAAGCCGGTGCCTACACCATGCTGAATGTCGAGAAATACGGCGGCATGCTTATGCGGCCCTGGTTCGACCGGCCCCTTTCCATTGCCGGCCGCCTTCTGGTCCGGGAAGGAGACAATGGCATTCGGACAGCCCTGGTAAATGTAGACCGCGATCTATGTCTGATTCCAAGCCTGGCCATTCACATGGATCGTGAGGCCAATAAGGGCCATGACCTGAATCCCCAGAAGGAGCTTCTGCCAATCCTGGGCGATGAGACGGCAAAGGGCCATTTGAAGGAGATTCTGGCCGATGCGGCCGGAGTAAAGCCCGGAGATATTCTGGGCCATGACCTCTTCCTCTATGTCAGAGGGCGGGGCAGTATCTGGGGCGCCGACAGGGAGTATATTTCCGCCGGTCATCTGGATGATCTCCAGTGCGGCTTTTCGAATCTGACGGGCTTCTTAAAAGCCTGCCGTGACGGGCAGAGAAATTACAAGGACACGGTGCCGGTCCTTGCCATCTTCGATAATGAGGAAGTGGGATCAGGAACCAAGCAGGGAGCCGATTCGACCTTCCTTTCCGATATCCTCTGGCGGATCGCCGGGGCGGCAGGGCTGGAGGGAGGAGCCTTCCGCCGGGCCCTTGCCAATTCCTTCATGCTGTCCTGCGACAATGCCCATGCTGTTCATCCGAATTACATGGACAAGGCGGATCCGGTCAACCGGCCCCTCATGAACCATGGCATCGTGATGAAATATAATGCCAACCAGAAGTATACGACAGACGGCGTTTCCGCTGCAGTCTTCCGGGATCTCTGCCAGAGAGAGGAGCTTCCTCTTCAGGAATTCACCAACCGGTCGGATATGGCTGGAGGGTCGACTCTGGGCAATATTTCCAATGCTCACATCTCCCTGAATACGGTAGATATCGGCCTGCCCCAGCTTTCCATGCACTCATCCTACGAGACAGCCGGCGTCTATGATACCCTGGATCTGATCCGCCTGACCCATGCCTTCTTCCAGAGCCGCTTTTCAGATCTGGGAGGCGGGAAATTTCGGATGGAAAACTGATGGCTGATGCCGGCATATTCTGAGAAACAAAAGGAATTTCCAATATCGGTCAGGCAACGATACAGAGAAATCTTTCCAAACTCCAGA
The DNA here is from genome assembly GCA_029338875.1 of Lachnospiraceae bacterium. GTDB lineage: Bacteria > Bacillota > Clostridia > Lachnospirales > Lachnospiraceae > Lachnocurva. The sequence goes on from JAQYBF010000052.1 coordinate 5,600, forward strand.
AGGAAAACAAGATTCTTAAAATTGGTGGCGGACGATATACGAAATATCGCTGGAATTGGGATAATGAGGAATAATTCAGGGAGGACTACATGATTACAGGTGAACTGAAAAATAAAATCGATGGCTTATGGGAAATCTTCTGGACAGGAGGACTTACCAATCCACTGGATGTCATTGAGCAGATGACATATCTCATGTTCATTCATGACCTGGATGACAGTGATAACCTGCATGCCAAAGAAAGCGCAATGCTGGGTCTTCCCTATGAAAGCATCTTTGCAGGGGAAGTTAAGATCGGAGATCGTGTCGTCGATGGATCACAGCTCAAGTGGTCTGTTTTCCACGATTTCCCGGCGCAGAAAATGTATGCCGTTATGCAGGAGATGGTATTTCCCTTTATCAAGGACCTGCACGGAAATAAGGAAAGCGCCTATGCAAAATACATGCAGGATGCGATCTTCAAGGTCCCGACACCCCTAATGCTGTCCAAGATCGTGGACGCCATGGATGAGCTCTATCAGCAGATGAGCGGCCTGAAAGAGACAGACGTCCGCGGAGATGTTTATGAATATCTCTTGTCTAAACTGGCAAATTCCGGCGTAAATGGACAGTTCCGGACACCGAGACACATCATCAAGATGATGGTTGAGCTGATGCAGCCGGGCCCGGACGAAGTTGTATGTGACCCGGCTTGTGGCACATCGGGATTTTTGGTCTCTGTCGGGGAATACGAGAAGGAACATCATAGGGAAGAAATCTTCTTTGATAAGGTAAAAAAGGATCACTACATGAATCATAT
>JAQYBF010000053.1 GCA_029338875.1 Lachnospiraceae bacterium
ATGCAGAACGAGGCATTTGCCTATGAGGGACTGGACTATGCATACCTGGCTTTCGAGGTTGGTATGGGTGACACCGAGGAAGAGCAGGAGAAGGAACTGAAGGACGCCATCACCGGACTTCGCGCCATGAAGTTTGTCGGCTCCAACATTTCCATGCCGAACAAGACCAGAGTCGGCAAGTATCTGGATGAGCTGGACAAGGCTTCCGAGATGTCCGGCGCAGTCAATACCATCGTTAACAAGAACGGCCATCTCAAGGGCTACACCACAGACGGCATCGGCTACATGCAGTCCCTGAAGGACTACGGCATCGATGTCATCGGAAAGAAGATGACCATCGTCGGCTGCGGCGGCGCAGGCACGGCCATTCAGATCCAGGCAGCTCTGGACGGAGTCGCTGAACTCTCCATCTTCAACCGTAAGGATGAGTTCTGGGCACCGGCAGAGGAGACCGTAAAGAAGATCAACGAGCAGACCAGCTGCAAGGCTCACCTTTATGACCTGGCAGATCTGGATCAGCTGAGAAAAGAAATCGACAGCTCCTATCTTCTTGCAAATGCAACCGGCCTTGGCATGAAGCCCCATGTCGGCGAGACCTGGCTTCCGGATACTTCCTATCTCCGTCCGGACCTGATCGTTACCGATACCGTATATGCTCCGAAGAAGACCCGTTTCCTTGAAATGGCTGATGAAGTCGGATGCAAGTGGATGAACGGTGACGGCATGATGCTCTTCCAGGGCGCAGCAGCATTCAAGCTCTGGACCGGTCATGATATGCCGATCGAGCACATGAAGGAAGTCCTTGGCATCAAGTACGGCGAGTAATTATCAAATATAGACCCTCCGGTCAGAAGTCATCTTCCGGCCGGAGAGAAATCCCCAACGAAGAAAAGTTTATTAAATTGGAGAAAAACTCATGGAAAAGAAAAAATATCTGCCCGCGGCACTTATTCTCTACCTTAACTATTTCATTCACGGCGTAGGATGTTCCATCCTCGGACAGTCCGTGATCAAGGAAGCACTTGCAGCAAGCTGGGGCGTAGAGGCTATGTCCATCACAGCAATCTCTGCAGCCCTTGGACTTGGACGTCTGGTTGCCCTTCCTTTCGCAGGTCCTCTTTCCGATAAGCTGGGACGTCGTATTTCCGTAGTGATCGGCGGCGCTTCCTATGCCATCTACCTTATCGGCCTGGCTTTGGCCTTCAATGCAGGAACCCACGGCGGCTATCAGATCGCTTACATCTGCGCCATCGTCGGCGGTATCGCAAACTCCTTCCTGGATACCGGAATCTATCCGGCAGTTGCAGAGATCTTCGACAAGGCTCCCGGTGTTGCAACCATGGGCATTAAGTTCTTCATTGCAATCTCCCAGATGCTTCTGCCTTTCTTCCTCGGCGCAGCCGTAGGAAAGACTGCAGCAGGTCTTGTTACCTACAACTCTCTCTTCTATGTATGCGGTATTGCCTACATCGTACTTCTGGTTCTGATCCTCTTCGTACCCCTTCCCGATTCCGATGAGAAGGCTGAGAAGAAGGAAGGCCTGATTGCAAGTCTCAAGCATACCCACTTCTCCTTCGAGAGTGTTGCCATGATCCTGATCGGATTTACCTGTACCGGTACCTTCCAGCTCTGGCTCAACTGTGCACAGAACTATGCCAAGACCAATGTCGGCTGGGCAGATCCTTCCATCATGCAGACCTTCTACTCCCTGGGAACCATCCTGGCTCTGATCGTAACCGCACTTCTGACCAGAAAGATCAAGGATGTCCGTTTCATCGTCATTTATCCGGTCATCTGCCTGCTTATGCTGATCCTTGTTATGATCGCTCCGACACAGACCATGATGAAGGCCGGCGCTTTCGTTATCGGCTGGGCAGGCGCAGGCGGACTGCTTCAGATCGCAACCTCAGTCTGCAACATGCTCTTCCCTAAGATCAAGGGAACCGTTACAGCACTCGTTATGATCGCATCCTCTCTCTGCAACTACACCCTTCTTACCGCAGCTGCAAAGATGAGTCCGTCCGGTGTTATGGTAATGAACATTGTTCTTACCGCAATCGGTGTTGCTCTCGGTGTATTCGTAAACCTGAGATACACCAAGATGGTTGAGGCTAACGCCGAGGCCTAAATATAAACCAAGCAGGAGATTCCTACTGAAATCATATGTGGTTAAAATCGTATGTGGAATCTCCTGGATTCTATAACAGGTAAATTTTTGACAAGTAATCTTCTGATGAATACGAGGAAAAATATGAATACTGTTAAAGTAAGAAACGTAGTCATTGGTGAAGGTCTTCCCAAGATCATTGTTCCGATCGTTGCAAAGACCAAGGAAGAAATTGTAAAGGCAGCCGAGTCCTTCTCCGAATATCGTTATGATATCGTTGAGTGGCGTGTCGACTGGTTCGACGGCGTTTTCAATTTCGCTGAAGTCGAGGATACTGCAAAGGCTCTTCGTGATACTCTTGGCGATGACAAGCCCATCCTTTTCACTTTCCGTACCTCCAAGGAGGGCGGTGAGAAGGCAATCGAGCCGGATGCTTATGTAGAGCTGAACAAGCGGATCGCCATGACCGGTCTGGTTGACCTGGTGGATGTCGAGGCATTTACCGGTGATTCCTATGTCCGTGATATCATCGAGACCGCTCACAAGTGCGGTGTCAAGGTCGTTGCATCCAATCATGACTTCGACAAGACTCCGGCCAAGGAAGATCTGGTTTACCGTCTCAGAAAGATGCAGGATCTGGGCGCTGATATTCCGAAGATCGCAGTTATGCCGAAGAACAAGAAGGATGTTCTGACTCTTCTTGAGGCAACCGAGGCTATGGCAAACGATTATGCAGACCGCCCGATCATCACCATGTCCATGGCAGGCACCGGCCTGATCTCCCGTCTCTCGGGCGAAGTCTTCGGTTCCGCTGCAACCTTCGGTGCAGTCGGCAAGGTTTCCGCACCCGGACAGATGAATGTCAAGGATCTGGATACCATCCTGAACCTGATCCACAATGCCAGCTGATCAGTTTTCTTTATCAGTCTGACAAAAGCTAAATAGCGGGGCACATGTCTTTGGACTTGTGCCCTTTCTTATTATCAATCTTGGCTTTTTTCTTGTGAAATACTTTAGTATAATAAAGCAAAAGGGTCACTTAAAGATAGGGTAGTAGAGAGTAGTAATGCCTATGAAAGTTTTAAAGTATCTGGAGGAAAATCTGGAGGAGATCCTCATGGTTCTTCTTCTCATGGCCATGGCCGTGATCATGATTATTCAGGTTATAGCCCGTTATGTCTTCGGCTATTCCCTGTCCTGGTCAGAGGAGATCACCCGATATCTCTTTATCTGGTCGGCCTTCATCAGTGTCAGCCTCTGTACCAGAAAGTGCATTTCCATCAAGGTGGATAACTTCATCAAAATCTTTCCCCGGCGTGGAGAAGCAGCCTTCAAGCTTCTGAATCTGACCATTTCCTTTCTCTTCTTTGCAGTTCTGATTCCATATTCCTGGCGCTATCTGCAGACCACAATCGAATCCGGCCAGACCTCACCGGCCTGCGGCATTCCTATGTACTGGGTCCAGTCGGCACCTTTTGTCTGCTTCTGTCTCTGCGGAGCCCGCATCATTCAGCGCTGGGTCATCAATCTGATGATCGTTCTCAATAAGGACGTCAAGAAGCCCGAGGAAGGCAACCTGGCCGAATCCCTGGCAGAGATTGCAGAGGAAGATCAGGAAGAGGCAAATGCAGACCAGCATTCAAAGGAGGGCAGATAAATGTCAGTAGGGTTTATATTTCTCATCTTCATCATCTGTCTTTTGATTGCGATCCCGGTTTCCATCTCTCTCGGAATCGTCGCAGTCCTTCCGGGACTCTTTGACCCGAGCTTTACGGCCAGCGGCTCCTATGTCATCCGGTCCATGCTGGGCGGCATCGACAGCTTCCCGCTTCTGGCGGTTCCCATGTTCGTCTTGGCCGGCATCATCATGGCTCACGGCCAGATCTCCCAGAAGATTTTCGACGTCTTCGCCTATTTCCTGGGAAAGCGGACAGCAGGTATTCCCTGCGCGGTCATTGTTACCTGCCTCTTCTACGGGGCGATTTCCGGCTCGGCGCCGGCAACTGTTGCGGCGGTCGGCTCCATGTCCATCCCCTTCCTGATCGAGCTCGGCTACGACAAGAAATTTTCCACGGCCCTGGTGGCTGTCGCCGGAGGTCTCGGCGTTATCATTCCGCCGAGCATTCCTTTCATTATCTATGCGACGTCTTCGGGCCAGTCGGTCAGCGACCTCTTCCTGTCCGGCATCATTCCGGGACTTCTGATCGGCGGACTTCTCATGGTCTATGCCATCGTCTACTGCAAGAAAAACGGCGAGGACCGGGACAAGATCAATGCCAAGGTCAACGAGCTTCACAGCAAGGGTTTCGGCAGAGTCCTCCGGGAAGGTTTCTGGGCCCTCTTAAGTCCGGTCATCATCCTGGGCTGCATTTATTCCGGCGTGGCATCGCCGACCGAAGCTGCGGTGATCTCCGTCTTCTACTCCCTGATCGTCAGCATCTTCGTCTACAAGACCCTGAAGTTCAAGGACATCTGGAGAATCTGCGTCGAGGCGGTTCACACCTACGGACCCATCCTCTTTATCCTGGCAGCGGCCGTGGCTTTCTCGAGAGTTCTGACTCTCATGCAGGTTCCGCAGACCGTGAGCAGCTGGATCCTTGGCCACTTCACCAATAAGATCGTCCTACTCCTTGTGATCAATGTCTTCCTTCTGATCGTCGGCATGGTCATGGATACGACGCCGGCCATCCTGATTCTGACGCCCATCCTCCTGCCGATCGTTACATCGGTCGGAATGAATCCGATCCACTTCGGTATCATGATGGTCGTAAACCT
>JAQYBF010000054.1 GCA_029338875.1 Lachnospiraceae bacterium
ATATAAGAATTGTTAATATATATCCTTGAACTTATTACCACGAACCGCCGGCTATGTGCTAAGATAGAAAAAAGTTTTTCGGCAGATGAAAACTTTTCAGCTATCCAAGGCATAGGCCGGCGGTTTTTTTCACGATTCTCTGTGGAAGGCATAGAGAACCTTCATTCACTTCGAATATATATTCAGGTATAAGAATTCAGATCAGAAATGTTCAGGAAAGCCGGCTGGTACAGGATGAAAATCATCGTACATCTGCACGGGAGGAAAAAGAAAAATGTGGACCGCTATAAACAATATTCTGGGACAGATTGACAATGCTGTCTGGGGTGTGCCCCTGATGGCTCTGATTCTGGTCGGAGGTGTCCTTTTAACAATCCGGACTAAAGTCCTTCAGGTTCGGAGACTTCCTCTGGCTATCCACTGGGTCTTCCATAATGAGAAGGGCCAGGAGGGCGAGGTTTCCAGTTTCGGAGCTCTGATGACAGCCCTGTCTGCCACTATCGGAACCGGAAATATCGTCGGTGTTGCAACCGCCGTCGGAACCGGCGGACCGGGAGCCCTCTTCTGGATGGTCCTGGCAGCCTTCTTCGGAATGGCCACCAAGTATTCGGAAGCGCTTCTTGCTGTCAAATACCGGAACATCGACAAGGACGGAAAGACTCTGGGCGGACCCTTCATGTACATCGAAAAAGGTATGGGTCCCCGCTGGAAATGGCTGGCCAAGATCTTCGCTTTCTTCGGCATGTGTGTCGGCCTCTTCGGCATCGGAACCTTCTCTCAGGTCAACGGTATCGTCAGTGCTGTCAATAACTTCTTCAATCCTTCGGGAAATCAGCCGATCAAGATTCCCGGAATCGGATCCTACAGCGGAGTTACGATTGTTGCCTCTCTTCTGGTAGCCATCCTGGTAGCCCTGGTTGTCATCGGCGGTCTGCAGAGAATTTCCAAGGTCGCTTCGGTCATCGTTCCCTTCATGGCCATCACCTATTTCGTTTTTGGTATTCTTTTAATCCTTCTTAATATTACAAAGGTCCCTGCAGCCTTTGCTCTGATCTGCAAGGCAGCATTCGCGCCCAAGGCCTTCACCGGCGGTATGGTCGGCTCCATGCTGGTCGCTATGCAGAAGGGTATTGCCCGCGGTATCTTCTCGAATGAAGCCGGCCTCGGCTCCGCCCCGATCGCTGCAGCCGCAGCCCAGACCAAGGAACCGGTTCGCCAGGGCCTGGTTTCCATGACCGGAACCTTTATCGATACCATCATTATCTGTAATATCACCGGTCTCTCCATCGTTCTGACCGGAGCTTGGAAGGTCAAAGGTCTCGAGGGTGTCGCCATCACAACCTACGCTTTCCAGAAGGGCCTGCCCTTCCCGGAGCGCTTCTCGGCCTTCATTCTGATGATCTGCCTGATCTTCTTCGCCTTCACGACCATCCTGGGCTGGGATTACTACAGCGAGCGCTGCATCACCTACTTAAGCGGCGGAAAGAAAAAGCCGGTCCGCATTTTCCGCTGGCTCTATATTTTAGCCGTATTTGCAGGCCCCTACATGACTGTATCCGCTGTCTGGACCATTGCGGATATCTTCAACGGACTCATGGCCATCCCGAACATGATCGCACTCTTTGCCCTGTCACCGGTTGTTGCCTTTGAGACCAGGGATTTCTTCGCAAAGAAAAAGCACCTGGAAGCGGAGTGAGGTTGGGACTTCTTCGTCAAGAAGAAGTATCTGGATGCAGACTGATTCTGGATTGGAAAATATAGACCATAATTAAACAAGGGATTCCGGAGACCTGGCGAGTGAATCGCTGTGGTTCTTTGGAATCCCTTTTACTTACTTCTCGACCTTGGCTCCTGCATAGTAGGGAAGGGCTACAAAGCAGACACCGCCGATGATGTTTCCGAGGGTGACGGCTGCGAGGTTGTAGATCCATCCGCCGAAGGAAACGGCCTGGCCGGCCGGATCCAGGAGAGCAAGGGTCAGCTGGGTCATGTTGGCAATGGAGTGCTCATAGCCGCAGGTAATGAAGGCGAAAAGGCACCAGAAGATCATGATCAGCTTTGCGCTTTCCGATTTACATTTAAAACCGCACCATACAGCCAGGCAGACCAGGATGTTGCAGAGGATGCCGCGGATGACGAGCTGGAGGAATGGAGCGGACATCTTGGCGGCAGCGGCGGTCGCCAGGAAGGTCTGGGCCTGTTCGGTGTAAAGGCCAGAAAAATGGAAGAAGAGAGCCAGCAGTGCGGAACCGGCGAGGTTTCCGAACCAGCAGATGACAAGAAGCTTCACCGCTTCGGCAAAGGAGATCTTCTTTTCGGTCAGGCCGGCCGTCATGACCAGGGTATTACCGGTAAAAAGCTCTGCGCCTGCGATGACAACCAGACTCAGTGCGATGCCGAAGGCACAGCCCATGACGACCTTGGTTGCCGGGGCTCCCTTGAGGAGTCCGCCGATCACATTGATCAGGATGTTGCCGAATCCGATATAGGCTCCGGCGAGCATGGAATGAACAAAGTATCCGCCTGGACTTTTCTTCAGGAAGCCAACTTTGTTTTTGGCGGCGTTTGATACCGCCTGATAGGTTTCTCCGTACATAATCTTCACCTCTTTTTGCTTCTCTACGGGGATCGGTTTCCTGTGTTTTCAGACCGGGAATCTTTTAGGATACTTCTGTGTCGGTATAAATTTCTCCAGTCTTTCTACACAGGAATCCATAAAATATTACAATCTCAGAGTACCATGAATCCGGGAAAATGCCTACAAAAAATACATCATACCACGGGATTTAAGAAAATCTCCAATCCCGAGGTATGAAATCAGGAAAATCAGGTAATCTCAGTTCGACTAATCTCGTTGGTTAAATTTCAAGACAAAAAGGGTATATACTTAGTATGCTTCTGCTTGCACAAAGCAAGGACGGGAATTATCATATTGTATAAAAAGAAGTATGTGAAATGCAGGACTTCTGCGGGCCCGGACCGGCAGAAAACTGTATAAAAAGAACTATGTGAAAATGCTTCAGACACTAAGAATATTCAGACCTGAATAAGATTTGAATAGATCCTGAAAATGCGGAGAAATACAGTTTGACCCAGGAAACAGAGAATCGTGAAAAATATATTCTGATTGCCGTGGATTACGGCCAGGACTATGCACCGGACAAGTCGCTGGATGAGCTTGCCGAGCTTTTGAAGACGGCAGGCGGCGAGGCAGTCGCAAGGGTGGTCCAGAGACTGGACAGCCCCATTCCGGGGACCTATCTCGGCAGCGGCAAGATTGAAGAGCTTTCAGCCTATATCGAGGGCGAGCGGGCAGCGGGAAACCGGATCGACGGTGTCCTTTCGGATGACGAATTATCCCCGGCCCAGATGGCCAATCTGGAGCAGATTCTCGGGGGCAAGGTCCTGGACCGGACCAGTCTGATCCTGGATATCTTCGCACTTCATGCTCACACCAGGGAAGGAAAGATCCAGGTCGAGATGGCCCAGCTTTCCTATCGGAGCTCCCGTCTGGCAGGCTCCTTCGGCCAGGCCCTTTCCCGTCAGGGCGGCGGTATCGGAACACGGGGTCCCGGCGAGTCCAAGCTGGAGACTGACCGGCGTGCCATCAGAAACCGTATGGCCAGGCTTCGGAGGGAGATCCGGGAGATGGAGAAGTCCCGGGAGACCGGCCGCAAGATGCGCCTGCAGAACGGCATCCCGGTCGTGGCCATTGTCGGCTACACCAATGCCGGCAAGTCGACCCTTCTGAACCGGCTGACCGATTCGGACGTCCTGGAAGAGGACCAGCTTTTTGCAACTCTGGATCCGACCACGCGGAGCGCCCGCCTCAAGGATGGCCAGAAGGTTCTCTTTACCGATACGGTCGGCTTTATCCACAAGCTTCCCCACCAGCTGGTCGAGGCCTTTCATTCGACTCTGGAAGAGGCTTCCTATGCCGACATCATTCTGCATGTGATCGACGGCTCGGATCCGGAGTGGCCCATGCACCGCCAGGTGGTCTATGATACCTTGGATGAGCTGGATATCAACGGCCGGCCGGTCATTACCGCCTTCAACAAGTCCGACCTGCTGACGGATCCATTGCACGGCATGGACGGACGGGCCGAGCGGACGGTTTCCATTTCTGCGAAAAACGGCCAGGGCCTGGACCAGCTGATGGATGCCATTTCGGACGTCCTTCGCGAGATCCGGGTTCTGATCGACCGGACCTTCTCCTATCAGGAGGGGGCAAAGGTAAACCAGATCCACAGGATGGGGCAGGTACTCTCAGAGGATTACAGCGAGGACGGGATCCACATCCGGGCTTATGTACCCAGGAATCTTACGAACGTATGAAGCAAATCCGGTGTCTGTCAGAATTGTAGGTAAATGCAGGCTGACGGATCCGGCCGGGACATAAGGTTTGCCTAACAGCTTTTTGCCTGACAGCTTTCTATAGAAATTTCTGATCTTGAAGTATACAGACCATGAAAGGACAAATGCGTGAAAGAGTTTGAAAAAAATGAACGCTATTCCTACAGTTCCATCGGTCATCCGGCTTTCCGCAATGAGGAGGGCTTCTATTACTGCAGAGCTGTAGAGGGTCTTCGGGCAGACGACTACGTCCTCTGTCAGGACTGTCCCCTGCACGGAGGCGACGATCCTTCGGGCTGTCCGGACTGCTGGTACTATGACCTGGATCTGGATGACGCGGAGATCGTGGATCCCGAGGAGCTCTGCCGGCGGGAAAAGGCTCTGGTCGAATGTCATCTGATCCCGCATTTTCCTTTCTTCCTGACGGATTATGAGGCTGTCCAGCGGTTCGGATTGATGGAGGAAGCCATTCAGTTCGCCGCCAGGGCCCATCTGGGACAGAAGAGGAAGGGAAACGGCATGGCCTATATTTGTCATCCGATCGAGGTCATGATGCTTGTAGCAAGGATGACGCCGGATCCGGAAGTGGCGGCGGCAGCGGCTTTGCATGACACCCTGGAGGATACCGATACCAGCGAGGAGGACATCCGGGAACATTTCGGCGGCCGGGTTCTGGACCTGGTGAAGAGCGAGAGCGAGAACAAGCGGCCCCAGATGTCCAAGGCCGAGTCCTGGCAGATCCGCAAGGAAGAGGCTCTGGACCAGGCCCGGAAGGGCGGACGCGACGAGAAGATCATCATGCTGGCCGACAAGCTTTCCAATCTCAGGGCCAGCTATCGGGAGTGGAAGGTCATCGGAGACAGGATTTTCGAACGCTTCAATGTAAAGGACAAGACCAAGCATGCCTGGTATGCCAGGGGCTGTGAGGAGGTCCTGAGTGAGCTAAGTGACCTGCCCCAGTACCAGGAATTCTGCAGGCTGGTGGATACAATTTATCAGTAATGCACGATCCCAGGAAAATCGGGATAGAAGCAGCAATGAATCAGGATACCTGTCCAGGAGGCAGGATTTATTAATATAGATTAAGAGGAAAATATGAAACAGTGGACACTGATGGCACCCTGTCACTTCGGCTTGGAGGCTGTCTTAAAAAGAGAGATCTACGATCTCGGCTATGAAATTTCAGAGGTTCAGGACGGAAAGGTTCTCTACACCGGGGACCCGGAAGCCCTGGTGCTTTCCAATATTCACCTTCGGACGGCGGAGCGGGTTCTGCTCGTGGTCGGACGCTTTCATGCAACAAGCTTCGAGGAGCTTTTCCAGGGCATAAAGAACCTGCCCTGGGAAGACTATCTGCCGCGAAATGCCAAGTTCTGGGTCACCAAGGCCTCGTCTGTCAAGAGCAAGCTTTTCAGCCCTTCGGACATCCAGTCTATCACGAAAAAGGCCATGGTGGAGCGGATGAAGTCTTATTACAAAATGGACTGGTTCCCGGAAAACGGGCCGGCCTTCCCGGTACGGCTTTTCCTTCTGAAGGATGAGGTGACGGTCACCATCGACAGCTCGGGCCCCTCCCTTCACAAGCGGGGCTACCGGACGGAAACCGGCAAGGCTCCGATTTCGGAGACCCTGGCGGCTGCCCTGATCCTTCTGACACCCTGGCACGGGGACCGGATTCTCGTGGATCCCTTCTGCGGCAGCGGCACCTTCCCCATTGAAGCAGCCATGATGGCGGCCCATATGGCGCCCGGCATGCGCCGTCACTTTACGGCGGAGGAGTGGACCAATCTGATCCCCAAGGAAATGTGGACCGAGGCCAGAGAAGAGGCGGAATCCGAGGTCAACCTGGACATCGAAACGGACATCCAGGGTTACGATATCGACGGCGACGTGGTAAAGATCGCCCGTCAGAATGCCCGTCGGGCCGGCGTCGACAAGCTCATCCATTTTCAGGAACGGCCTCTGGCTGAGCTTCATCATCCCAAGAAATACGGCTTTATCATCACCAATCCTCCATACGGCGAACGTCTGGAGGACAAGGAGGCTCTTCCGCCTCTCTATCGCCAGATCGGCGAGGTTTACAGGCGGCTGGACAGCTGGTCCATGTATCTCATCACTTCTTATGAGGAAGCCGAGAAGTATATCGGAAAGAAAGCGGCCAAGAACCGGAAGATCTATAACGGTATGATCCGGACCTACTTCTATCAGTATCCGGGTCCCAAGCCGCCGAAAAGAAGTGGAAGATCTGATCAGAAAAAGGCGGTGGAAGAATGAAATTCCGCACACGTTTTCTGGTTCTCTTTCTCGTCATCGTTCTGGCGGTCGGCCTCAAGGGCTTCTCTTCGGATGAGCGGATCGGAACGGTCACAGCCTTCCGCGGAGCTCAGCTGGAGTCGGGTGTTTTCAATCCCCTGATCGCCGGAAACGGCCGGCAGGCAGGTCTTCTCTCGGTCAAAATTGACGGAACGACCTATTCGAATCAGGGCGGTGAGACCTTTTTAAATACAGACCAGAAGGTCATGGCTTCTCTTCATTTCATCCGTGATGTCTTCTCCGCCAGTGCCTATGCAGACGCTGACGGAAATCTGACCCTGCAGAGAAATAACCAGATCTTCTATTTCAAGAGTGGCAAGAAGACCGGCCGTCAGATTAATAAAACTTCCGCCAAGGCAGGAACCGAGAAGACCTCGACCGCGACAGCTTCTTCAGATAAGAGCAGTAAGTCCGATGACGGCGGGGAGAAAATTACCCTGGACCTGGCGCCTCAGGAATATAACGGAAAATATTATTTCGGCATGGAGGATCTCTGCCGGCTCTTCGGCTACGGCTACAGCTACGATGCCAATACGGTAACGGCTTCTCTGGATTCGTCCACGGCAGTGGCCGCAAGTCTTCCGGAAAGCTATGACCTCCGGGACAGCGGAAGAGTGTCGAAGATCATGGATCAGGGCAAGCTTTCGGCCTGCTGGTCCTACGCGGCTCTGTCGGCCCTGGAGTCTTCCCTTCTTCCCGAGCAGTCCCTGACCTTTGATCCCAAGGACCTGGCCAACCGGAACAGCTACGGCATCAAGGACAAGGACGAGGGTTCCTATATGGTCGCTGTTTCGACCCTTCTCTCCTGGCAGGGCCCGGTCAAGGAGGGCGGCACCGACATTGCCGGCCACCTTCAGGAGGTCCATTTCTACGACCAGGATGATATGGACGATCTGAAATGGGCTATCTTTAAAAACGGCGGCGTATCGACCTCCCTCTATGTCGAGGTCAATTCCTCGGATCTGTCCAAGTCAGATTATTACAACAGCCGGACCGATTCCTATTATTACAGCGGAAGCAAGAAACCCAACCACGATGTCGTGATCATCGGCTGGGATGACAATTACGATAAGAACAATTTCCAGTCCAAGGTTCCCGGCAACGGGGCCTATATCTGCCAGAACAGCTGGGGCAGCAGCTTCGGGGATGATGGTGTCTTCTATGTCTCCTATTACGACACCAACATCGGAAACTTTGCGGTCTCCTATGCGAAGTTTGAAAAGACTGACAACTACGATCACATCTACCAGTCGGATCTCTGCGGAGAGGTCGGAAAGATCGGCTACAACCAGAACACCAACATGGCGGCCAATGTCTATACGGCAGCGGAGAACGAGGACCTGCAGGCGGTCGGCTTCTATACGACCGGAAAGGATACCCAGTACGAGGTCTACGTTGTGGATCATTTCACAGACACGGGCTCCCTGGCCTCCCGAAAGGAGCTGGCCAGCGGTACCCTGCATGATACGGGCTTCTACACCATTCCTCTTCAGGAGAAGGTACCGGTCAATAAGGGCCAGCAGTTTGCAGTGCTTGTGGCCTTAAAGACGCCGGGTACCAATCATCCCATTGCCATTGAGTACAAGGGCAATGCCATGACGGAAAATGTAGACCTGTCCGACGGTCAGGGCTTCATCAGCGGAAACGGCATCGACTGGGAAAATGTAGAGACTGCTTATCAGGCAAATCTCTGTCTCAAGGCTTACAGTAACAAGAGGCAGAGTCGGGATGACTAAAATGCACGGGAGGTGCGGCATGCAGATAATATTTGCGACAGGAAATCAGGGCAAGCTTCGGGAGATTAAGGAAATCCTGGGCGGACCGGGAATCGAGATCTCTTCGATGAAAGAAGCCGGTGTGGCCTGTGATCCGGAGGAGAACGGGTCTACATTTCTTGAAAATGCTTTCATCAAGGCAGAGGCGGTCAGGGAGAAGTGCAATGCCTCCTCAGACCCAAAGCTGAGGGAGGCCCTGGTCATGGCCGATGATTCGGGGCTTGTGATCGATGCTATGCCGGATGAGCTGGGCGTCAAATCGGCCCGCTTTATGGGACATGATACGGATTACCGGCTGAAGAATCAGGCTATTTTGGAGCGGCTGGCGGATGTGCCGGAGGAAAAGCGGTCGGCGCGATTTGTCTGTGCCATTGCGGCGGTTTTCCCGGACGGAAGGAAGGTCGATGCCGAGGGTGTCATGGAGGGCCGGATTGCCCACGAGATCGCCGGAAAGGGCGGCTTCGGCTATGATCCGATCTTCTTTCTGCCCGAACGTGGCTGCACGTCAGCGGAGCTGACCGAGGAAGAGAAGAATGCGATCAGCCACCGGGGCAAAGCTTTAAGGCTCATGAAGGAAAAGCTGGCAGGATGAAGGAGAGCGGCATGAGAATTCTTATCGTAAGTGACAGTCATGGCGACCGGAATTATATCGATCAGGCCATCGAGCGGGTGGAGCCGGACATGATCTGTCATCTGGGAGATGCCCAGGGTGATGAAGTCCATATCCAGGCCATGGGAGACTGCCCTCTTCATATTGTAAGGGGCAACTGCGACCATGATATGTCGCTTCCGATTGTTGAGACCTTTGAACTGGGCCCCCACAAGGTTCTCATGTCCCACGGTCATTATTTCGGCGGGTCGCCGTCCTCGATTGAGGCGGGCTTACGGAGAGAAGCCGAGAAGGAGGGCTGCGACATCATCATGTACGGTCACACCCATATTCCGGTCTTAAAGGAAGGACCGGAGCTTACCATCCTGAATCCGGGTTCCATCGCCAGACCCCGTCAGGATGGCAGGAAGCATACCTATATTGTGCTGGAGATTACCAGGAAGGGGGATTTCCTCTATAATCTTTGCAGTCTGTAAGAGGGAAATCCTGAATCCTGAAGTCGGATTTTCCTGATGATGGCTTCGGGGATCGATTTTAAAGGAAATTCCAAATCCCGTTCCATTTTGCTTCGGATTTCATGATTTCATGGAACGATTTTGAGGGAAATTTCAAATCCCGTTCCATTTTGTTTCGGATTTCATGATTTCATGGAACGATTTTGAGGGAAATTCCAAATCCCGTTCCATTTCGCTTCAGATTCCTTGATTTTATGGAACGATTTTGAGGGAAATTCCAAATCCCGTTCCATTTTGCTTCGGATTCCTTGATTTTATGGAACGATTTTGAGGGAAATTCCAAATCTCGTTCCATTTCGCTTCGGATTCCCTGATTTTATGGAACGATTTTGAAGAAAATTCCGAATTCCGATCCAATGATCTCCGGTTTTCCCGGTTTCATGGATCGATTTTGAAGGAAATCCCGAATATCGATCCATTGTGATTCAGATACAAAGAAAAAAACTCGTCTTCGGACGAGTTCTTTCTTTTATCCGGACAGTTAATTAGAGTCTGAACAGTTTATTAGAGTTTGAGCAGTTAATTAGAGTCTGAGCAGTTAATTAGAGTCTGAGCAGCTAATTAGAGGCTGCGCAGCAACTTTCCATTCAGTGAATTTTTCATTTGCCCCAGCCCCTTTATTTTACAGGCTTTACTGGGCAATATGGCGGCCTTCCTTGGTCGGGTTCTCGGCGATCAGGCCGCTTCGGTAGGCGCTGAGGAGGCCTTTCAGGTCTTCAATCCGGGCTTCCAGGCGCTTGCCGTTATCGGTGTCTCGGATGAGGATCCGCTCCGGGGCATTCATGGCAATGATCTTGTCATTATGAATATCCCGCTCGTTCCGGATGGCGTCTTCCTTGGAAGTGAAGGGCTCGTGAGCAACCAGGTGCATGCCGTAGGAGTTGTAGATCAGGGTATAGCCGGCAATTCCGGTCTGCTTCTGGTAGGCCTTGGAGAAGCCGCCGTCAATGACCAGGACCTTCCCGTTGCACTTGGAGGGGCTTTCGCCCTTGCTCTGGAG
>JAQYBF010000055.1 GCA_029338875.1 Lachnospiraceae bacterium
GATCCTTCCAACATGCTGGAAATCTTCCTGACCAAGAGCGGTAACAATGATATGCAGTTTGGTAAGAATCCGATCGCTTCTGCTCCTCAGAACTGGGCTGATTATGACAAGCTTCTGGATCAGGCTCGTACCGAGACCGATCCTGCTAAGCGTGCAGACCTTCTGGTTAAGGCCGAGAAGATGCTGATGGATACCAACGCAGTCATCCCTCTTTACTTCTACAATGATGTTTACATGATGAAGTCCAATGTCAGCGGCGTATATGAGACCCTGACCGGAAACAAGTACTTCATGTATGCAACAAAGTCTGCTAAATAATCAGAGTCTGATTTGAATCTGTACAAGCAGTAATGAAAAGGCGTGTGAGAAAGCGAAAGCTTTCCCACACGCCTTTTTTCATTTTTTATTTCCAGTGCTCCACAAAGCCTTCGCCCATGGCTTCGCTGATATTTCCGATAATGAAGAAAGCTCTTTTATCATGCTCTCTTACGATATCCTTGACGTCCGGAAGATCATGTTTGCTGCAGATGCAGATCAGGACGATCTTGTCATGGCCGGTGTACATGCCCTTGCCTTTCAGCCCGGTTACGCCCCGGTCCAGATCGGAAAGAATGGATCCTGCAATGTCCTCTCCCTTATCGGAGATAATGATGCAGATCTTGGCCCTCTTACCGGCATCCACGATAAAGTCAGTGATCTGACCGGTCAGAAAGACACTGATGATGGCATATAAGGTGTGTTCCAGAGGGAAGACAAAGGCGCCGATCAGAACAACGCTTCCGTCCAGGATCTGGATCAGACGGCCCATACTGACAGATCTGAGCTTCGCATGCATGGCCTGGCCCAGAAGATCGGTGCCTCCGGTCGTGGCCCGGGCCGTCAGGGTAATGCCCATGCCCAGACCGAAAAGAAGGCCCCCGTAGACGGTGGTCAGAATCATATTGTCATTCAGAAGCTGACAGGATGGCATGACTGCAAGCTCGATCGACATGATGATGAAAGACAGACCGGTTCGAAGAATACTTCGAAATCCGAGCATGTAGATCGCGAAGAGAAAGATCGGCACGTTTAGGGCCACATTGGAGATCCAGAGCGGTATACCGCCCGGAATCAGTCCCCTGGTCAGGTAGCGGATGACAATTGCCAGACCGCTGACTCCTCCGGTGACAAGTCCGGAAGGATCCAGGACGTACTTGACATCAATGGAGATCAGCGTGGTTCCAAGGAGAATGATCATAAAGTCCTTAAAACGGATCTTCTTATAAAGTTTTTGAATCTGGTTCATGTCATAGGCACTCCTTTCAACAAAAAAAGAGACCAATCATACATCCGTTCTTATACGTTTCAATATAAGAGTAGGGACATATCATCGGCCTCTCAGAGACCAGGATATAAATTCAATGATCCTGATCTAATCAGCTTCTTCTAAAACAATAATATTCTACCTTTCTTTTGCACTTTCGTAAAGGAGAAGAAAAGACTGATCAGAAAAATGTGCACAAAAGAAACCAGAGAAATTCTGTAGTATTGACGAAAGCACAGCAGAGGAAGGACAATATTGTTGAAAACGTTCCCAAAAGATGATAACCTACAAAATTGTAAGGGTAGTAAAAATGAATCACATCAAGGGCGGTACCGTTACCGGGAATAGTTTCGAAAAATGCTTTCCCAATTGAGAGATGACCAGGTGCGGTCCTGACTGGGGGATTAGAAAGAGTGAAAAATGGAAACTCTTACCATTAAAGATATTGCAAAGATCTGCAAAGTAAGCACAAGTACCGTGTCACGAGCCATCAATGATGACCCGGGAATCAATGCAAAGACAAGAGAACGGATTCTACGGGTCGTCAAGGAATTCCACTTTGTTCCCAATTCCTCGGCAAGAAACCTGAAGCTGACCGAATCCAATACAGTCGGCCTCCTGATCAAGGGTGTCGGAAACCAGTTCTTCCAGAGTATGTATACGGTTTTCGAAAAAGAGCTGCAGAAAAGAGGATACGATTTTATCCTCAATGAGCTGAACGACCGGCAGAACGGTGTCGATGAGGCCATGCAGCTGGCCAAGGAGAAACGCCTGAAGGGAATCATCTTCATGGGCGGTTTTCTTCAGAACCCGGAGGTCCGACTCAAGGACCTGAACATCCCCTTTGTTTTCTGTACGGTTGCCTTAAATCCGGAGGAAAAGGTTACCCGCTGTTCAACGGTAGCCATTGACGATACCAGAGAGAGCTATAAGGCCGTGGACTATCTTTGTAAGAAGGGCCACAAAAGGATCGCCATTATCACCGGCCGGAAAGAGGATACAGCGGTCGGCTACTTAAGAACCCAGGGCTATATCAAGGCACTGAAGGACAACGGAATTGAGGTGGATCCGGACCTGATCCGCAGCATGCCGGAGGATATTCCGGATTACTCGATCGCTGCCGGCTACCGGACGACCAAGAGGCTTCTGGAAGACGGAGTCGATTTTACAGCTCTGTATGTCATATCCGATCTGGCTGCCTTCGGCGCCTATCGGGCCATCTCGGAGGCCGGAAAGAAGATCCCCGAGGATTATTCGGTCATCGGCTTCGATGGACTGGAGATGACAAGATACATGGTACCCGCTCTGACAACGATCAAGCAGCCGGAGGTTCATCTGGCCAAGTCGGCTGTAGGGCTTCTGATGAAGCAGATCGAGGGGGAGAATGAACCGGTCGAGCATCTGGTCTATGATGCGACCTTGATGGAACAGGAATCGGTAAGAGACATGAATGCCTGAAGGCTTTCGTGTTTTGAGATAGAAAATGTCTGCAGCTTCTGCAGGAGTTTTACAGGAGGAATTATTAGATGGAAGAGAAAATCAATCAGCTACTGAAGGACCGCAGCGGTCATGATCTGGACAGCTGCAGCAGGGAAGAACTCTTTGATGTTCTGATGCAGCTTACCAAGGAAAAGATGGCAGAAGAGCCGGCAGTATCCGGTGACAAGAAGCTCTATTATATCTCGGCAGAATTTCTGATCGGTAAGCTTCTGTCTAACAACCTGATCAACTTGGGACTCTATGATGAGATCAATGAGATCTTAAAGAAGCACGGAAAAGAGCTTTCGGATATTGAGGAAATCGAGCCGGAACCCTCTCTTGGAAACGGCGGCCTCGGCCGTCTGGCAGCCTGCTTCCTGGATTCCATCGCCAGTCTGAATCTGCCGGGCGACGGTGTCGGCCTGAACTATCATTACGGACTTTTCCAGCAGAAGTTCGAAAACCACCTTCAGCATGAGGTCAAGAATCCCTGGATCACCAAGGACAGCTGGCTGACCAGAAGAGACGATGTCCATTTCCAGGTTCCCTTCCGCAAGGCAACCGTTACATCTACTCTTTACGATATTGCGGTTCCCGGCTATGAGACGGGAAAGGTAAACCAGCTCCATCTTTTTGATCTGGATACAGTCAATGATAATATTGTCGGTGATGATTCCATCGACTTCGACAAGACCGATATCAAGGAAAACCTGACCCTTTTCCTCTATCCGGACGATAGTGATGACAATGGCCGTCTCTTACGGGTCTATCAGGAATATTTCATGGTCAGCAATGCGGCCCAGCTGATTCTTTATGAATGCAAGCAGAAGGGCTATGACCTCCATGAGCTGGACAAGCATGTTGCCATTCAGATCAACGATACCCATCCTTCCATGGTCATTCCGGAGCTGATCCGTCTTCTGCAGAATGAGGGCTTCACCATGGATGAGGCCATTGATCTGGTTACAAAGACCTGCGCTTACACCAATCATACCATCCTGGCAGAGGCACTGGAAACCTGGCCCATGTCCTATATGGAAGCCGTTGTTCCCCATCTTCTTCCGATTATCCGCGAGCTGGACAATCGTGTCCGTGCAAAGGTAGATGACAAGTCAACCTATATTATTGACGATGAGAACCGGGTACATATGGCCTTCATGGACATCCACTACGGTCACAGTGTAAATGGTGTTGCAAAGCTTCATACGGAAATCCTGAAGAATTCCGAGCTCCATAACTTCTACAAGCTCTATCCGGAAAAGTTCAACAACAAGACTAACGGCATCACCTTCCGCCGCTGGCTGGTTCACTGCAATCCGGAGCTGACCGGATATATCACTTCTCTGATCGGCGACGGCTATAAGAAGGACGCCACAAAGCTTCAGGATCTGATGAAGTATGTGGATGATCCTGAGGTTTTAAAGAAGCTTGGCGAGATCAAGCACGACAACAAGGTCCGCCTGGCTGATTATATGAAGGCAAACCAAGGTCTCGAGATCAATCCGGATTCCATCTTCGATGTTCAGGTCAAGAGACTTCATGAATACAAGCGTCAGCAGATGAACTGCCTCTACGCTATTCACAAGTATCTGGAGATCAAGGCAGGAAAGAAGCCTTCGACTCCCATTACCATGATCTTCGGCGCCAAGGCTGCACCGGCCTATATTATTGCAAAGGATATCATTCATCTGATTCTCTGCCTTCAGGATCTGACCGCAAATGATCCTGAGGTCGCTCCTTATTTCCGTGTTGTCATGGCGGAGAACTACAATGTCACCTATGCCGGAAAGATCATTCCTGCAGCAGAGATTTCCGAGCAGATCTCCCTGGCCAGCAAGGAGGCCTCCGGTACCTCCAACATGAAATTCATGCTGAACGGAGCTGTCACCCTTGGAACCGAGGATGGCGCCAATGTGGAAATCCACCAGCTGGTCGGCGATGACAATATCTATATTTTCGGCAAGGATGCCGATACCGTTGTAAAGCTTTATGCAGAGAGCGGCTATCATCCTGCAGATTACTACAAGGATCCGGAGATTAAGGAACTGGTTGACTTTATTACCGGAGATCAGCTGATGAAGATCGGCAATGCCGAGAATCTGGAGCGTCTCCATCATGAGCTGATCACTAAGGACTGGTTCATGACCCTTCTGGATCTGAAGGAATATATAGAGGTCAAGGATCAGGTTTATGAGGATTACAAGGATCAGGCAGCATGGAACCGGAAGGCTCTTGTCAATATCGCCCATGCCGGATTCTTCTCATCCGACCGGACCATTGCCCAGTACAATGACGAGATCTGGAAGCTGAAGTAATTTTCGGATCCCTTGATTCAGCAGTATCAGGCAGAAGCAGGGAGAGGCCTTTTTCCTGTCTTCTGTCTTCCAATGATTTCTGATTCTCCCGACTTCGTTCGAAGCCGGGAGTTTTTTCTATATTTTTTCTATAGGTTCATCCGTTTATATTCCGCTGGAAAACTGATATCATTTTTTAGGAAACATCTTCCAATTCTTCAGGATGAAATGAAGAGCCGGTGCCGGATATCTCCGGATGATTTTCCGGCCGGGCGCAGTTTATCATAAAAAGTCTGATCAAAGACAGATCAGAGAGATCGGAGGCAGCTGGTGAAAAAAGTGGTGATCGGTATTCTGGCCCATGTGGATGCCGGAAAGACAACCCTTTCAGAGGCTTTATTATACGAGACCGGATCCATCCGGAAGGAAGGCTCTGTGGATGTCGGGACCAGTCTTTTAGACTATGATCCGGTGGAGGCAGAACGGGGAATCACAGTCTTTTCCTCTCAGGCTGAACTGACCTTCCGGGATCTCAAGCTGTCTCTTCTGGACACGCCGGGTCATGTGGATTTCTCCGGCGAGATGGAAAGAACACTATCGGTTCTGGATTATGCCATTCTTCTGATCTCCGGTCCGGCCGGCGTCCAGAGCCATACCCGGACCCTCTGGGACCTTCTGGAGAAATACCGGCTTCCGGTCGTCATTTTCGTCAATAAAATGGATATTGCCAAGGACAGAAGCCGGGAAGAAATCATGACCGAGCTTCGAAAGGAGCTGTCGGATAATGCTGTGGCATTTCCGGAGGGCTTTCAGGCAGGGATGTCCCTGGGAGATGGTTCGGAAGGAAAGAAAGACCGGGATACCGAAGCCTGTCAGACCTGGGCCGAGGAAGTGGCAACAATAGATGAGGAGATGCTGGACTCCTATATGGAGACCGGAAAGATCAATGCCGGCCTTTTGGAAAAGGCCGTGAGGGACCGTAGACTCTTCCCGGTTGTCTTCGGTTCGGCCAGAAGTCATGCAGGGGTTCAGAATCTCTTATCTGTCCTTTCCGCAGTAGTCCGGACACCGGAATATCCTGAAGAATTCGGGGCCCGGGTCTATAAGGTCGACCGGGATGACAAGGGAAACCGGATCAGCTTTCTTAAGATCACCGGAGGTTCTCTGGCTCCGCGGACCGAGATCGTACCCGGCCCCATGCAGGACCGGGGGACAGGTGAGGAAGGAGACGGACAGGAGGAGCCGGCGGAGGAAGAGGCTTCAGCCGGGACTCCGGTTAAAATTACAGAGCTTCGAAAATATCAGGGCAATCGCTATGAGACGGTTTCTCTGGCTTCGGCCGGAGACCTGGTGGCCATTCCGGGTCTGACGGGCTCTCTGCCCGGCATGGGCTACGGCTTTGAAAGGCAGGAGGAGAGACCAAGTCTTACACCTGTTTTCCGCTACCGGGCCCTGCCTGAAGGCGGAGCCTCCAGCCATACTCTTCTTGTCGCCCTGAAGGAACTTAATGAGGAGGATCCTCTTCTTCATGTCGAGTGGACCAGGGAAAACGATGAGATTCATCTTCGCCTCATGGGCCCTATTCAGAAGGAAATCCTCGCAAGAAAGCTGGAGGACAAATATGGTCTTAAGGTCAGCTTTGACCAGGGAGAAATCCGCTATATGGAGACCATCCGGGAGGCCGTGGAAGGCCATGGTCATTTTGAGCCTCTCCGCCATTACGCCGATGTCCGTCTCCGCCTGGAGCCCCTGGAGGCCGGGGAGGGTATTTCTGCCGAAAGCATCTGTCCGACTGATGTCCTCGAAGAGAATTACCAGCATCAGATCTTAAGAACCTTAAGAAACGGACGCCTGACCGGAGTTCTGACCGATTCCGGCCTGGCCGATATCCGCTTTGTCCTGGTCTCGGGAGCTTCTCACAAGAAGCATACCGTGGGCGGCGATTTCCGTAAGGCCACAGAGCTTGCCGTAAGAGATGCCCTTCTCCGGGCCACCAATGTCCTTCTGGAGCCCTATTACCGGATCCATCTGACCGTCCCTGCCGCGAAGATCGGCCGGGCCCTGAATGATCTGACCCTGATGAAGGGCAAAATCGAGGCACCGGTCCAGACGGGTGACAGCTGCATGATCGAGGGATATGTCCCGGTCTCCGAGCTTGGGGATTATCAGGCCCAGGTCAACTCCTATACCGGAGGACTGGGCCGGCTGTCCATGGAGCCGGGAGGCTATCTGCCCTGTCATAATGCGGAGGAGATCATTGAGAAAATCGGATATGACTACAGGACCGATCCCCTTCATCCCTATCAGAATATCTATGTTCACAGAGAATATCTGACCGATGAGGAGGCATTGGAGAGAGACCTTGCTCAGAATGGCCGGGAAAATGAGGAACGGGACCCTCAGCGGCCGGATCGCATCCGCTATGAAAACGGAGATGAGGGGCTGGCCGATATTTCCTCAGGAAAGGACCGGAATCCGGGCTATCAGGGCTACGGAGGCCTGGAACCGGATCTGCAGCGGATTTTTGAAGCGACCTATGGTAAAATAGAGAGAAAAGATCTGGGACAGGCCGTGGACCGGACCTTTGATCAGAAAGCAGCTGAGGAAAACAAGGCAAAAGCGAAGGAAGACTATCTCCTGGCCCATCCGGCGGAGAAGAACCGACGGGAGGAGAAGCAGAGGGCAAAGGCCAGAAAGAAGCAGTATGTCCTGGTCGATGCCTATAATGTCATTTTTACGACACCGGAGCTGAGAGAGCTGTCGAAGACAAATTTTGATGCGGCCAGGGGAAAGCTCCTGGATCTTCTGTCCAACTACCAGGGCCATCTGGGATGTACCCTGATTGTTGTCTTTGATGCCTATAAGGTCAAGGGCAATCCGGGAAGCAGCAGCGCCTGGAACAATCTCTATGTGGTCTATACAAAGGAAGCCCAGACGGCCGATGCCTATATCGAGCGGACCACCCATGAAATTGCCCGCCGGGAGGATGCGGACATTACAGTCATTACATCCGACGGTCTGGAACAGATGATCGTTGCCGGAGAAGGGGCAAGGAGAATCTCGTCCAGAGAGTTTACGGCGGAGCTGGAACGTGTCAATGCGGAAGGGCTGGAGCTTTTCCGGAATAAGAATAATAGCGGACAGTGACAGAAAGAAGGCCGGACTTTCTAATGTAAAGTCAGGCATGGGCAAAGACGGATTTTAAGAATTATAAGAGGGTAAGTTTTGAAGTTTATTCATGTCGCAGATCTCCATCTGGATTCCAAGATGGAAAGCAATCTGCCTGGGGATAAGGCAAAGGAACGGAGAGAAGAACTGCTCCAGACCTTTGAACGGCTGGTGGAATTCGGAAGCTCGAACAGGGTCCGTGCCATCCTGATTGCCGGAGATTTCTTTGACCGGCAGCATGTCCGGAAGAGTGTCCGGAAACGGGTCCTGGACCAGGTCCGCCTGCATCCGGAGATGGATTTTCTCTATCTCAGGGGCAATCACGATGATTCGGATTTTCTTCTGGATGAGAAGCCAGAGGATGTCCCGGAAAACCTGAAGCTTTTCACCTCCGAAAGCTGGACCAGCTATGAGTATGGAGATATCGTCATCAGCGGCCGGGAAATCACAGCGGATAACAGCGCCCATCTGGCCGCCAGTCTGGTCCTGGATCAGGCCCGGACCAATATCGTCATGCTCCATGGTCAGGAGGCTGAAAACGACGGTTCCGGCCGGGCGGAGATCATCAACCGCAATGACTTCCGGGGCAAGAATATTGATTATCTGGCCCTGGGCCATATTCATTCCTATCGGGAGGGACGCCTGGACGACCGGGGAATCTGGGCCTACAGCGGATGCCTGGAGGGCAGAGGCTTTGATGAATGCGGCAGGAAGGGCTTTATCCTTCTGGATGTCGACGGAGGACGGGTGGAGACGGAATTCATTCCCTTTGCCCGCCGGACCCTTCATGAGGTAAATATAGACCTGACTCCTGATATGAACATGCCGGATCTGATCCGTGCAGCAGAGGATGCCGTCCAGGGAATTCCTTCGGATGATCTGGTAAAGCTGGTCTTTTCCGGCCGGATCCATATGGATATGGACCTGGATCTGACCCGGATCCGCATGCATTTTCAGGACCGCTTCTATTTCGTCAAGGCAGTGGATAAGACCACGGTGCAGATCGATTACGAAAGCTTCCGGAACGATCCCTCTCTCAAGGGCGAATTTGTCCGCCTCATGGAAGAGGAGGATTTGCCGGAGGAAGAAAGAGCCGCCATCATAGAAACCGGCATGCGGGCCATCATGGGGGAGGACATCGAGGGATGAGACTTGAAAAATGCTATATCAGCGGCTTCGGCAGGCTGAAGGACATGGAATTTGATTTTAAGCCGGGACTGAATGAGATCCTGGAAGAGAACGGCTGGGGGAAAACGACCTTTGCTGTCTTTATCAAGGCCATGTTCTACGGTCTGATCTACAGCCCCAGGCGGAAGACCCTCACCGAGCGGGAGCACTATATGCCCTGGGATCAGACCGCCTTCGGCGGAAGCCTTACATTTACCTGCGAATCCGGGACCTATCGGATCGAGAGGACCTTCGGAAAGAAGGAAAGCGATGACACCTTCCATCTCTTTGACCTGTCCACAGGGCTGGAGTCGGATGCCTACAGCAGGGATATCGGCCAGGAGCTTTTCGGCCTGGACCGGGATTCCTTCGAAAAGAGCATCTTTGTCCCCCAGGCTGCGCCGGAAACAGAGATGACAGACAGTCTCAACGCCAAGATGGGCGGACTGTCAGAGGTCAGGGATGACATCAATTCCTTTGAACAGGCCATCAATCGTCTGGAGGACGCCCGGAAAAGCTATACCAGGCCCTCAAAGACCAATCCCGGTTCTCTGACTAAAATCCGTGAGGAAATCCGGAAGAAACGGGCCATCGTCGAGGAAATCCCGGTTCTTACCGAGGCCTATGAGCAGAAAAAGGACCAGCTCAAGAAGAGAGAGGCGGAGCTCATGTCTCTGCAGTGGGAGAAGGCCAAGCTGACCCAGGATATAGCGGAACGGAGCCGAATGGAGCAGGCCCTGGGAGCCTACCATGAGAAGACCGCCCAGATGAAAAAGGATCATGAGGAGCTGTCGGATCTGGACGATTTCTTTGTCCGGGGAATTCCAAGCCGGGAGGAAGAGGCCGGGGCGGATGAACTCGAGGCCGGCCTGGCTATTGCCAGGGCCAGCCTCGGCGATCACAGAGACAAGCTTCCTCCCATCGGGGAACAGGA
Source organism: Lachnospiraceae bacterium (assembly GCA_029338875.1). Classification (GTDB taxonomy): domain Bacteria; phylum Bacillota; class Clostridia; order Lachnospirales; family Lachnospiraceae; genus Lachnocurva. Next base: position 10,346 of record JAQYBF010000055.1, read on the forward strand.
CCGGCTGACCCGTCTTTTTGCGGATTCTATGCCGACCGAAGAGGATCTTTCCCAATATCAGAAAAGAGCCGACCGGCTGGGAGAGCTTCGTCTGCAGAGCCAGCGATCCGCACTGAGCGAAGAAGAGGCAAAGGACCTCCAGGACCTGACCGAATATTTCCGGGCCGGGAAACCGACGGCGGAAGAGCTGACCTTGATCCAGGAAAAGGAGCAGGAGAAGCAGCAACTTTTAGGTCAGAGGAAGGCTCTGGAGGAAAATTATCAGAATAAGAAGGAAAAGACAGGCCGGCCTGCAGCCTTCAAGGGCCTTCGCTCTCTTCTTACGGCCCTGGCCTTTATTTTCCTTGCAGGCGGCATTATTTTCTTCTTTGCCCTGGGCAGACAGGAGGGCAGAGGAATTGCGATCGCCTGCCTTGCCATCGCCCTGGTTCTCTTCCTATCACGGCTTCTCTTTGGCCATCAGATCCGCCGCAGGCTGAAGGACCAGAAGATACGAACCGAAAAGGAAGAGGAAGATTATAAGAGCAGGATCGAAGAGATCCGTGAGTCTGTGGAACAGGCGGAGAAGCTGGAAAAACGCTTTATGGAGCGCTATCCGGGAGAGGCGGATCAGATTCTGGACCGGGTCAGAGAGGTTCAGAGAAAATATGACCGCTATGTCACTCTTCAGGAAAGAGAAAAGGACAAGCTGAGCGCTTCTGAAAATGTGCTGGATCAGCTTTCCGAGGAACAGCTTTCTCTCTATACGGAATTACAGCACTATGCCGGTGCCTATGGCATGAACCTCTTCCATGATGCCTGTGAGAGAGAGCTTTTGAGCCGGATGGCGGCAGACCGGTCGGAAAAGCTGGCTCTGGACCAGAACCGGAAGGAAATCCGGGATCTGGAGGAGAGTGTCCGGGGCAAACAGGAACGGCTGACAGCATATCTTAGCCGCTTTCCTTTTTCTCCTGAAATGGAAAAGGCCACAGACAAGGAGAAGCTGGCGGAGATCCGCCGGCACAGAGAGCGCTATGTCTTTCTGACCGAGCAGACCGAGAAGCTGTCGAAGGAAATCCGCGACATGAAGGAGCAGTTCCCTTCCATGGGAGAAGATCCTGCGGAAAATTCTTCTCCGGAAGATAAAAATGGCCAGACAGGTCAGAAAAATCTGCAGAGCGCGCCGCTTTCCTCTGTCGAAGAGATGCAGGAAAAGCAGGCAGCCATGGACCAGGAGATTGCAGAGCTCAACCGCTTTATCCAGAAGGATCTCGAGAAAGTGAATGAGGCTTCGGAGGTCCTGGTCAATCATGAGGATGAAAAGGACCGGCTGGCCGATGATCTGGAAGAGGAAAAACGCCTGGGCGAAAGACTGACTGTCATATCGAGAACCAAAGGCTATCTGGAGGCAGCCAGAAAACGCTTCCTGTCCCGCTATATGGAGCCTCTTCAGGATGGAATGCAGACCTATTTAAGAGAGATGTTTCCGGAAGACGAGATCCGGGTCAGTGAGGATGAATTTGAACTGGATATGGACCTGTCCATTCATTTCCGCCATCGGGGACAGACCCGATCCTCCGCTTACCTTAGCAGCGGCTATCGGGATCTGACAGCCCTGGCTGCAAGGCTTGCCCTGGTGGACACCCTCTATCAGAAGGAACAGCCCATTCTGATTCTGGACGATCCCTTTACCAACCTGGATGCTGACAAGGTCAGGGCCGGGCTGGAGCTTCTGAAGAAACTGGGCGACAAAAGGCAGATTCTGTATTTTACCTGCCATGAGAGCCGGATCTAGCGCTTGACTTTTCACGGGGAGTTATTTAATATAATTACCGTTGCAGGATTTCCTGCAGCGTATGCGGGTGTAGTTCAATGGTAGAACACCAGCCTTCCAAGCTGGATACGTGGGTTCGATTCCCATCACCCGCTTTCGTGCTATAAAAAAGCACATTACAGGTCAGCGCGAGTGGCTCAGTTGGTGGAGCATAACCTTCCCAAGGTTGGGGTCGCGGGTTCGAGTCCCGTCTCGCGCTTGCACTTTTCAAATCGTCATGGCAGCGAATGCAGGAGCATTTACTGCTTTTTTTGTACACATTTCATAAGCCGGATGATTGGAAAAGTAAAGGATACTGAGCTTTCACACGAAGGCCCGGACAAGGCAGCCAAGTATTTATAAAGGAGAGAAAGTGCCGATGAAAATTGCCGCAGTTGTTCTGTTTATTGCCATGTATGCCCTGATGATCATTCTTCCGGAGAAGAGGAGGCCCTGGATTGCCTGCGGGGTGGCCCTGATCTTTCTGATTCTCGGAATCCTGCCCTGGGGCGATCTGGCATCGGTCATCGACTGGAATATCCTCCTTATGATTTTCGGCACGGTCGTTATCGTCGACTATTTCATCCAGTCCAAGATGCCGAATCTTTTGGCGGACAGACTTCTGGACCTGGCGCCCAATGTCATGTGGGTCACCATTCTCATGTCCCTCTTCGCCGGCATCGTTTCAGCCTTTATCGACAATGTGGCAACGGTCTATATGATCGCACCGGTCGGACTTGCCATCTGTAAGAAGCTGAAGATTTCGCCGGTTCCCATGATCATCAGTATTGCGGTTTCCTCCAATCTCCAGGGAGCAGCCACCCTGGTCGGAGATACCACATCCATCATGCTGGCCGGAGCGGCTCATATGGATTTTAACGATTTCTTCTGGTTCCAGGGCAGGCCGGGCGTCTTCTTCGCTGTTGAAGTCGGTGCCCTTCTTACCATTCCCATCATGCTCTTCCTTTTCCGTAAGGAAAAAGAACCGGTTTCCGCAGATGAATATACAAAGGTCACAGATTATATCCCGACCATCGCCATGGTTGGCCACATTGTCTGCCTGATCGGAGCATCCTTCTTTAAAAACAAGCCGGAAATCACCAATGGTATGATCTGCCTGATCTGGGGTATCGGCTGTATCATTGCAGAGCTGATCAAAACCGGAGATAAAGACACCATGATCATGAATCTGAAGAACGTGGACTATCAGACTATTTTTCTTCTGGCAGGTCTCTTTGCCGTGATCGGCGGAATCACCAATATGGGAATTATCGATGATATCTCAAAATTCATTATCAGGGCCGGCGGAAACAACTACTTCCTTCTCTATACCATTGTTGTCTGGGGATCGGTTCTGATTTCGGCCTTTATCGACAATATTCCCTATGTCGCAACCATGCTGCCGGTTATCGGGGCTGTGGCAGGAAGCCTTGGCGTCGAGCCCTATCTTCTCTACTACGGCCTTCTGATCGGAGCCACCCTTGGCGGAAATATAACCCCGATCGGAGCATCCGCCAATATCGCCGGAACCGGCCTCCTTCGAAGAGAGGGTTATGAGGTTTCCTTTGGCCAGTTTATGCGGATCGGTCTGCCTTTTACCCTGGCAGCGGTTATTGGAGGCTATGTCTTCCTTTGGCTGGTATGGAGATAAGGATTTACAGATCCCTTCATTATGATTTGCATTTTTAGATTCCGACTGCGATAATACAAGGTGATACATAAGGTTAGAGCAAGTGCGGAAAAGGCTTTTATTAATAAATTCCATAGAGGAAAGCGGATCCCGTGGCAAGGAGGCATTTGTGAAAGCTTATCAGGAAATGACCAAAGAGGAACTGGAGAAAACAGTTGCAGATCTGAAGAAGGAGTACAGCAGATATCAGGCAATGGAATTAAGCCTCGATATGAGCCGCGGCAAGCCCTGCAAGGAACAGCTGGATCTGTCCATGGGACTTATGGATGCTCTGAACAGCTCTGCAGACATGACCTGTGAGGATGGAACAGACTGCCGGAACTACGGTGTTCTGGGCGGCATTGCGGAAGCCAAGGTGCTCATGGGCGACATGATGGAGAACAATCCGGATAATATCATTATCTACGGAAACTCCTCCCTCAATGTCATGTATGACTGTATTTCCCGGTCCATGACCCATGGTGTCATGGGAAACACTCCCTGGTGCAAGCTGGACAAGGTAAAGTGGCTCTGTCCGGTACCCGGCTATGACCGTCATTTCAGCATCACCGAGTACTTCGGTATCGAGATGATCAATGTGCCCATGACCAAGACCGGCCCCGATATGGATATGGTCGAGAAGCTGGTCGCATCCGATGAGGCCATCAAGGGCATCTGGTGCGTTCCCAAGTACTCCAATCCCCAGGGCTATTCCTACAGCGATGAGACGGTCCGCCGTTTCGCCCGACTGAAGCCGGCTGCCAAGGATTTCCGGATCTACTGGGACAATGCCTACGGAATCCATCACCTCTATGACAAGAACCAGGATTATCTGATCGAGATCCTTGCCGAGTGCAAGAGAGCCGGAAATCCGGATCTGGTTTATAAATTTGCATCCACATCGAAGATTACTTTCCCGGGCAGTGGAATTGCAGCCCTGGCGACCTCTTCCAACAACCTGGATGATATCCGCGAGCAGATGCGCCATCAGACCATCGGCTATGATAAGGTAAACCAGCTCCGTCATGTCCGCTATTTCAAGGATATCCACGGTATGGTAGAGCATATGAGAAAGCATGCCGACATTATCCGGCCCAAGTTCGAGATGGTTGAGGATACCTTTGAAAAGAATCTGGGCGGCCTGGGCATCGGAAGCTGGACCAAGCCCAACGGCGGCTATTTCATCAGCTTCGAGACTCTGCCGGGATGCGCAAAGGAGGTTGTCAACCGCTGCAGAAAGGCCGGAGTCAAGCTGACCGATGCCGGAGCAACATTCCCTTATCATAAGGATCCCAATGACAGCAATATCCGTATCGCACCGACCTATCCGCCCATCAATGATCTGAAGACGGCTGCAGAGCTCTTTACCCTCTGTGTAAAGCTGGTCAGCGCCCAGAAGCTTCTGGCTGAAGGCGGATACGGGAAGGCAAAGGAAGCCAAGGCAGAGAAGGCCTGAAGATTTCCGAGAGGGTTTTTAAGGAAGAGATTCAGACTCCGGCAGCATATCTGAAAAGTGCAGAGGAGCTGCCGGGTTCAGAATATAAAGGAGAGTGTATGGACGGCGTATATGTCGTAGGAATTGCAGGGGGATCTGCATCAGGAAAGACGACCATTGTCAGCAGAATCAAGGAAGCCTTTGGCGAGGATATCGTTGTCATCAGCCACGACTCCTATTACAAGGCACATGACGAGCTGCCCTTTGACGAGAGGTCGAGGCTGAATTATGATCACCCCAATGCCTTTGATACGGACCGGATGATTTCCGATATCAAGCGTCTGAAAAATAACGAGGAAATCGATGTTCCGGTCTATGATTACACTATCCATAACCGGACTGACCAGACCATTCATGTGGTTCCGAAGAAGGTCATCATTGTCGAGGGCATTCTGATCCTCGAAAATGCAGGCCTCAGGGATCTGATGGACATCAAGGTCTTCGTCGAGACCGATGCGGATGAGCGGCTGATGCGGAGGATCCGCCGGGATGTGACCGAGCGGGGAAGATCCGTGGAGTCGATTCTCACCCAGTATGCAGAGACCGTAAAGCCCATGCACGAGCAGTTTGTAGAGCCCTCCAAGAAATATGCGGATATCATTATTCCGCGCGGAGGAGAAAATCTGACCGGCATCAATATTCTGATGGAGCACCTGAAGAATATGCTGCGGTAAGATTCCAGCCAGAAATGAGGCATGGACAGAGGCCGGCAGAGGCCTGTTACCTGTCTTAACATAGAGACATGAAGAAAGGGGAGAACCAGAGACTTTTTATGGTTTTCCTCTTTTTGCTTTCAGGGGAAAGGACTAAGCATGATCGATTATTCAGAAGGCAGCGGCAGAGAATATCATATCGGAGTGGCCAAGGGGGAAGTCGGCCGCTATGTGATTCTCCCCGGAGATCCCAAGCGCTGCGAGAAAATCGCCCGCTATTTCGACGATCCGCATTTTGTCGCGGACAATCGGGAGTTTACGACCTATACAGGATATCTGGACGGAGAGAAGGTCAGTGTGACATCCACGGGCATCGGCGGCCCCTCGGCTTCCATCGCCATGGAGGAGCTGGTTCACTGCGGGGCGGATACCTTCCTTCGGGTCGGTACCTGCGGCGGCATGCAGCTGGATGTGAAGAGCGGGGATCTGGTGATCGCCACGGGCTCTATCCGTATGGAGGGGACCAGCAGGGAATACGCACCCATTGAATTTCCGGCGGTCGCCAATTTCGACGTGGCTCTTGCCATGAGACAGGCGGCAGAGAAGCTGGATCTTTCCTGGCACATGGGTGTGGTTCAGAGCAAGGATTCCTTCTATGGTCAGCATGAGCCGGAAAAGCATCCGGTCGGCTACGAGCTTCTGAACAAGTGGGATGCCTGGATCAAATGCGGGGCCCTGGCCTCGGACATGGAGTCGGCAGCCCTCTTTATCGTGGCAAGCTATCTCAGAGTCCGGGCAGGCGCCTGCTTCCTTGTCATGGCAAATCAGGAACGGGCCAAGGCAGGACTGGACAATCATCAGGTTCATGATACCGATTCCGCTATCAAGACGGCTGTCGAGGCCATCCGCCTTCTGATCAGGGAAGATCGGAAGAAGAAAAGGTAAAATTTTTGAGATAGAAGGACTGCAGCTTGAAGTCCGGCTTGAGGCAGAAATCAGGAGGATGGTCTATATTTATCAGGAGAAATCTATGGCAGAGATCGACGAAGACATGAAAAGGAAACTGGTGGAGATGGCGCTGGATGCCAGGGATCTGGCTTATGCACCCTATTCTCATCATAAGGTCGGAGCGGCCCTTCTCGGAAAGAACGGGAAAATTTATACCGGCTGCAATGTGGAAAACGCAGCGTTTACTCCATCCAACTGTGCAGAACGGACAGCGGTCTTCAAGGCTGTCAGCGAAGGAGAGAGAAAATTTCAGGCAATTGCCATTGTCGGCGGGATAGGAGACCGGTCAGAGCTTTCCATCTGTCCGCCCTGCGGGGTCTGCCGCCAGGTCCTGAGAGAGTTCTGCCCATTGGATTTTCCAATTCTTCTGGCAAAGGATCCGGACCATATTGAGACACATACGCTCGAGGAGCTTCTTCCCTTAAGCTTCGGGCCGGAATTTCTGCCGGGAGAAGATTGAACGGAAGGATATAAGAGAAGCGGATCCGAAGACAGGAAAGAGGGAAGGGTCCGCGCCGGGAAAACATCTGCCGGCGGATAAGAAATAAATAGGATTGAGGCGTTATTATGGGAAAGTATCAGAGAATATTTGTTGTCGTCCTGGACTCCTTCGGCATCGGAGCCATGCCGGACGCAGAAAAGTTCGGGGATCAGGGAGTCGACACCTTCGGACATATTGCCGAGCATATGAAGGATTTCTATATCCCGAACCTTACGAAGCTGGGTCTCGTCAACCTGCATCCTGTGACGGGGCTGAGCCCGGTCGAAAATCCGATCGGACGTTTTGCTGTCCTGTCCGAAGCATCCAACGGCAAGGATACCATGACAGGCCACTGGGAGATGATGGGCATCCGGACCGACAAGCCCTTCAAGACCTTTACCAAAACCGGATTTCCAAAGGAATTGATCGACGAGCTGGAAAAACGCTGCGGAAAGAAGGTCATCGGGAACAAGGCTGCATCCGGAACGGCCATCCTCGATGAGCTGGGAGAGGAAGAGATTCGGGACGGATCCATGATCGTCTATACCTCGGCGGATTCCGTCCTTCAGATTGCCGGAAACGAGGAAAGCTTCGATCTGGCAAATCTCTATCGCTGCTGCGAAATCGCCAGAGAGCTCACTATGAAGCCGGAGTGGAGAGTGGGCCGTGTCATCGCCCGGCCCTATGTCGGAACGAAGAAGGGCCAATTTGTAAGAACGGCCAACCGCCATGACTATGCCCTGAAGCCGACCGGACCGACCGCCCTGAATGCCTTAAAGGACGGCGGCCTGGATGTTCTTTCGGTCGGAAAGATCAATGACATTTTTGTCGGAGAGGGAATCACCGAGGCTGTCCGGTCCAAGAGCTCTGTGCATTCCATGGATCAGACCGTGGATGCAGCCAAGAGATCCGACTGGAAGGGACTCTGCTTTACTAATCTGGTGGATTTCGATGCCCTCTGGGGCCATCGGCGGAATCCGATCGGCTACGGCCATGAGCTGGAGCGCTTTGATGTCGGTCTGGAAAACCTTATGAATCACATGAAGAAGGACGATCTTCTCCTTCTGACGGCGGATCACGGCAATGATCCGACCTATTCAGGAACAGACCATACCAGGGAGAAAGTGCCTCTGATCGCCTGGTCTCCGTCCTATCAGAGCGGCGGAAGACTTCCGGACGAGGATACCTTTGCCGTGATCGGCGCGACAGTAACCGATAATTTCGGCGTTTCCATGCCGGAGGGAACCATCGGACATTCGATTCTTGGGGAACTGTAATGTATTTATTAAAATTCTATAAACAAAATTCTTGACAAAAAGGGCTGAAAGCCATATATTTACAATCAACGGAGAGCAATGGCGTTCTTTAGGAATGGTCCTGCTCTCTGTTTTTTTGTTTCAAAGACTGCAAAGGCGCTGTCTTCACGGGAATCCGGATCCCTGGAGATAGTGCCTTTTCCTTTTCTGGGGTGAAAAATCCCGAGGAGATCGTTTTCTCTTGTTTCAGAAAAATTCCGGGGAGATTGCTTATCTTCCGGAAAAAGAAATGATACCTGTCGAAGAAAGGGCTGGCAGTCAAGGTGAGGAATGGAAAAAGAAAGGAGACTTGAGTCATGAAATATGAAATGACAACAGTCATCTGGATGTTGGTCGGCTCAGCACTGGTCTACTTCATGCAGGCCGGTTTCGCCCTTTGTGAAGCCGGTTTGACCAGAGCCAAGAATACCGGTAACATTCTGATGAAAAACCTGATGGACTTCTGTATCGGAACACCCTGCTTCTGGGTTGTAGGCTTCGGACTGATGTTCAACGGAACAGGAGCCATCATCGGACAGTTTGATCCCTTGATCCGCGGCAGCTACACATCTTCGAACAGTGTCGTACCCGGCACAGTACCTCTCTGGTGCTTCGTTATCTTCCAGACCGTGTTCTGCGCGACGGCAGCAACCATTGTTTCCGGCTCCATGGCAGAGCGGACCAATTTCAAAGCCTACTGCGTATACTCGGCAGTCATTTCTCTGATCGTTTATCCGATCAGCGGTCACTGGATCTGGGGCGGCGGCTGGCTTTCCAATCTTGGTTTCCATGATTTCGCCGGTTCCACCTGTGTACACATGGTCGGCGGCCTGATTGCCTGCCTTGGTGCCTATCTCCTTGGACCCCGTATCGGAAAGTACGGCAAGGACGGAAAGGCCAGAGCGATTCCCGGACATAACCTGACCGCTATGGCACTCGGCGTATTTATTCTCTGGTTCTGCTGGTTCGGATTCAACGGTGCATCGACACAGGCTATGAACAGCGATGCTGCAGCTGTCAGTGCATCTCTTGTATTCTTCAACACCAACCTGGCAGCAGCCGTTGCAACTGTAACAACCATGATCTTCACCTGGGTCCGCTATGGCAAGCCTGATGTCTCCATGACCTTCAATGCTTCTCTGGCAGGTCTGGTAGCCATTACCGCTCCCTGCGACTGCGTCAGCCCGGTCGGCGCCTTCTTTATCGGCCTGGTTTCCGGTATTCTCGTAGTCTTCAGTGTTGAGTTCTTTGATAATGTGGCAAAGATTGATGATCCTGTCGGTGCCGTATCCGTACATATGGTCAACGGTATGTGGGGAAGCATCGCAGTCGGCCTCTTCTCGACTGGAGCCGACGGCGTCGGCAAGGGCCTCTTCTACGGCGGCGGCTTCCGTCAGCTCGGCATTCAGGCACTGGGCGTTGTATCCGTAGCAGCCTATGTTCTGATCATCATGCGGATTGCCTTCTTCATTATCGATAAGACCATCGGACTTCGTGTTCCGGCCAATATCGAGATCGAAGGTCTGGATATCCACGAGCACGGTCTTGCAAGCGCCTACTCCGGATTCGCCATCACCGATGTTACCGATGTATCCCTGGATCCCAATGAGAATACCGATCTCGGCGAGGATGATTACGACAAGGCTTCCGAGGCTCAGAAGGATGTGGCTGTCAAGGTCTACAAGGCTCCTGAGACTGCAACAGTCGGACCGGTCGAGGCCGATACGGAAGCCCATAAGGTATCCATCATCTGCCGGCTGGATCACTTTGACCGCCTGAAGAAGGCCCTGAATGAGCTCGGCGTCAGCGGCATGACCGTCACCCAGGTTATGGGCTGCGGCATTCAGAAGGGCTCTACAGAGCGTTATCGTGGCGCTGTCGTTGATTCGACCCTCCTTCCCAAGATCAAGCTTGAGGTCATTGTGGCAAAGATTCCTGTAGACGATGTCATTGCTACCGCAAAGAAGGCCCTCTACACCGGCCATATCGGAGACGGCAAGATCTTCGTTTACAATGTTCACCGTGTTGTGAAGGTCAGAACCGGTGAGGAAGGCGTTGCAGCCCTCCAGGATGTCGAGTAAATAAAAATTCAGGTCAGTCAAATTCTGACCTGAAAAGTAAAATTGTTTTGTCGGATCATAAGATCCTGCAAATATAAACCAGTCACTTCTTTCCTAAACTACAAAAAGAGAAGGTCCCGTGAGATTCAAAATCCCACGGGACCTTCTCTTTTGTCTTAAATAGCTTCAGCCAATAATCGATGGGCCCAATAGCATGCTGTGAATCTTCCCTGTATCAGGGGTCACTCCAGTTCAAAGGCTCCGGTATAGAGCTGATAGTAGACACCCTTCTGCTCCAGGAGCTGATCATGGGTACCGCGCTCAATGATATGACCGTGATCCAGTACCATGATGGCATCGGAATTCCGTACGGTGGAAAGGCGGTGAGCGATGACGAAGACGGTTCTGCCCTTCATCAGGTTATCCATACCCTTCTGTACCAGGGCCTCGGTCCGGGTATCAATGGAGGAGGTTGCCTCATCGAGGATCATGGCCGGAGGATCTGCGACTGCCGCACGGGCAATGGAGATCAGCTGGCGCTGGCCCTGAGAGAGCTCGGACCCGTTATCGGTCAGCATGGTCTGATAACCGTCCGGCAGACGGGTAATGAAATCATCGGCATTGGCAAGCTTTGCTGCATTGATGCAGTCCTCGTCGCTGGCCTCCAGATTTCCGTAACGGATATTGTCCATGACGGTTCCGGTAAAGAGGTTGACGTCCTGGAGAACAATTCCGAGAGAACGGCGGAGATCCGGCTTCTTTATCTTATTGATATTGATGCCGTCGTAACGGATCTTGCCGTCCGGAATGTCGTAGAAACGGTTGATCAGGTTGGTGATGGTTGTCTTTCCGGCACCGGTTGCTCCGACGAAGGCGATCTTCTGACCGGGCTTTGCATAGAGACTGATATCATAGAGAACCTGCTTGTCCGGTGTATAGCCGAAGTCCACATGCTCCATCTGGATATCGCCGGTCAGTTTCGTGTAGGTAGTGGTATTGTCGGCTGCATGATAATGCTTCCAGGCCCAGAGATCGGTCTTGTGATCCGCCTCGATAATATTTCCCTTTTCATCTTCTTCTGCATTGACCAGAGTGACATATCCGCTGTCCTGTTCGGGCTCTTCATCGATCAGGGTGAAGACACGGTCTGCACCGGCAAGAGCCATGGCAACCAGGGGTACCTGCATGGACATCTGGCCGATGGTCTGGGAGAGCTGACGGGCGGCTCCGAGGAAGGAAATAATGATACCGGCTGACATGAGGCCGATACCGGTAAAACCGATATTGGTGGCATGTCCGAAGACCATCAGAGCACCGACAAATGCAATGGCGACATACATGAGGTTTCCAATATTGCCGACAATGGGCATCAGTACATTACCGGACCGGTTGGCTTCGTTACTGTCATTGTAGAGTTCTTCGTTCAGATTATTAAAGTCCTTTATCGTTGCATCTTCATGGACAAAGACTTTGACAACCTTTGTACCTTCGAGCATTTCTTCGACAAAGCCTTCCTCACGAGCCAGGGATTTCTGCTGCTTCATCATATATCTCGCAGAGTGAGTGGAGTATTTCTTCGAGACATAGAGAATCAGAAAGATAAAGATAGCTGTGATCAGGGAAAGCCAGAAGCTGTAGGAAAGCATCATGATAATAATGGCAATGACCGTGAGCATGGACTGGAAAATCATGGGGGCACTCTGTCCGATCAACTGACGGATGGCATCGGTATCGTTGGTGTAGGTGGACATGATGTCGCCGTGGGCATGGGTGTCGAAATACTTGATGGGCAGGCTTTCCATGTGATTGAACATGTCATCCCGGAGATTTTTCAGGGTTCCCTGGGTGACCCCTGCCATGATCCTGGTATAGATAAAGGAGGCGGCCACACCGATTGCATAAATGACGGCCATGGCCGTAATATTCAGAGCAATTTTTTCCGCAACGGAGTTCATGCCGTTTTTCAGACCCGGGGTGATACAGTCATCAATCAGATGCTGAAGGAAGACGGTCGCAGCAGTGGAAGAAACGCCGGCCAGGACGATACATACACCGACAACAATCAGCCGGGCCTTATAATGCTGACCGATATAGGCCAGGAGGCGCCTGCCGGTTCCCTTTTTTGCAGTGGTAATTTTCTTTCCCTTCATGATCAGGCCTCCTTTCTGGTTTGTGAATCATAGATTTCGCGGTAGATGCCGTTGGCCTTCAGAAGTTCCTCGTGATTTCCCTGTTCGACGATGGTACCCTTGTCCATGACAATAATGTGGTCACAGTCCTGAACCGAGGAGATTCTCTGGGCAATGATAATCCGGGTCGTATCGGGAATCTGCTCTTCCATAGCTTTTCGGATCAGGGCATCGGTCTTGGTATCAACGGCTGAAGTGGAGTCATCAAAGATCAGGATCTTCGGCTTCTTCAGAAGAGCCCGGGCAATACAGAGACGCTGCTTCTGACCGCCGGAGACATTGGAGCCTCCCCGCTCGATATAGGTATCATATTTCTTGGGGAACTGCTGGATGAATTCATCTGCCTGGGCCAGCTGACAGGCCTTTAAGATCTCATCGTCACTGGCCTTGGGATTGCCCCAGCGCATGTTTTCCTTGATGGTGCCGGAGAAAAGGACATTCTTCTGAAGGACTACAGCAACCTGATTCCTCAGACTGTCCAGATCATAGTCTCTGACATCAATGCCGCCGACCTTGACTGAGCCCTCACTTACATCATAGAGGCGGGAAATCAGCTGGATCATCGTGGTCTTGGAGGATCCGGTGCCGCCGATGATGCCCAGGGTGGAGCCGGATGGAATGGTCAGAGAGATATCAGACAGGGCTTCTCTTTTCGCTTTTTTCGAATAGCGGAAGGAGACGTGGTCGAAAACGACCTCGCCGTTGGCAATTTCGGTCTTTCCATTTTCAGGAGAAACCAGAGTGCTCTTATAGGAAAGAACATTTGCGATACGCTGAGCACTTTCCGTTGCCATAATGACCATTACAAAGATCATGGATACCATCATCATGGAAGCCAGGATCTGGACTCCATAGGTAATCAGGGAGGACAGCTCGCCAGTCGACAGGGCGGAACCGTGGGTATTGATGATGGTCTGTGCTCCGAGGAAGGATACCAGGAGCATGGCCAGGTAGATTGCGAACATCATGATGGGAGAGTTTAAGGCCAGAATCTTCTCGACATGGGTGAAATCCTTCCGAATCTCTTCGGAACGCCGGCCGAATCTCTTCTTTTCATAATCCTCACGGACGAAGGATTTTACGACCCGGATGCCATTGACATTTTCCTGTACGGAGTCGTTCATCGCATCATATTTCTTGAAGATCCTGACAAAAATCGGGTGCACGAATGCGGCGATTCCAAGCAGTGCCACGGCAAGAACGGGAAGAATGGCGATAAAGATCAGAGACATTTTCGCGTTGATATGGAAGGCCATAACTACGGAGAAGATGATCATGAAGGGAGCCCGGATCATGCCCCGTATGATCATGGAATAGGCGTTCTGGACGTTGGTTACATCCGTTGTCATACGGGTGACCAGAGAGGATGTCGAGAACTTGTCCACATCGGCAAAGGAAAAGGTCTGAATGTTGGCAAACATGTCCTTTCTCAGATTCTTTGAAAATCCGCTGGCGGCTTTGGCTGCCTGAATGGCTGCCATACGGCCGCAGAAGAGGGAGCACATGGCCAGAATGACAAGAATGAGGCCGTCCTTTAAGATGGGCTGCATGCTGCTGCCATTCATGTGGTCAATCAGAGAGGCCATGACCAGAGGAATGATACATTCAAAAATGACCTCGCCTGCAACGAAGATCGGCGACAGAATCGACGGCTTCTTGTATTCCCGGATGCTTTTCGAAAGTGTTTTAATAACCATTATGAATTGCGTCCTTTCTACATATATCAGTGTTTGTGTGTGAGTGCCTGCCTAAGGCCTTCCGGATGACAGAGATTTTACGACTGTCTGTTGGAAACTATGCCTAAGCGTTCCTTATAATCGAACATGTTTTTATAGAGCCGGTCCAGAAGCCGGTCCAATTCATGAATTTCCTCCGGACTGAAGCCTGAAAGATAGACCGCATCGGTTTTTGCTCGATTTTCCATCACTTCGGAACGATGTCGGAGAGCATGGTCTGTGATAGAAATGATTTTATTCCTCCGGTCCTTGTCGTCCGTTCTGGATATTACAAAGCCGTTCTTCTCAAGTCTGTGGATCAGTCCGCTGACCGTCGGATGGGAAACGCCAAGCTCTTTTTCAATCTCTTTCTGCGTTGTCTGGCCGCCTGCATCAAAAAGAACCTTTAATACATGGGCCTGAGAAAAGGTAAGACCCCATTTTTTCAGATCCTCTCCGAACAGAAAATTCAGAAGATTGTGGATCTGGCGGATATGGGGAAAAATATTGTTCTCCTCGATCATCCTTCACATCCTTATTGTTAGTATCGAAAACAGATTTACAGACAAAAAAGTAGCGTGCTTCAGATTAAATCTGTAGCACGCTACAATATAACATTTTGATGAAAACTTGTAAAGCAGAGAAAGGGACTTTCTCACATGCTTTATATAAATTTTAGAATGGAAGCTCCAGAAGCGTCTGTCATCATGCTTCTGCTGCAGCGGCAGAATTCTTCTGATCGTGACGGAGATGACCAAGTGTCCGGAAGCAGGTAACTACAACGACAGCGCCGAGGACAATCAGGAAGGCTGCTACAATGAGCTGGAGTCCGTTGATTAAGAAGACTCCGGTTCCGTTCATGAAGGCCTTTACATTACCGATGACATTCAGAATGATGGCAGTATAGGTAACTGCCAGCATGATGAACATAGGAACATAGATCATGCCGTTCTTTCTGTGAGTTGCCTTTAAGAATACAGCGACACCAAGGAGAACGATAGCTGCCAGCATCTGGTTTGCAGATCCGAACAGTGCCCAGATATTCTGATAGCCGCCCAGGCAGAGGATATATCCGGCAAGGAGAGTAACAACGGTTGCGAAATACTGATTGGTGAAAAGCTTCTCAACGACCGACTTTTCATTTTCGGGCTTTTCGGTTCTGAAAAGCTCCTGCATGAACATACGGCCCAGACGGGCAACAGAATCCAGTGAAGTCAGAGCCAGTGCAGAGATGCACATGGTCATGAAGACATTGGCAACGCTGGTCGGAATACCGAAGATTTCAAGGAATCCGGCAACACCACTGGCGAAGATCTGGAAGGGAGTAAGTCCTGCAGGGACAGTTCCCTTGACGGCAACCGCTCCGACAACAAGCAGAGAGATAACTCCAAGGAGTGTCTCAAGAAGCATGGCGCCATAGCCAACGAAGAGCATATCCTTTTCATTTCGAATGGTCTTGGAAGAGGTACCTGATGAAACCAGGCTGTGGAATCCGGAAACGGCGCCGCAGGCAATGGTTACAAAGAGGGTCGGGAAGAGATAGCTTGTAACTCCGGTTGATGCATTTGTGATTGCAAAACCATTGAAAGCATTCAGCTTCATCTGAGGGTGTGCAACAAGAACACCGAGAAAACCGCCAAGGATCATACCGAGAAGCATGAAGGTTGTCAGATAGTCACGCGGCTGCATGAGAAGCCACATGGGAAGAACGCTGGCCAGGAAAAGATAGGCCATGATGACGAGGTTCCACTGACTGCCGGTCAGGTAGATCGGAAGCTTCATACCAACGGCAAACATAACAACGAGAAGAACCAGGGCGATGACTACCTTGTGCCATTCCTTCTTGGGCTTTACATGCTTTAATACCAGGCCGAAGATCATGGCTACGCCGATAAAGAGAAGGGAAATGGTTGCGGCAGCGGCGCCGTTGAAGTTCTTTGTGACGGAGCCGTTGGTTGCAGCGGTGAAACCGTTAAAGGTAGAGGATGTCATGGAAGTAAAGGCTGCAATAACCAGAAGTGAGAATAACCAGCAGAAGAGGGAGAAGACTCTCCGTCCGGCCTTGCCGATATACTTCTCAATGACAAGTCCGATCGACTTGCCACCGTTTTTAACGGATGCGTAGAGAGAACTGAAATCCTGAACGGCTCCGAAGAAAATACCGCCGAAGAGGAGCCAGAGGAGAACCGGTACCCAACCGAACATAGCGGCGAGGATAGGTCCCTGTACAGGTCCTGCACCTGCAATGGATGAAAACTGATGAGCGAATACGGTGAGCTTGGAAGACGGAACATAATCCTTTCCATCATTCTTTTCTACCGCAGGGGTTTTGGCCTTGGGATCGATGCCCCAGGTCCTGGCCAGATAACGGCCGTAGAATGTGTAGCCACAGAGGAGCGCGACTACGGCGATCAATAAGATTACCAGACTGTTCATAACTTATACCTTCTTTCTTTTTCCTCCCGGAGAAGATTTCATGGTATGGCCGCCTTTGGCCCGCAGTCCGGCAGATCAGTGGTAAGCCTGCCATGGAGTCGTCTCTTTTACATTATCAATTCGTCAGATGATGATCATATTCTGTATGCCTGATAAAATAGAACAAGTTGACAAAACTGTCAAGTATTAAATGAAAACCATTCATCATAATTGAAAAATAGTCTAATTAACGTTTTTATTGTTGAATAAATTGTATACAAGACATTGGATATGGTATGACTATGTAAGATAAGAAAAAGATTGGCTGTTCGGCTGAGGAGAGGCCAGTGAAAAAAAGACCTTGAAGGTGAAATTATACTGGGATCAGACAGAAACGGGAACGTTTTCAAAAAAGAGGGGAAAAACATGGAAAAATCTCTTTTTATAAGATATAATTCTTAAGGAATTAGCTATTATTTAAAATCCATTCTTATATATTTCAACGGTGGATTTCGTTTGAAGTTCAAGTCAGAATCGGAGGTAATGATTATGATCGAGTGGAAGAATCTGGATACCCTGTCTTCCTTCCATGAACTGGAAAAGGCTGAGCGTGTCAATCTTGTGGATGCAATGTCAGGTGAAAAGGGGGCAGAAAGAGTAAATAAGTATTCAGTAGACGGCGCCTGCGGATTCACTTACAACTATGCGGCAAAGGCTGTTGATGATCGGATTCTTTCTATTTTAAAGAAGCTTGCCGAAGAGGCTCAGCTTTCCGAGAAATTCGAAGATCTTTATAACGGCGATGTCGTGAATACCGGTGAGAAGCGTCTGGTCCTTCATCATCTGACCCGCGGCCAGCTGGGTAAGACCGTAATGGCTGACGGTGTTGACAAGCGTGCCTTCTATCTGGACCAGCAGAAGCGGATCGCAGACTTCGCAGATAAGGTACATTCCGGCGAGATCACCAATGCCAAGGGTGAAAAGTTCACAACCGTTGTCCAGATCGGTATCGGCGGTTCCGATCTCGGACCCAGAGCCATGTATCTGGCCCTGGAGAACTGGGCCAAGAAGCAGGGCTGCTTCCATATGGAGGCCAAGTTCATTTCAAATGTAGACCCTGACGATGCTTCCCAGGTTCTCGCCTCTACCGATGTCGCTCACGCAATTTTCATTCTGGTAAGTAAATCCGGAACCACCCTGGAAACCCTGACCAATCAGGCTTTCGTCATGGATGCCTTAAAGAAGGAAGGTCTGGATCCTGCAAAGCATATGATCGCAGTTACCTCCGAGACCTCTCCTCTGGCTCACAGCAAGGACTTCCTGGATGCCTTCTATATGGATGACTATATCGGCGGCCGTTATTCCTCCACATCCGCTGTCGGCGGAGCAGTTCTTTCCCTGGCCTTCGGCCCGGACGTCTTCGCCAGATTCCTCAAGGGTGCAGCAGAAGAAGATGAGAAGTCCAAGGAGAAGGATCCTCTGAAGAATCCGGCTATGCTGGATGCCCTGATCGGTGTCTATGAGAGAAATGTTCTCGGCTATCCGAGCACTGCAGTCCTGCCTTATTCTCAGGCTCTGATCCGTTTCCCGGCTCATCTCCAGCAGCTGGACATGGAGTCCAACGGCAAGTCCGTCAACCGTTTCGGCGAGAGACTTTCCTATGTGACCGGACCGGTTCTCTTCGGTGAGCCCGGTACCAATGGCCAGCACTCCTTCTATCAGCTCCTCCATCAGGGAACCAATATTGTTCCCCTGCAGTTTGTCGGCTTCAAAAAATCCCAGCTTCAGAACGACGTCGAGATCCAGGGCTCTACCAGCCAGCAGAAGCTCTGCGCAAATGTTGCAGCCCAGATCGTAGCCTTCGCCTGCGGAAAGAAGGATGAAAACACCAACAAGAACTTCGAAGGAAACCGTCCTTCCAGTATTCTTGTCGGCGAGGAAGTAAATCCCGAGACCCTGGGTGCACTTCTGGCTCAT
>JAQYBF010000056.1 GCA_029338875.1 Lachnospiraceae bacterium
CGTTCATTTCCACTTGCAGACAAGAGATCATGGTGATATACTTAAAAAGCTGTTTCGGGATGTACAGCAAGCAGTATGAATTTATTTTTTATTAGAAGAGGTGAAAGTCATGCGTAAGGGAATCCATCCGGATTACTATCAGGCAACCGTAACTTGCAACTGTGGCAACACATTTGTAACCGGTTCTACCAAGGAAAACATCCACGTCGAAGTTTGCTCCAAGTGCCATCCGTTCTATACTGGACAGCAGAAGGCTAACAAGGCTCGCGGACGTATCGAGCAGTTCAACAAGAAGTACGGTTTCGATAACAAATAATTGGATCGTAACACCTGGTCGATCGGGGTTGAGGATTTTCCTCAACCCCTTTTTTCAGCTCGTTTTTTGATCAGGACAAATGCTTTTTGGACCAGGAGATTATCTGTGTTAGAATAGTAGCAGGAAAAATGGCCATGTTTTCTAAAATCGGTTTATGGGAAAGGAATGCATCGTGGCAGGGAAAGTATATTCAGGAATCGGCGGTCAGGCGGTCATGGAAGGCGTTATGATGCGGTCAAGCGATAAATACGCTGTTGCCGTCCGCATGCCGGATCAGACCATTCATATTGATGAAAAGACTGACAATTATTCGGCGAATCCCTGGCTTAAGGTTCCGATCATCCGCGGCATGATCTCCTTTGTCTATTCTCTGATTACAGGAATCCAGGCTCTGATGACCTCGGCCAATTACTTCGAGGACGACGAGGAAACCAAGGCGAAAAAGGCCAAACTCACGGAAGAGGAGAGAAAGAAGATGGAATCCCGGGAACTCTGGGGAAGCTTCGCCTTTTCTCTGGTCGTAGCCATCCTGGTTTTCTTCCTACTTCCCTATGGCCTGTCCAAGCTCATGGGCCGGCTGATTACAAGCCAGCTTGCGGTCACAGCCTTGGAAGGCTTGATTCGGGTTCTGATCTTTCTGGCCTACATTTTACTGATCTCCAGAATGGAGGATATCCGCAGGGTCTTCATGTATCACGGGGCCGAGCATAAATGTATCAACTGCGTGGAAAACGGCCTGCCTCTGACGGTGGAAAATGTAAAGAAGTCCACCCGCCTGCATAAGCGCTGCGGAACCAGTTTTATTTTCATCGTCATGATCATCAGTATTTTCGTCTTCATGTTCATCCGGTCCTCGAATCCGTTGGTCCAGATCCTGCTGCGCCTGGCTTTGATTCCGGTCGTGGCCGGAATCTCCTATGAATTCATCCGCTGGGCCGGCCGGTCGGAGAACCCTGTGGTCAATCTCTTAAGCAAGCCGGGCCTGGCCCTGCAGAGGCTGACGACCCGGGAACCGGACGATGATATGATTGAAGTCGGAATCGCTTCGGTGGAAGCAGTCTTCGACTGGAAGGCCTTCCAGGAAGAACACAGAGACGAATTTTAGCGTCCTTTCAAGAGAAACGGAAACCTGCGAAGAAAAACAGACCTAAGCTGAGCCGAATTCAGCTGGGATTACCTGAGATATAAAGAGGTTATTTTGAATTACAGAGAACTGCGGCAGGAGGGTGCCCGGCGCCTGAAGGAACATGGGGTTCCGGACCCCGATTTTGATGCCCGGGAGCTTTTATTCTTCGCTTCCGGCATGGATTATCAGACTTATATCCTGAAGGAATCGGAAGATGCGGACGAGATAAGGGAGGCCTATCTGGCCCTGATCGACCGCCGGGCCGCCAGGGAGCCCCTCCAGCATCTGACCGGCTTTCAGGACTTTATGGGATATGAATTCAAGGTTTCGAAGGATGTCCTGATTCCCCGTCAGGATACGGAAACCCTGGTTATGGAAGCTGAAAAGGACTTACGAAGCCGGACTGGAGAACGTTCAGGAGAAGGCTTTGGAGAGAGCTCAGAAGAAGGTTTCAAAGGGCGTTCAGAAAAGAGTTCCGGAGAGATCCGTCTCCTTGATGTCTGCACCGGCTCGGGCTGCATTATCCTGTCTCTTGTTTTAAGAAATATAGACCGGTTCCCGAAGCTTTCCGCTGAGGCGTCGGATCTGTCTGAAAAGGCATTGGCCATTGCAGAAGAAAATGCAAAGCGGCTGGGGATTAAGGACAAGGTCCGTTTTCACCGGGGTGATCTCTTCGATTTTACGGACGACTTATATGATATCATAGTCTCCAACCCGCCCTACATTCCTTCCGATGTGATTCCGGGACTCATGCCGGAAGTCCGGTCAGGCGACCCGATTCTGGCCCTGGACGGAGGAAAGGACGGCCTTTCCATCTACCGGCGCCTGATTCCGGGCGCCTATGGGAGGCTTAAGAATGGGGGCGCCCTATATTTAGAAATTGGTTTTGACCAGGCCAAAGCGGTAACGGATCTGATGGAAAAAGCCGGATTTACGGAGGTCCGGACCATTCAGGATCTGGCCGGAAATGACCGGGTAATTTGCGGAAAGAAAGTGAGTAACTGACCCATGTTTGAACGATTAGATGATCTTGTCATGCGTTCAGAGGAAATTCTGAAGCTGATGAGCGAGCCCGAGGTGGCGAACGACTCCAAGCGCCTGCAGAAGCTCATGAAGGAGCAGGCGGAGATCACACCCATCGTGGAGACCTATAAGGCTTACAAGGAGGCAGGAAAGACCATCGAGGATTCCCTTGCCATGCTGTCCGAGGAGAAGGACGAGGAGATGCGGGACCTCATCAAGGAGGACCTGGCACAGGCCCGGTCCGATCGGGAAAGCCTGGAGAAAAAGCTGAAGATCCTCCTTCTGCCCAAGGATCCCAATGATGACAAGAACGTCATCATGGAAATCCGGGCCGGAGCCGGCGGAGATGAGGCCGCCCTTTTTGCAGCCGAGATCTACCGCATGTATATGAAGTATATCGACCGGAGAGGCTGGAAGACCGAGCTTCTCGAATGCGAGGAGACCGGCATCGGCGGCATGAAGAAGGTCAATTTCAAGGTGGAAGGCCAGGGAGCCTATTCGGTCCTCAAATATGAATCCGGCGTGCATCGGGTTCAGAGAGTGCCGGCAACCGAGTCCGGCGGTCGGATTCACACCTCGACCTGCACGGTCGCTGTCATGCCGGAGGCCGAGGACTTCGATATCGAGATCAATGAAAAGGACTACCGGATCGATGTCATGCGTGCATCCGGAAATGGAGGCCAGTGCGTCAATACGACCGATTCCGCGGTCCGCCTGACCCATTATCCGACCGGAATCGTCATCTACAGCCAGACCGAGAAGTCCCAGCTCCAGAACAAGGAGAAGGCCTTCGCCCTCCTTCGTACCAAGCTTTATGATCTGGAACTTCAGAAGCGGCAGAAGGAAGCTTCCGATGCTCGGCTGTCACAGATCGGAACCGGTGACCGGTCCGAGAAATGCCGGACCTATAACTTTCCTCAGGGCCGTGTGACAGACCACAGAATCAATCTGACGCTCTATACCTTAGACAAGGTTATGGACGGCGATCTGCAGGAGATTATCGATGCTCTGATGGCAGCGGATCAGGCCAGGAAGCTGACCCGCATGGAGTCGGAGGAGTAAGAAGAAAACGGGGAGAGGGATTTTATGGCATTACATCTCATTCTGGGAAATCCGGGCAGCGGCAAGTCCTATCGCATGTATGAGGAGCTGATTCAGCAGTCCATGAAGGAGCCGGACCGGAGCTTTCTCTGCATTGTGCCGGAGCAGTTTACCCTGTCGACCCAGCGGCAGCTGATCCGACTTCATCCGGACCATATCATCCGGAATATCGAAGTCCTGTCCTTCGCCCGTCTGGCCTACCGGATCTTCAACGAGCTTGGAACAAAGAAGCCGGACACCCTCGAAGAGGTCGGAAAGAATCTGGTCCTTCGAAGAGTTGCCGAGAAAAATGCAGACCAGCTGACTGTACTTTCCAGACAGATGAAAAAGCCGGGTTATATTTCTGAATTAAAGTCCCTGATTTCCGAGCTCCAGCAGTATGACATTCCGGTCGAGGCACTGGATGAGATGGCCGGCCTTCCAGATTTTCCCCAGGAATTCGGGAAAAAGATGAAGGATATCCAGGTCATCTACCAGGGCTTTCTGGACTTTCTTCGGGACCACTATATCACCCGGGAGGAGATTCCGGACCTTCTCTGCAGCGTGATCGAGCAAAGCCGGGTCGCAAAGAACGCGGTCTTTTCCTTCGATGACTTTACCGGCTTCACCCCGGTTCAGAAGAAGCTTCTCTACCGGATCTTTGCCATGGCAAAGGACGTCTATGTGACTGTCACGATCGATCCCGGCCAGGACTACCTCAGGGAAGCGGAGGACAGCGAGCTTTTTGCCATGAGTAAGCGGGAGATCGCGGAGCTTATAAGGATCGCCAGAGAAACCAATACCATGCTGGCCAGTCCCATTCTCTGTCCGGATCTTCCCTCCCATCGATTCCGGGAAGACGGGGAGATTTTCTATCTTCTGAAGACCATGGCGGGTTCCGGGGATGGAAAGCACAGAATACGGCCATTTCATGCAGGCAATTCGACTCTGACCGGCGCTTCGGCTTCATCCGGTTCAAAGCAAAGCCATGTATCCAATACTTCCAATCAGCCCGCTCAGGCAGATACAGCCCATGAAATCCATCTCATGAGCCTCCCCGACCGTCGAAGAGAGCTTACGTACACGGCAGCCAAAATCCGCGAGCTCTGCCGGACGGAAGGCTATCACTATCAGGATTTCGGCATCGTCTGCCCGGATCTTACCTCCTATCAGAACCTGGTTCCGCGGATTTTCGACCGCTATCAGATCCCCTGCTTTATTGACGGGAAGACCTCCCTGGACGGTCATCCCCTCATGGAATTCATCCGGGGTCTTTTTGAAATCCAGATGACAGACTTCTCCTACCGGAGCGCTTTTCACCTGCTTCGATCCGGCATTCCGGTCCTTAGCCGGGAGGATACGGACCTTCTTGACAACTATGTCCTTGCCATGGGAATCCGGGGCAGATCTTCCTACGAGAAGCGCTTCCCCTATCTGCCCGGCAGGATGACAGAGGACGATTTGGAAGAGATCAATGAGATTCGGGAAAAACTCATGTCCATTCTTTCCCCCTTCCTTGATGAAATGAAGACCGCAGACGGCGATCCCCTTCCTATGGCCAAGGCCATTTCGCATTTATTGGACCGGCTGAAGGTCAGAAGCTATCTCGAAAACTCTGCCGATGCCTTCGAAAAAGCCGGCGACGACCGGAGAGCCAGAGAGGACCGGGAGGTCTTCGGCATGCTCCTGTCCCTTCTTCATAAGATGGCCGACATCCTGGAGGGCGAGAAGCTTTCCCCGGAGGATTTTCTGGAAATCCTGAATGCGGGTTTTGAGACCTTCCGGGTCGGCCGGATTCCGCCCAGTAAGGACCGGGTCCTCTTCGGCGATATCACAAGAACCAGACTTGAAGAAATCAAGGTCCTCTTTCTCCTGGGAGCCAATGACGGCCAGCTTCCAAAAAATGAAGAGCGGGGCGGCATTCTGTCCGATCTCGAGCGGAACATGCTGGCAGAGGATGGCTACCGTCTGTCGGAAACTACCCGGGAGCGGTCCTACGAACAGCGCTTTTACCTCTTCCGTATGCTGTCCAAGCCTTCGGAAGCGATCTATATTTCCACGACGGAAAAGAATGCGGACGGAAGCGATGGGAAACCAGCCTATATTTTCCGGGAACTTCATCGGATCTTCCCGGATCTTTCCATCGAGAAGCCGGATGCCTTGGAGAAGCTGACCCTTGCGGCCAGCCCGGAGACGGCCGAATCCGTTCTCGTGGACTTCCTTCAGGACTGGATGACTCGGAGAAAGGAAGACCAGTACAGCGAGAAGCAGCTGACAGATGCCGATCAGGCCCTGGCTGCCCTCATGCTCTGGTACCAGAACCATGGAAAGAAGGACTTATCGCGGATTCTCTCCCAGACCTTCTATCTCCACCAGCCGGAGAAGCTTTCCGAAGCGGCCGGTCAGCTCCTGTCCCGGAAGAATCTGTCCGGATCGGTCACCAAGATCGAACAGTATGCGGCCTGCCCCTATTCCTATTTTCTGGAATTCGGCCTGGATCTGGAAGAACGGAAGGAGCATGAGCTGGATGCAAAGGATGTGGGAAATCTCTATCACGATGTCCTCAAGCGTTATTCCGACACCCTGAAATCGGATCCTCATTATAAGGATTATGATTTTTCCAATGTCACAAACGAGATCTCGGATGAGATTCTGAGCCGGTGCATTGATCAGTCTTTCAGTGAAATGCAGAAGCAGGAATTCCTGGAGGATGCCAGAAGCAGCTATACCTTAAATGGCATGAAGGACACTCTCCAGCGGTCGGTCGACCTCCTTCGGAGTCAGATCCGCCGGGGCAGCTTCCTGCCGGATGCCTTCGAAGTGAGTCTGTCTGAGATCGCATCTGCAAAGGATCTGTCCTTCCAGCTGTCCAATGGCGATGTCATGCGCTTTACCGGACGGATCGACCGGATCGACATTATGAATGCAGACGGCAGGGTCTATGTCAAGATCATTGACTATAAGTCGGGCACGAAGAAGCTGAGCGCGCCGGAGGTCTATGCAGGTCTTCAGGTCCAGCTTCTGGTCTATATGGATGCGGCCCTTGCCGGAGAGGCGGAGAATTACGGAGAGGAGGCCGTTCCGGCGGCAGCCTATCTCTATCATGTCCTGGATCCGGTCATCGAGGACAGCGAGGGCATGGATAATGATAAGGAAGATGACAGGGATAATGCACAGATTCTTGAAAGCACGCTGAAGGAAGTGGCAAGGGACGGCCTGGCCAATTCCGATGAGAAGGTCCTTCTTGCCCTGGATAAGAATCCGACCGGAAAGACCAGCTGGAATTCTCCGGTTTATCCGTCCAAGGCCAATCGGATCTCCGAGGAAGCCTTCCGTAAGCTCTTATCCGATGTCCATGATCTGGTCCGCGAGGAAGGCGAGAAGATTTCGGAAGGCAAAATTGAGGCCAGACCCTACCGTTTATCGGACAAGACAGGCTGTGACTTCTGTCCCTATAAGGCGGTCTGCGGTTTTGATACCAGCCTGAAAGGGTTCACATTCCGTGACATCGATTCCAGAGCGGGATGGAGGGAGTAAGCAATGAGTGAGAAGAAATGGACAGAAGAACAGGAGCTTGTAATCAGGACCGGCGGCAGGGACCTTCTGGTTTCCGCAGCCGCAGGCTCCGGAAAGACCGCCGTTCTGGTCGAGCGGATCATTCGGAAGATCCTGTCAAAGGACCATCCCATCGATGTGGACCGGCTTCTGGTCGTCACCTTTACCAAGGCGGCCGCCGGCGAGATGAAGCAGAGAATCCGGGAAGCTATTGAGGATGCCTCGGCAAAGGACCCGGACAATCTCCATCTGAGACGCCAGCGGACCCTGATCGGTCATGCCAAGATTACGACCATCGACAGCTTCTGCTCTTATATTATCCGGAATCATTTCGATGAAATCGGTCTGGATCCCTCCTTTCGGACCGCGGATCAGACCGAGGTCCAGCTTCTGGGCCAGGAGGTCATGGATCAGGTCTTCGCCTCCCATTATGAGGCGAAGGACGGAAAGAAGGATACGAACTTCCTGGAGCTGATCCGCCTCTACGGGAAGAGAAATAAGGATCAGGCCGTTATGGACCTGGTAAAGGATTTATATCAGAGCGCCCTGAGTTTCCCCTGGCCCGAGGACTGGCTGAAAACGCTGCCCCGTCCCTATGAAATCCGGGATGAGGAGGATCTGTATAAGCAGTCCTGGTTTCAGAAATATTTTTATCTGCTTCGGAGCATGATCCAGTGGGCCGCCCTGTCTGCCGGAGATCTGGCGGATGAATTCAAGGATATGGAGGCCTATAGGAATAGTACGGTCAGAACCCTTCGGAAGGATCAGGAGCTCCTGGAGAATCTCTATAAGGATAAGGACATAAAGACCTTCCTTCAGGACCTTTCGGATTTCGGATTTCCCCGCCTGGCCTCTCCTTCGAAGAAGGACGGCTTTGATCCGGATCAGTATGAGGGCCTGAAGGACGTACGGAAGAAATATAAGGATGCCGTGACCGGCTTGCAGAAAAAGCTCGGCGGGAAAACCTTATCTGACCTTCTAAATGTTTTCAAAGAAATGAATCCCGTGATTCAGAAGCTTGTGGATCTCACCATCGAGTATCATCAGGCCTTCATGGCAGCCAAGCAGCAGAACCACATCATGGACTTTTCGGACATGGAGCACTATGCTCTGGAGATTCTCGTCAACCGGGACGGAAGCCCCAGGCCCGCCGCTCTGGAATTCCAGAAGCAGTATGAAGAGGTCATGATCGATGAGTACCAGGATTCAAACGAGGTTCAGGAGCTTCTTCTGTCCAGTATTTCCAGGGCCTCTGCAGGTCAGCATAACTATTTCATGGTCGGCGATGTCAAGCAGTCGATCTACCGCTTCCGTCAGGCAAGACCTGAGATTTTCATGGGGAAATATAAGGCTTTCAGTGAGAATCTCGAAGACCCACAGGTTCGGATTGATCTGACAAAAAATTTCCGGAGCCGGAGAGAGGTCCTGGAGATTACCAATGATGTCTTTTCCCGCCTTATGTCCGAGGACGTCGGAGGGGTCAGCTATGAGGGAAAGGCTCTGCTGAATTATGGAGCCGTCTGGTATCCTGAGGGTGGAAAGACTTCTGAGGGGGAGTCTCTTTTTCAGCCTGAGATCCTGGTTGGTCGGGAGAAAGAATTTCCGATGAAGAATCCGGACATCCAGGACAAGGAAGAGTATGAGGCACTGATGATTGCCAGCAGGATTTCCAGGCTTCTGCGAGAAGGAAGAGTTACAGATTCTGAATCCGGAGGCCTTCGGTCTGTCCGCCCCGGTGATATCGCCATACTTCTTCGAAAGAAGGGAAGCTTCCCGGAGAAGATCCTGGAGACACTGAAAGCTTATGCCATCCCGGCCCGGCTCATGACAGAGACCAGCTATTTCGATGCCCCGGAGGTCGATGTCCTTCTGTCCTTCTTAAACCTGATCGACAATCCTCTTCAGGATATTCCCATGGCAGCGGTCCTGCATTCGGCCATGTTCCATGTCTCGGATGACCGGATGGCGGAGGTCCGGGAGAAGTATGCCGATCTGACCTTCGCGGAGGCAGTGATCAGCTATGCGAAGGATATAATCGCAGAGAGGCAGAAGGGATCGGAATCGAAAGAGAACTCTGCAAGAGAAGCAGATGAAGATCCCGTTCTGCGCTTCTATAACATGCTGGAAAGATACCGGAAGGAAGCAGAGCGCACACCCCTCTTCGATCTGATCCAGCAGATCCTCGACGAGACCGGTTTCCTCGATTATTCCAACTCCCTGCCCGGCGGAGACAAGCGGAGGGCCAATCTGGAGAAGCTGGTCGATCTGGCCGTCAATTTCGAAAACGGCGCCGGTCACAGTGTATTTTCCTTCATGCAGTACATCCGGAAGATGAAGAAATATAATCTTTCCGTTTCCGCACCGGACGGAGGTAGCAGCTCGGATACGGTCTCCATTATGACCATTCATAACAGTAAGGGTCTGGAATTCCCCATCGTCATCCTGGCGGCTGCCGGAAACTCCATCAACAAGAAGGATTCAGCGGATACCTTGATCCAGCACCCTTCCGAGGGCATGGCTCTGACCTATATTCACGGGAAATACCGGAGAAAGAAGTCCTATCTCTATAAGGATGCCCTTTCCTATCTGATCCAGGCCGAGGCTATGGGAGAGGAGCTTCGGATCCTTTATGTCGCCATGACCCGGGCCAAAGAGAAGCTGATCATCACCGGCATGTCCGCTGATGAGGAAAAGGATCTGCATCTGCCGGGAAGCCGCAGGATCAGCTCCTATGAGGTCATCAAGGCCAGATCCTATCTGGACTGGATCTGCATGGCCCTGTCCGCCTATGGAAGTAAGTACAAGGTCGACGATTTCGAGGCAGACGACCTGCTTCAGTCAAGTAAGGAAGAAAGTGACGAGAATGAGGACGATAAGGCTGCTTTGAATGACCTTTTCCACAGGGCCAATCAGAGTCTGGCCGAATCCATTCAGGACCGCATGGCTTATATTTATCCAAAGGACCAGAGGGACGGACTGAAGATGATCTACTCGGTCAGCGAACTCAAGCACCGGGCCATGGAGGAACTCATGGACCAGAGGGAGAGCGAGGAAGAGCCCGGCCAGCCGGCGGATTTCCTTCTTGGAAATTCAGACCGATCGGACGAAGAAGATAAGATGGGGAGGCCTGTCGAGGCAGATGCTGAAAATCAGAAAGATGCCGGAGATAGTCTCGAGAACGGATCTGCAGACAGGGAAGGAAAACGGGAAGATTTTGAGGAAGACTCCTGGGAGGCATTCGGATCGTATATTCAGGCTGCCCCGACGGGAGCTCTCCGCGGTACCGCCATGCACCGCTTCCTGGAGGTTCATGATTTTACCAAAGAGGCTCCAAAGGATACGGAAGAGATCCGAAAGGAAAAAGAAGAGATGCTTTCCGAAGGACTCCTGACCGAAGAGGAGGCGGATCTCATCAATGAAAAGGGACTCCTTTCCTTCCTGTCGTCCGACCTGGCGGAGCGCATGCATAAGGCCGCAGAGGCCGGGACTCTCCATCGGGAGTCGCCCTTTGTACTGGGTGTGGATCCGGATTTTCTGGACCGGCCGGCAGATCAGCTGACAGATTCTGTGAAACCCGCAGAAGATACCGATCAGCTGGTTATGGTTCAGGGAACCATCGATGCCTGGTTTATAGAAGGCGATGAGATCGTCCTTGTGGATTACAAGACCGACCGTGTCCGGGACGGCGAAGAGCTTTTAGACCGCTACAAAAGGCAGCTGGAGTGGTATGCCCTGGCTCTTACGAAAGCCTCTCACAGAAAGATCCGGGAAGCCTGCCTGTATTCTCTTTATCTTCAGGTTGAGGTCCCATTTTATTTGTAATATATTGTTGTTATCAGATTTACAAACAAATCAAAGAGGAGATAGTTATGACCACAAACGAATATGATGAGGATGTATTACAGACCTTTCTGGATAATCAGGATCAGCTGTTCCCGGAACCCGTAGCAGACAGTCCGGAAGAGGCAGAGGCCTTTCTGGAGGACTGCCTGGCCGTTGTCTGTGACAGTAAGGAGGACGTGGTTGAATATCTTTCTGACAGCATGGATGTCGACGGCATGTCCATGGAGGACATCCTGGATTCGCCGGAGGTCTTTGCCCTGGAAGACGGCCGCTATCTTGTCGTAGAGGGTTGAGATATGCGAAAGTCATTACAGAGGCTTTTTGCCCTGGGACTGGCTCTTGTTACTGCAGCCGGTCTCTCCGGCTGTTCTGTTTTTGGAAGAAGGGTCTACTTTTCAACCGGGCCGGGTCTGACCAATGTCTTCTGCATCGGAAATCTGGCCTGCGGTCAGAAGGAGGCCCGGGTCTATCTCTTAACTGACAAGAATCTGTACGGCAATCTGGGCTCGGAAAATCTGATTGACTCTTCCTTCGACTCGGACCGCTTGGACGAGCATCTGAAATATGAGGCCCTGTCCCAGATGTCCTATGTCTATGCCCTGAATCTCTATGCCAGAGAGCAGAAGATCAGCCTGGACAGCCAGGAAGAAGGCCGGGTCAGCCAGGCGGCCGAGGCCTATTACAAGTCTCTTTCCAAGGAGGAGAAGGCTTACCTCAAGACCGAACAGAAGGATCTGGAGGGAATTTACGGAAGACTGGCCCTGGCCGAGAAGGTCTACACCGGTCTCATGAGCCATGTCGATGACGAGGTCAGCGAGGATGAGGCCCGGGTCCTCGATATGGAAGTCATTCTGGTGACGGACAAGGACAGCGCCGAGACTGTTCAAAACAGCCTTTCCACCGGGTCTCAGTTTGAGATCCTTTCTCAGTACAATCAGGGCAAGTCCTTCAAGGTCGAGATGAAGCGGGGCGATTATCCTGCGGCCGTTGAGAAGAAGGCCTTCCAGATGGAGAATGATGAGACCGCTGAGGTCGAGGTCAATGGCAGGTGGTATTTCCTCAAATGTCTGTCCAAGTATAATGAAGAGCTGTCAGCCCAGAACAAGGAGAAGATTGTCAGCGAACGCCAGACAAAGGCCATGACTTCGATTATCGAAAAGTTAGACCAAAACGAATATTCCGAACTTAATAAACGGGTATGGAAGTCTGTCGAGATTCCAAAGGGGAAGAAACTCTCCTCGTCCGGATTCTTCGACAATCTGAATAATTATCTTTCCTTTACTTAAAGCATATTAACCAGTTTTTGTTATATTCCGCCGTATATTATCTGTAATTCTAACAATTGGAAGAAATATTAAGAATAGTTATAATATTAATATGCTTGAATTTTATTACGAATAGAAATAGATCTTTAGTAAAAAGGAGAGTAAAGTTATGGCAACAAAGAAAAAACCGACACGTGAAGAGTTCGCAGCAAATCTGAAGAAGGAAGCTGCAAAAGCTGAGCAGGCTGTTAAGAAGGCCACGGAAGAAGTTGCTGATAAGGCAGCAGAAGTAAAGAAGGAAGCCGCAGCTAAGACCGCTGAGGCTAAGAAGGAAACTGCAGCCAAGACCGCTGAAGTCAAGAAGGAAACCGAGACCAAGGCAGCAGAGGTTAAGAAGGAAACCGAGACCAAGACCAAGGCAGCAGCTCAGAAGGCAAAGGCTACTGTTGCAGCAGCTAAGAAGACTGTAAGCAAGGCAGCAGACAAGGCCAAGACCGCAGCAGCTGCAAAGAAGGCTGAGGTTAAGACCACTGCCATCGTTCAGTTCCAGGGACGTGACTTTACTGTAGAAGATATCATCGCCCGCGCAAAGGACGCTTACAAGTCCGAGAACAAGAACAAGGCTCTGAAGGACATCCGTGTCTACATCAAGCCGGAAGACAATGCAGCTTACTATGTTGCAAATGATACCTACGCTGGTAAGATTGATCTCTGATTGATCTCACTTTAAATGCTGTAACGAATATTGGCGGCACCCGATCCGGGTGCCGCCTTTTTTACCTTACTGTAAATCATTCGGCAAGGTGCTCTGCAGTCAATAATTCAGGCTTGCCATATTGTTGTATTCATTTGTGGTATAAAAAATTCCCGGCCAGGAAGATTCCTGGCTGGGAATTCTGCATCTGCTGCTGTATTTTATTCTGTGTCCTATTGCTTCAAAAGATCTATTTTACTTGGACAGCTCCAGCATAATCTTGTTGGATCTCTTGATGAATTCTGCCATTTCTGCAGGCTCCAGAGGCTCGTTGGCAAGCTTTGCCAGATCATAGATCTGTCTGCAGAAGTCTTCTGCATTCTCGCTCTCCGGATTCTTCAGAAGGTAGGAGACCAGAGGATGGTTTACATTTAATACCAGAGTCTCATCCTTGGGGAACATGTTGGGATCCATGCCGCCGCCGACATTGTACATCTTCATCATATCCTGCATACGGCGGGATTCCTCGGAGATGTTGAGGACTGCTGCGGTATCCTTGTTCTTCAGCTTCTCGACACTGACCTTCAGCTTGTCATTGTTCAGATCCTTGCGGAAGAGCTTGGTCAGGGCATCGAGGTCATCCTTCAGAGTTTCAGGATCGACATCTTCCTTCAGAGAATCGGTCAGATCGGCGTCAATCCGGAGGAATTTATAATCCGGATTCCGGGATTCGAGCTGGGTGATGAAGGAGGTATCGATAACACGGTCAAGGATGACAGCGTTCATGTTCTGCTCCTTGAAGAGGTTGATATACTGGCCCTGCTGCTTTACGTCAGTGACATAGTAGATGGGCTTCCGCTTGTCCTTGTCTTCTTCGGCAGAATCATCCTTTTGATCTTCAGCCTTGCTGTCGGTCTTGGCTTCTTCTGTTTTAGTCTCGGAATGCTCGTCAGCAGACTTGTCTTCGGTCTTTGTTTCGTCCTTGGACTCGTCCTTGGCATCCTCTTCCTTCTTCAAAAGCTCCGGAAGGGTGACATATTTGTCATTGATATCCTTGAAGAGGATATAATCATTCATCTTGTCGCAGAACTTCTCATCCTTGAGGCAGCCGTACTTGATGAAGGGACTGATGTCGTCCCAGTATTTCTCATAGTTTTCCTTGTCGGTCTTGCAGAGACCGATCAGCTTATCGGCAACCTTCTTGGTGATGTAGTCGGAGATCTTCTTTACGAAGCCGTCGTTCTGCAGAGCGGAACGGGAGACATTCAGAGGCAGATCCGGGCAGTCGATGACACCCTTAAGGAGCATCAGAAATTCCGGAATGACTTCCTTGATATTATCTGCTACGAAGACCTGGTTGTTGTAGAGCTTGATGGTTCCCTCGATGGAATCGTACTCAGAGTTGATCTTCGGGAAGTAGAGGATACCCTTCAGGTTGAACGGGTAGTCCATGTTCAGATGGATCCAGAAGAGGGGCTCTCTGTAGTCATTGAAGACCTTCCGATAGAAGTCCTTGTATTCCTCGTCGGTGCACTCGCTCGGGGTCTTGGTCCAGAGGGGATGAATATCATTCAGAGGAACCGGACGCTTAACGATTTTTAACATATCGTGAGCCGGCTCGTCTTCAACGGTCTCCTTGGTCCCGTCGTCATTGGTCTTCTCATGGGTCCTTGCCTCATGATGGACGGTCTCAATGACGGTATCCGTATCCTTCTTGTCCTCGGGCTTGATCTCTTCATATTCCGGCTCGGCATTGGCGACTTTGAGATAGATCTCGGTCGGCATGAAAGCGCAGTACTTGTTGATCAGCTCACGGATCCGGTATTCATTGCAGAATTCCAGGCAGTCCTCGTTAATGAAGAGGGTGATGGTGGTACCGAAGCTGTCACGCTCGCCGTCCCGCATGGAGAAGTCGGTGCCGCCGTCGCATTCCCAGTGAACCGGGACGGCATCCGGCTGATAGGAGAGGGAGTCGATGTGAACCTGATCGGCTACCATGAAGGCGGAATAGAAACCGAGTCCGAAATGACCGATGATCTGGTCCTTATCGTCCTTGTCCTTGAACTTGTTCAGGAAATCGGTTGCTCCGGAGAAGGCGATCTGGTTAATGTACTTGTCGACTTCCTCAGCGGTCATGCCGATACCATTATCGATGACCTTCAGGGTCTTCTTCTCGGGATCGACCTCGACAACAACCTTGGGCTTGTAGCCCTCCGGCAGGTCAAATTCACCCATGACATTGAGCTTCTTCAGCTTGGTTATGGCATCACAGGCATTGCTGATCAGCTCACGAAGGAAAATATCATGATCCGAATACAGCCATTTCTTGATGACCGGGAAGATATTTTCACTGGTAATTGAAAGATTTCCATGTTTCTCTGTCATAAAATCTTCACTCCTTTTATTTATCGTTTCTTTTCTCTATATAGTACCGAAAAATGTAAAGCCCGGTCAGATACTGGTAAATATAGACCAATCCCTGCCGTGCCTTTCTGCAACTTGAACAATTCTATTTTAGTTGTCTTTATTGTGCGAGTCAATAGAAAATTAGCACTCTTTTTTAATGAGTGCTAATAACCCTCCGAAAAAAGAACCTGCAGGCCCCGGAGGACCAGCAGGTTCTGGTTTAATTTTATACTGCAGCAGATTCTTTTACGTCCTCAGCCTTCTCAGCCTTCTCAGCCTCTTCCATCTCTTCCTTCTTCAGATTTCTCTGAGCGTTGGTCAGCATCATCTTGATCCGGTTCAGCTGGTTAACCTCGGAAGCGCCCGGATCGTAGTCGATGGCTACGATATTGGCATCCGGATTCAATTCGCGGATCCGCTTGATAACGCCCTTTCCGATGATGTGGTTGGGCAGGCAGCCGAAGGGCTGGATGCAGACGATATTCTTGGCATCCTGGTGCATGAGCTCGAGCATTTCGCCGGTCAGAAGCCAGCCCTCACCGGTCATGTTGCCAAGAGATACGATCTTCTCGGCCATCTTGGCGGTATCCTGGATATGGTTGGGAGCGGTGAAACGCTCGCTTTCCTCGTAGGCCTCGCGGGCAGCTTGTCTGGCCCATTCGAAGATCTTGATCATGGCATTGCAGAGGACCGTGGACTTATGAGAGGTACCCAGGTTCTCTTCCTTGAAGTTTGCCGTATAGAAGCTGTAGAGGAAGAAGTCCAGAAGATCCGGAACGACGGCCTCGGCGCCCTCAGCCTCCAGCTGGTCTGCCAGATGGTTGTTGGCAACCGGATGGAACTTGACCAGAATTTCTCCGACGATTCCGACTCTCGGCTTCCGTAAGCCTTCAATAATGGGCAGAGTATCGAAGTCATGGATGATATCCTTGCACATCTTCTTAAATTTCCGATGAGAGAGCATTCCGTTTCCTGTAACGAATTCAATGACCTTCTTCTTCCACTTCTCATGGAGCTCATCAGTGGATCCGGGAACCTTCTCATAAGGCCTTACCCGGTATACGCAGCGGAGGAAGATATCTCCGAAGATCAGGGCGTAGAAGCCATGCTGTACCAGGCTCGGCGTGATCTTGAAGCCGGAATTCTTCTCCAGTCCCTGAGCCGAAAGGGAGATGACCGGAACGTGCTCATATCCGGCCTTGTCCAGGGCCCGACGGAGGAAGCCGATGTAGTTGCTGGCCCGGCAGCCGCCGCCGGTCTGGGTAATGAGAAGGGCGGTCTTATTCATGTCATAATCGCCGCGTTTGATGGCAGCCATGAGCTGGCCGACAACGATCAGGGACGGATAGCAGGCATCGTTATTGACATAACGAAGGCCGACATCGACACATTCCCGGGCAGGAATGTCCGGAACGATGACATTGTATCCGGCAGCCTGGAGGGCCGGCTGAATGAGCTCGAAGTGAATGGGAGACATCTGGGGAGCCAGAATGGTCCATTTCTCCTTCTTCATTTCCTTGGTATATTCGGTTCTCTTGAAGGCAGCGGAGTGAATCTCCCGCTCGTTCTTCTCCTGATCTCTGACACGGAGAGCAGCCAGAAGGGAACGGATCCGGATCTTGGCGGCACCCAGGTTATTGACCTCATCGATCTTCAGGCAGGTATAGATCTTGCCGGAACCGTTCAGGATATCACGGACGCAGTCGGTGGTGACGGCATCGACGCCGCAGCCGAAGGAGTTCAGCTGGATGACATCCAGGAAATCGGTCTTCTTCACATAGTTGGCAGCTGAGTACATACGGGTATGATACATCCACTGGTCCATAACGATCAGAGGCCGCTCCAGCTCGCCGAGCTCGGAAATGGAATCCTCGGTCAGGACCGCCATGCCGTAGGAGGTGATGGCGTCCGGAATACCATGGTTGATCTCCGGATCGATGTGGTAGGGACGGCCGCAGAGGACGATGCCGTGCCGGCCGGTCTTCTTTAAGTATTCGATGGTCTCCAGTCCCTTGTCCTCGACATCCTTACGGAACTGGCCCTGGGCTTCCCAGCCGATGTGGGCAGCTGCCCGGACCTCATCCTCGGGAATCTGGAACTCCTTGTCAAAGACCTTGACCAGCTGATCGGCCAGAATCTTCTCGGAAGAGAAGGCAACGAAAGGATTCAAGAAACGAACCTTGCCGGAGGTGATGTCCTCGACATTGTTCTTGATGTTTTCGGCATAGGAGGTTACGATCGGGCAGTTGTAGTGGTTGTTGGAATCGGGGAATTCATTCCGCTCATAAGGAACACAAGGGTAGAAAATGAAATCCACCTTCTTATTGATCAGCCACTGAACATGACCGTGGGAGAGCTTGGCCGGATAGCATTCGGATTCGGACGGAATGGATTCGATGCCGAGCTCGTAGATCTTACGGCTGGAGATCGGAGACAGAACCACACGGAAGCCGAGCTTCTTAAAGAAGGCTGCCCAGAAGGGGTAGTTTTCATACATATTTAAGACTCTCGGGATACCGACAGTTCCCCGGGTGGCCTGATCCGGTGCCAGAGGCCGCTCCTGGAAGATCCGCTTCAGCTTGTACTCATAGAGATTCGGAATGTGATTGGGATTCTTTTCCAGACCCAGACCGCGCTCGCAGCGGTTTCCGGTAATGAAGGAACGGCCGTCGCTGAAGTTGTTATGAGTCAGGAGACAGTGGTTGTTGCAGTACTGGCAGCGGGACAGCTCGGTCGTAAAGGTCAGTTTCCGGATTTCCTCGATCGGAAGCATGGTCGTGTGGGGATTGACATGATAGCGTTCCTTGGCCAGAAGGGCTGCTCCGAAGGCTCCCATAAGTCCTGCAATATCCGGCCGGATGACATCCTTGCCGGAGATCTTCTCGAAGGCGCGGAGAACCGCATTATTATAGAAGGTACCGCCCTGGACAACCATGTTGGCTCCAAGCTCGCTGGGATCCGCCAGCTTTACGACCTTAAAGAGGGCGTTCTTGATGACGGAATAGGCCAGTCCTGCGGAAATATCGGCCACAGTGGCGCCTTCCTTCTGGGCCTGCTTGACCTTGGAATTCATGAAGACGGTGCAGCGGGTTCCGAGATCGATGGGGTGCTCAGCAAAGAGAGCCTCCTTGGCAAAGTCCTCGACTGAATAGTTCAGGGAATGAGCGAAGGTCTCGATAAAGGATCCGCATCCGCTCGAGCAGGATTCGTTCAGCTGAACGGAATCGATGGTCTTGTTCTTGACCCGCATGAATTTCATGTCCTGACCGCCGATATCCATGATGGTATCGACCTTTGGATCGAAGAAAGCGGCGGCATAGTAATGGGCAACGGTTTCAACCTCGCCCTCTTCCAGCTTCAGAGCGGACTTTAACAGGGCTTCGCCGTAGCCTGTGGAACAGGCATGAACAATATGGGTATCGCTCGGCATCTGGTCATAGATTTCCTCCAGGGACTTTACGGCGGTCTTTAAGGGACTTCCGTTGTTGCTGGAATAGAAGGAGTAGAGGAGGTCTCCGTCCTCGCTGATGACGGCAAGCTTGGTTGTCGTGGAACCGGCGTCAATTCCCAGATAGGCATTGCCGTGATAGTCATGAAGAGAGCCCTTCTTTACGATGGCCTTGTTATGACGGTCTTCAAATTTCTGGTATTCTTCCTTGGATTTGAAGAGAGGCTCCAGTCTTGCGACCTCGAATTCCATATGAATGGGACGGGAAAGCTCGTCCAGGAGCCCCTGCATGGTCTTGGTTTCATTTTCCTTATAGGTCAGGGCAGAGCCGATGGCAGCAAAAAGATGGGAATTCTCGGGAACAATGGTATGCTCCTCATCCAGCTTCAGAGTTTCGATGAAACGCTGTCTCAGCTGGTCCAGGAAGTGCAGAGGACCGCCGAGGAAAGCAACATGGCCGCGGATGGGCTTGCCCTGGGCCAGGCCGGAAATGGTCTGGTTGACTACAGCCTGGAAAATGGAGGCTGCAAGATCTTCTTTGGTGGCACCCTCGTTGATCAGGGGCTGGATGTCGGTCTTGGCGAAAACACCGCAGCGGCTGGCGATGGTATACATGGCCTTGTAGTTCTTGGCATACTCATTCAGGCCGGAAGCATCGGTCTGAAGAAGAGAAGCCATCTGATCGATGAAGGAACCGGTACCGCCGGCACAGATTCCGTTCATTCTCTGCTCTACATTTCCGTTTTCAAAATAGATGATCTTGGCATCCTCGCCGCCGAGCTCGATGGCAACGTCGGTCTGGGGAGCGTAGTGGGTGAGGGCAGTGGATACGGCGATAACCTCCTGGGTAAAGGAGATGCCCAGGTGCTTGGCCAGTGTCAGTCCGCCGGATCCGGTGATGATCGGGGCGACGGTGATGTCGCCGGTGATCTTGTAGGCCTTGTCAATAAGTCCGTGAAGGGTCTCACGGATATTGGCAAAGTGTCTCTCATAATCGGAGAAGATGAGCTTGTCGTCCGGATCGAGAATGGCAACCTTGACGGTTGTGGATCCGATATCGATACCCATCTTATAGAGGTTGTTGTTTGACATAAATGTCATCCTTCCTTAATTAATACAGGTCCTGCCGGTTTCCGGCAGTGCAGTCAATCTCGCGAAGCTTTCCTTATTTTCTTTGCCCGGGTCAAGGGACCATGTGCGTTTGCCCCGGAGAAAACCTTAAAAAGATCGCGCGTTCGATTTAGCATTATAATAAGAAAGAGACAGAAATACAAACCGATTCATACATTCTTTAGAGATTGTTTATAAATGTAGGAACTCGATTTGAAGACAGACCTGAATCCGCTGCCGGATCTGACAGGAGATTTGGGGCTCTTTTCGCCTGCGTTGACAAGTATCCTCTGCAAATTTATAATGATGAGTGATTTTGTATTCAATTTTAACGGAGCTACTATATGTGGGATAAATTAGAAAGAAAATTTGGAAAATATGCCATACGACATCTGATGAACTATCTGATCGGCGGCTATATCCTGGGTTACTTCTTTGTCCTTGGACAGCAGATCCTGAAGGTCCCTTATCTGTCCTATATGACATTGGATCCCTACCAGATCATCCACGGAACCCCCATTCCCCAGATCTGGAGACTCATTACCTGGGTTCTGATTCCGCCCTTCGGAAGCGGTTTCATCAACTTCATTTTCGGCGTCATCATGATGATCTTCTACTGGCAGCTGGGAACGGTTCTGGAACGGACCTGGGGCACCTTCCGCTTCAATGTCTTCATCTGGAGCGGCATTCTCTTTACGGTCATCGGATCCTTTATTCTCTATGCCGTCTATGCGGCCCAGGGGTATCCGGCGGTCGCCCTGTCGACCATGATGGCCATGCAGGCCTCGGTCATTTCGACCAACTACATCAATCTGTCGATTTTCCTGGCCTTTGCCCTCTGCTATCCGGATATGCAGGTCATGCTTTATTTCATTATTCCCATCCGGATGAAATGGCTGTCCATTGTCTATGTCATCTTTACAGTCATTGATCTGATCCGCTTTATTTCAAGCGGCTATTTCAGCGGCGTTGTGGAGATTGCGGCATCCTTCTTAAGCTTCATTATTTTCTATCATTCGACCAGAGACAATTATCATGTTTCCTTCCGCCAGGCCAAGAGAAGAAGAAACTTTCAGCGGGCGACAAGAAATTTTAAGGACGGCTTCGGCCCGTCCGGTCAGGACCAGGGGCCAAAGCCCCGTCATAAATGCTGTATCTGCGGCCGGACGGACATCTCTAATCCGGAGCTGACCTTCCGTTACTGCAGCAAGTGCAATGGAAATTACGAGTACTGCCAGGATCATCTCTTTACGCATACACACGTGAAATAGGGATGAAGAGCAGTTTTACTCAGGGTTTACATTTGTCAGATAAACTCACTCTGATACTTTAATCTGTTATATAGACTCACTCATATACTAAATCAGGAGATTCCCCCGGACGGAAGGCAGAGAAACCGAAGCCGGGGAGTTCATAATAAAAGAAAGTAAGGTTTAAAAATGGCAGCAGAAGTTACCGAAACAATCACCGGCACCAAGAATTTTATCGAGCTTGAGATCGACAAGGATCTTGCGGAGGGACGATACACAGAGGTCGTTACCCGTTTCCCTCCGGAACCCAACGGCTATCTCCATATCGGACATGCCAAGTCCATTCTTCTGAACTATGGCATAGCCAAGGAGTATCATGGCCGCTTCAACATGCGTTTTGATGATACCAACCCGACCAAGGAGAAGAATGAATTCGTAGAATCCATCAAGAAGGATATCGAATGGCTGGGCGCTGATTTCGGCGGAGTTGTTCACTACGCATCCGATTATTTCGACAAGATGTATGAGATTGCAGAGGATCTGATCAAGAGAGGCAAGGCCTATGCTTCCGATCTGACTGCAGAAGAGATCCGCGAATACCGGGGAACTCTGACCGAACCCGGAAAGGACGATCCTAACTGCAATCGTCCGGCTGAGGAATCCCTGCAGATCTTCCGTGATATGAAGGCCGGAAAGTACAAGGACGGCGAGATGGTTATCCGTGCCCGGATCGACATGGCATCTCCCAATATCAACATGCGGGATCCGGTCATCTATCGTGTGGCTCATATGTCCCATGTAAGAACAGGAGACAAGTGGTGCATCTACCCCATGTATGACTTCGCTCATCCGATCGAGGATGCCATCGAGGGTGTCACCCATTCCCTCTGCACCCTGGAATTTGAGGACCACAGACCACTTTACGACTGGGTTGTCCGCGAAGCCGGCTGCTTCCCTCATCCGCCCAGACAGATCGAGTTCGCCAAGATGTATCTGACCAATGTGATCACCGGCAAGCGCTATATCAAGCGCCTGGTGGAAAACGGCACTGTAGACGGCTGGGATGATCCCCGTCTGGTTTCCATCGCAGGCCTCCGCCGCCGCGGTTTCACACCGGAGTCCATCCAGAACTTTGTCCGCCTGACCGGTATCAGTAAGAGCAACGCATCGATTGATTATGCAGAGCTTGAGTACTGTATCCGCGAGGACTTAAAGCTTCGGGACAGCCGGGTTATGGCAGTCATGCATCCTTTGAAGCTTGTGATCGACAACTATCCGGAAGGCAAGACCGAGTATCTGACCGTTCCCAACAACAAGGAAAATGAAGCCCTCGGCAGTCGAGAGGTTCCTTTCAGCCGTGAGGTCTACATTGAAGCCGATGACTTCATGGTCGAGCCTCCGAAGAAGTACAAGAGACTGTATCCGGGCAATGAGGTCCGCCTCATGAATGCCTATTATGTGACCTGCACCTCCTACGAGACCGATGAGGAAGGCAATGTCACGACGGTACACTGCACCTACGATCCCGAGACCCGGGGCGGCGATTCTCCGGACGGACGTAAGGTCCGCGGTACCATCCACTGGGTCAATGCAGCCACTGCGGTAGAGGCTGAAGTTCGTCAGTACGAGAATATCGTAAATGAAGAGCTCGGCGTCTATAACGAGGACGGAAGCGTAAATGTAAACCCGAATTCAAAGAAGGTTCTGACAGCCTACATCGAACCGGCTGTCAAGGATGCCAAGGCCTATGACAGCTTCCAGTTTGTCCGTGACGGCTTCTACTGCGTGGACTGCCGGGATTCCCGTCCGGATCATCTGGTCTTCAACCGGGTGGTTTCTCTGAAGTCCAGCTACAAGCTGCCGGCAAAGAATTAAGGAGCCCATGGATCATGGAAGGATATCATTACAGACTGCGCAGCCGTGCCAAGGTCTTTCTAATCCTGCTTCTGGCCTGGATGACTCTGATCTTTGTCATGTCTTCCATGCCGGGAGAAGAATCGACCGAGATGTCGAATATCTTCCTTCGCCTGGGCAATCATTTTCTCCTCTGGATCGCGCCGAGATCCAGCCTGGCTTTCCGGTCTTTTCTGGTCCGGAAGACGGCACATGTGACCGAATATCTGATTCTGGAGGTTTTCATGGTCTTCACCCTCCGCGAGTGGATGAGAGCGAAGAACAAGGATGTCATGAGGAAAGGCTTCTATGCGGACCTTCTCCTTCGCCCCTTCCTTCTCGGCGTTCTCTATGCGGCATCGGATGAGTTCCATCAGTTTTTCATTTCCGAGCGGTCTGCCCAGGTGAAGGATGTCGGAATCGATTCGATCGGTCTGGCTCTGGGTCTTCTTTTATCCTGGCTGATTCTGAATATTCTCTATCACAGGATCTTAAGACGTACGACCTTAAGCTGAACGGTATCGGAATCAAAAGAAAATAAATATAAGGAAAATAAATATAATGAATGAATTAATTGATCTGATTACAGATGAGATGAAAAAAGGCTTCGCCAAGGCCGGATACGATGACAGATATGCCATGGTCACCGTTTCCAACCGGCCGGATCTCTGTGAATATCAGTGCAACGGAGCCATGCCGGCTGCCAAGGAGTATCACAAGGCACCGCTGGAAATTGCAAGAGAGATCGCTTCTCATCTGGAGG
Source organism: Lachnospiraceae bacterium (assembly GCA_029338875.1). Classification (GTDB taxonomy): domain Bacteria; phylum Bacillota; class Clostridia; order Lachnospirales; family Lachnospiraceae; genus Lachnocurva. The sequence continues at coordinate 23,773 of JAQYBF010000056.1, forward strand.
ACAGCAATATCTTCGAAAGCGTTGAGGCTGTTAAGCCCGGCTTTATCAACCTGAAAATCCAGAATGCCTATCTGTCCGACTATGTCAACGCCATGCGGATGGATCATGAGCGCTGCGGAGCCGACAAGGTCCCGAGTCCCAAGACCATCATGATCGACTATGGCGGCCCCAATGTGGCCAAGCCTCTTCATGTCGGTCATCTCCGTTCCGCCGTCATCGGCGAAAGCATCAAGAGAATTCTCTCCTTCGCCGGAAACAAGGTGATCGGCGACATCCACCTCGGCGACTGGGGAACCCAGATGGGCCTGATTATTACAGAGCTTAAGCTTCGGAAGCCGGATCTGGTCTACTTTGATCCGGACTATGATGGAGACTATCCGGCCGAGCCTCCTTTCACCATCAGCGAGCTGGAGGAAATCTATCCGACCGCTTCCAAGAAGTCCAAGGAAGATGAGGACTACCATAAGATGGCCCTGGAAGCCACAGCAGAGCTTCAGAAGGGCAGACGGGGCTACCGGGCTCTGCTTCAGCACATCCTGAATGTGTCCGTTACCGATCTGAAAAAGAACTACGAGCGTCTGAATGTCTCCTTCGAGCTCTGGAAGGGTGAAAGCGATGCCCAGCCTTATATCGCTCCCATGGTCAAGATGATGAAGGACAAGGGTCTGGCCTATGAATCCGAGGGGGCCCTTGTTGTCGATGTCAAGGAAGATTCCGACAAGAAGGAAATCCCGCCCTGCATGATCCTAAAGTCCGACGGAGCAGCTCTCTACAATACCACGGACCTGGCTACCCTGGTCTGGAGAATGGAGGACTATCATCCGGACAAGATCGTCTATGTCGTTGACAAGAGACAGGAGCTGCACTTTATCCAGGTCTTCCGCTGTGCCAGAAAGACCGGCATTGTAGGCCCCGACACCGAGCTTGATTTCGTCGGCTTCGGTACCATGAACGGTAAGGACGGCGGACCCTTCAAGACCAGAGACGGCGGTGTTATGCGTTTGTCCGTTCTCCTCGATGAGGTCAACGAGGGCATGTACGAGCGGATCAAGTCCAACACCGAGCTTTCCGACGAGGAGGCGAAGAAGACCGCAAAGCAGGTGGCACTGGCTGCCATCAAGTACGGTGACCTGATGAACCAGGCCTCCAAGGACTATATTTTCGATATCGACCGTTTCTCTGCCTTCGAGGGCAACACCGGTCCCTATATCCTTTATACGATCGTCCGGATCAAGTCCATCCTGAATAAATATAAGGCGTCCGGAAAGAAGGCATCTGCCTACTCCATTCAGGAACCGACCAGCGAGAGTGAGAAGAGCCTGATGCTGATTCTTTCCCGTTTCAACCAGGCTGTCCGTGTTGCCGCCCAGGAGATGGCTCCCCACAAGATCTGCGCCTATGTCTATGAACTGGCGGAGGCACTGAACCGTTTCTATCATGAGACCCGGATCCTTTCGGAAGAGAATCAGACCCTGCAGGGCAGTTATATCCAGCTTCTGGATCTGACCCGCCGGGTACTGGAGCAGTGCATTGACCTCCTGGGATTCTCTGCACCGGAGCGGATGTGAGTTCTGTAAAAACAGAAAGACACAGAAAATGTTTACACATAGATTCTGCAGAGAAGTCCTCTGGGATACAAGGTCTGCAGAAAGAAAAGAGGTTAAGAAATGACAGTTATTGATATTTATTCAGGCTTCCTCGGAGCCGGAAAGACCACTTTTATGAAGAAGATGGTAGCCGAAGCCTACAAGGACGAGAAAGTTGTCATTGTAGAGAACGAATTCGGTGAAATCGGAATCGACTCCGGCTTCCTGAAGGAAACCGGTATTACCGTATCCGAGATCAACGGCGGCTGCGTCTGCTGTACTCTGGTCGGCGATTTTACAAAGAACCTGCATGAAGTCATCCAGACCTACCATCCGGACCGGATTCTGGTTGAGCCGTCCGGCGTTGCCAAGCTTTCCGATGTCATGGTTTCCGTTATGGATGTGGCTAAGTCAGAAGAGAATGTTGAGATGGGCGCTCTTGTGACCGTCATCAATGCATTGAAGGCCAGAAAGCAGATGAAGGCCTTCGGTGAGTTCTTCATCGATCAGATCGAGCATGCCACAACCATCGTTCTGTCCCGGACCCAGAAGGCAGACCAGGAAATGCTGGAGTTCTGCACAAAGGAAATCCAGGAGCACAATCCAAAGGCAACGGTTATTACCACTCCCTGGGATGAGCTTTCCGGCGAGACCATTGAAAAGGCCATTGAAGGAAAGAACAGCCTGGAGGTTCAGGAGCTGGCCGAGCTTCATCATGCCCAGGAAGAGGCTGAGCATCATCACCATCATCATGACCATGACCACGATGACCACGACCATGATCATGAAGAGCATGAGCACGACCATGATGAGGATCATGACCACGATCATCATCATGACCATGAAGAGGATCATGATCACCATGAGCATGAAGAGTGTCACTGCGGCCATGACCATGATCATGAGGATCACGATCATGAGCATCATCATCACCATCATGCAGATGATATCTTCACAACCTGGGGCCGGACCACGCCTCATAAGTTCACCCGCGAGACCATCGAAAAGGCTCTGAAGGCCTTCGCTGACAGCGATGACTACGGCTATATCGTCCGCTCCAAGGGTATCGTTCCGGCAGAAGACGGCAGCTGGATCTATTTTGACCTGGTTGACGGCGAATATGAAATCCGCTCCGGCGAGCCGGATGTAACCGGCCGTCTGGTTGTCATCGGAACCGATGTGAAGGAAGACAAGGTGGCAGAGCTTTTCGGTATTCAGTAAAAGAAAGGAAACGACCATGTCAGAAGTTCCCATTTATTTTTTTTCCGGCTTCATGGACAGCGGAAAGACCACGCTGATCTCTGAGACACTGATCAATGACGGCTTTGGAGAGGACCTGGATTCAGGCCTCATCATCCGCTGTGAAGACGGTGACGAGGAGTATGACGACAAGAAGCTGGAAAGAGTTCATACCAAGGTCGTCACCATCGAAAACAAGGAAGACTTTACGACAGAAAACCTGGAGAAGCTTGAGGCTGTCTATGAGCCCGATGCGGTTTTCATCGAATGGAACGGCACATGGGAGACCGATGCCCTCTATGATGATTCCGAGAACGGCTTCAAGTGGCCCGAGGGCTGGATGATCGTTCAGTCACTGGCAACCGTGGATGCCACGACCTTTGAAATGTATCTCTTAAATATGCGGAAGATGATGCTTCAGCAGCTTCAGCACGCCGAGGTCATCATTTTCAACCGCTGTACCAAGGCTACCAAGAAGTCCAAGTTCCGAGGGGCTGTCAAGTCCTTCAACCGTCCGGCTCAGATCGTTTACGAGAGAGAAGACGGTTCGATCGATGATTCTCCGGAAGAACTTCCCTTTGATATCACAAAGGATGAAATCGATATTACCGATGCAGACTATGCCATCTGGTTTATGGACTGCATGGATCATCCGGAGAAGTACGATGGAAAGACCATTTCCTTCAAGGCTCTGGTCTACAATCCGACCGAGGGCAAGGGAAAACTGAAACCCGGTACCTTTGTTCCGGGCCGCTTTGCCATGACCTGCTGCGTCGAGGATATCCAGTTCCTCGGCATGAAATGCAAATACAAGGATTCGGCAGACATTAAGCACAAGTCCTGGATTCAGCTCAAGGCCAGACTGAAAAATGAGTTTGCCAAGGAATACAGGGGCAAGGGACCGGTTCTCTATCCGATTTCAATCGAACCTGCTGAAAAACCTGCCACAAAGGAAGAAGAACTGGTATATTTTAATTAAGACATTCCAAAACAGAAGACAGGTGCCTGAAAACGCCGGACGGCAGAAGCCGGCAGGCGGATCGGCAATCTGAGCTATAGATCATCACCAGACTGGATGTGAAAGGAGAAGGGTTTATGTATTTGATTCGAAAGAAGGAGATGCTGGCTGACCGGATCTTCCTCATGGAAGTGGAGGCACCGCTGGTAGCTCAGTCCTGCCTGCCGGGTCAGTTTGTCATTGTACGTACGGATGCCGAGTCCGAACGTATCCCTCTGACCATTTGCGACTATGACGCAAAGGAAGGAACCGTAACGATCGTTGTTCAGATGATCGGTGCTTCCACAGAAAAGATGGAAGAGCTGAATCAGGGAGATTCCTTCCATGATTTTGTCGGACCTCTTGGAAATCCTTCCGATCTCTGCATCGAGGACAATCTGGAAGAGACAAAGAAAAAGCACATTGTCTTCATTGCCGGCGGTCTCGGAACCGCTCCGGTCTACTGTCAGGTCAAGTGGCTCCATGAACACGGCGTCAAGGTCGATGTCATCATGGGATCCAAGAACAAGGACCTGCTCTTCTTCGTCGATAAGATGAATGCTGTTTCTGAAAATCACATCTGTACCGATGACGGATCCTACGGCTTCCACGGCATGGGTACCGACTGCCTGCAGGCTCTTTATGACGAGGGCCGGCGCTTCGACCACTGTGTTGCCATCGGACCCATGATCATGATGAAATTCGTCTGCAAGCTGACTGAAAAGCTCGGCATTCATACTGTTGTCTCCATGAATCCGGTTATGGTTGACGGAACCGGTATGTGCGGCGCCTGTCGTCTGATCGTCGACGGAAAGGTAAAATTCGCCTGTGTAGACGGTCCGGAATTTGACGGACATAAGGTTGACTTCGATCTGGCTATGAAGCGGATGGCCCAGTATAAGACGGAAGAGGGCAGAAAGAAGCTGGAATTCGAAGAAGGTGAAACCCATCACAGCGGATGCGGACTTTGCGGAGGTGATAAATAATGGCAGTACAGGATATGATGAAGCGTGTACCGGTTGCAGAGCAGGATCCTAAGGTCCGCGCAAAGAATTTCGATGAAGTGTGTCTCGGCTATACCGAGGAAGAGGCCATGGCAGAGGCAGAGCGCTGTCTCAACTGCAAGAATCCCCGCTGCGTCGGCGGATGCCCGGTTTCCATTAACATTCCGGCCTTTATCCAGGAAGTAAAGCACGGAGATTTTGAGAAGGCTTATGAGATCATCTCGGAATCCTCCTCCCTGCCGGCTGTCTGCGGACGTGTATGTCCTCAGGAGACCCAGTGCGAAGGCGTCTGTGTCCGCGGCATCAAGGGTGATCCGGTTGCCATCGGCAAGCTCGAGCGTTTCGTTGCTGACTGGGCAAGAGAGCATGGCATTTCTCCCAAGTCCGATGCCCCGAAGAACGGTCACAAGGTTGCCGTCATCGGTGCCGGTCCTTCCGGACTGACCTGTGCCGGCGATCTGGCCAAGGACGGCTATGATGTCACCATTTTCGAGGCCCTTCATGAGGCCGGCGGCGTTCTGGTCTATGGTATTCCGGAATTCCGTCTTCCCAAGGAAAAGGTTGTAAAGCCTGAGGTCGAGAACGTCGAGAAGCTCGGCGTCAAGATTGAAAAGAACGTCATTATCGGAAAGACTCTGACCATCGATCAGCTCTTTGACCGTGGTTATGAAGCCGTCTTTATCGGATCCGGTGCCGGACTTCCCCGCTTTATGGGCATCCCCGGCGAGCAGGCCAACGGCGTCTTCTCCGCCAATGAGTTCCTGACAAGAAACAATCTGATGAAGGCTTATCTCGATGAGGATACACCGATCCAGAGAGGCAAGAAGGTTGTCGTTGTCGGCGGCGGAAATGTTGCTATGGATGCAGCCCGGACAGCCCTTCGTCTCGGCGCTGAGGTTCACATTGTCTACCGTCGTTCCGAGGCAGAGCTCCCCGCCCGTCGCGAGGAAGTTCATCATGCCAAGGAAGAGGGCGTCATTTTTGATCTTCTTCAGAATCCGGTAGAGATTCTGACCGATGACAATGACTGGGTAACCGGTATCCGTCTGATCAAGATGGAACTGGGTGAGCCGGATGAATCCGGAAGAAGAAGACCGGTCGAGATCAAGGGATCCGAATACGAGATCTCCTGCGATACGGTGATCATGGCTCTCGGAACATCTCCCAACCCTCTGATCGCATCCACGACCAAGGGATTGGATGTCAATAAGAGAGGCTGCATTATTGCAGAGGAAGAGACCGGAAAGACCAGCCGTGATGCCGTCTATGCAGGCGGCGATGCCGTAACCGGAGCCGCAACTGTAATCCTGGCTATGGGTGCCGGAAAGGATGCGGCCAAGGCTATCGATAACTATTTCAAGAATAAGAAGTGTTAACCTGTCGGAGGGAGGATGGAGACTTGCGAAGAAGGATCTGGAGAATTTCAGAAGATCGTTTTGACGACCCGAAACCGGATCTGTCTGTCTCTCCGGAGACTCTGAATCTGACTTTCCCCGTCCGGGGAAGTCACGCAGGGGAGTTTGTGCTGAAAAGCGAAAACCAGGTCCCTGCCAGGGGCATCATCTATTCCTCCAACCCCTATGTCATCTGCCAGAATCCTCAGTTTGAGGGAAGTGAAATTACCGTACGATATCAGCTTTCCGATGCCGGTTTTACCGGCGAGGACTGCCTCGAGGGCAATTTCAGCATTATCTATAATCAGGGAAGTCTCCGCCTGCCTTATCGCTTTACCTTTACGGAGAAAAAAGAGGAAAAGGCCTCTGCGGAGCCTTCTGTTTACACACCGGAGGACCTTGTCCGGATCTATCGAAAGGATCCGGAAGGGGCCCTTCGGCTTTTTCTCGGCAAAAATTATGCCGAAGCCATGGAAAAGGCTTCCATGGAAAAGAAGCTTTTATACCGCGGTTTTGTAACAGCGACGCCGACCCTGCAGAATCTGGAGAATTATCTGGTGGATTCCAGGGTCAAGGATCCGGTCCTCTTTTCTGTCGAAAAAAAGGAAGAGAAGGTCTATGGCCTGACAGAAGACTGGCAAGGGCATGTCGATATCACCCGGTCTACCTGGGGCTATACCAGAATCCATGTGGAAAGTGATGTGGACTTTATCGAACCGGAGAAGGACATTCTGTCCGAATCCGATTTCCTCGGTGTCTCCGCCAGCCTTCATTTCCTGATCCGTAAGGACCGCCTCCATGGCGGAAGAAATCAGGGCCATATCCGCCTTTTCGATCGGAGAAGCTCCCTGACGGTTACCGTCGAGGCCGGATGCCTTTCGGAAGAGGATCTGAAGAAGCGATCCGAGGAAAACCGAAAACCCAGGATCATCGTAAGTCTCTACAAGGACTATATATCTTTCCGTCTGGGACGGATGGAAAAGGATGACTGGGCCAAGAAAACCCTGGATTCTCTGGATCTTCTGTCTCGAATGGAAGAGGAGGAGACCGAAAAGAAGCGGGGCTTTCTCAGCTATAGGGAAAATGTCTGGCTGAATCTGGTCCGCTGTTATGCCCATCTTGTCAATGATGACCGGCAGGAGGCTCTTTATTTCATCCGTGAATTAAAGGAAGACATCCGGGATCACAGCAGTCCGGCCTGGGCAGCCCTTCTCTATCTCTGCATCAAGATGGAGGATGAGGAAGACTATCGGACCAGACTCACCAAAGAGATTGAAGAAATCTTTGCCATGAATCCCGATGACCTTCGGATCTTCCTTCTCCTATTACACCTTCGGACCTCTTATGAGAGAGATCCTGCCTGGAAGCTGAAGGATATCCGACAGTGGGCCATGAACGGCTATGCCAGCCCTCTTCTCTATCTGGAGGCCATGGATCTCTACGAGAAGGCGCCCTATCTTTTAAACGAGTTCAATCCCTTCACCTTCCGCGTCCTGGCCTTTATACGGAAATATAAGGCTTTTTCGGATGCGGTTTCCATGCAGCTGGTGGAGATTCTGTCCTTTTTCCCGGTCTTTGATGAACGGGTTTTAAAGATCCTCATGGCCTGCTATAAGGACCATTACCGGAGGGACGATCTCTTAAAGCGGATTCTGACCTATCTCCTTCTGGGACGGAAATTTAAGGAAGCGTATCTGTCCTGGTACCTTCTCGGTATTGAAAAGGATATGGACGTGCCGGGGATCTACGAGGCCTATCTCTATTCCCTGCCCTTGGATTCCGTGAAGCCGCTTCCAAAGAAGGTCAAGCTTTATTTCCGCTATCCCAACCAGCTGCCCTTCGAACAGAAGGCCCTTCTTTTTGCCAACTGCGTCCTTCATAAAAATGAAGATCCGGAGACCTATAAGGAGTATTTCCCGGAGATTGCAAAGTTCGCGGAAGAAGGGCTTCGGGCCGGCCGATTGAATGACAATATGACCATTCTCTACCGGGACCTCCTGAAAAGAGAGCTGGTGACCGATGACGACTGCCAGAGCCTGGCCCGCCTCTTTTTTGTAAAGAAGGCGGTTCCCTTAAGAAAGAAGGCGGTCCGTCTGGTCGTCTATGAAAACAGCCGGAAGAATCCTCGTATGTTCCCGATTGTGAACGGTCTTTCTTATCTTACAGTGACAGATCCGGAATACCGAATCTTCCTGGAGGATGGAGACGGCTGCCGTTTCGCCGAGGAGAGCAGGATCTTCCTCGAGGACATCCTGCCGGAATCTTCCCGGAACTTTCTTAATAATCACGCCAAAGAGCCCTATCTTTTCCAGCTTTCGGACCTGATCCGGCGGGGAAAGAGGACCTTCGAGAGCGGAGATGTGTCTCTGATCCAGAACCTCCTTTCCGATGAGGAAATCTCGGATGATTTCCGCAGGGAGCTCTATCCGGCCATGCTGGATTTCCTGAAACGGCAGGGGAAGGAGGAGATCCTGACCTCCTATCTCTGGGACCATCGGAAGGATATGGTTCTTCCGGTCAGACTCCGAAAGGAGATGCTCTCCTTTGGCATTGAAAAGATGGACCTGGACCAGGCCTATGAGATCTTAAAGACCCAGAATGGTCTTGTCACGGATCCCAAGCTCCTTCTCTGGACCGTCAATTTCCGCATTGTCCGGGTCGGCTTCCAGGAGGAGGACTTCCTGGTTTCCCTGGCCGCCTGGCTCTTCCGGAAGGACTGCGCTTCGGAACAGTCCCTGTCCTACCTGAACCGCTATTACAGCGGCCCGGACCGGGAGATGAAGAAGCTCTTTCTCGAAGTCGAGAAGGACCGCATGCAGGACCGCGGTCTGTCAGAACGGATCCTGATCCAGATGCTTTACAGCTCCGACCGCTTGGAATATCCGTCTGACATCTATCTGTCCTATAAGAAACGCAGTCCCAACCGCATGGTTGTGGAGGCTTTTCTCACCTTCTGGTCCAGACAGTATCTGCTTTATGATCAGAAGCCGGATTTGGCCTTTTTCTCGGATCTGAAACGGCTGGAGGAAACTAAAGATGCGGGAAGGAGCTGCAGGCTGGCTCTCTTAAAGGAGCTCTGCCTGGAAAATGACAGGTCAGAAAAGGATGAAAAACTTCTGGATGATCTCTTAAATGATTACACCCGAAGAAAGATCTGGTTTACATTTTATAAAAATGCAGACCAGGCTCTGCAGATCCGCTATCAGATCAATGACAAGCTTTTCCTCGAATATCATGGAGAAGCGGGCCGGGAACTGGTTCTGGAATGGCAGAAAAATGACGGGCCAAAGCAGCGCGAGCTTCTGAAAGAAATGTATGACGGGATTTACCTCCGTCCCTTTGTTCTCTTTTACTCGGATCGGGTGAAGTATCAGATCCTGACGCCGGAGGGAGAGCGCCTGGCCGGCGGCAGCCTGTCCGGAGCGGAAAATGCCGACATTGATGGAAAGAACTACTTCTCGGAGATCAACCGGATCGAAAAGGATCGTGAGGACAATAATAAAGAAAAACTGGCAGAGGATATTAAATCCTTTGCGAAGAGAAAGAGACTGACTCAGCATCTCTTTCACTGGATCTGATATGGAATGATACAGTCCGGATGTATGAAAGCTGAGAACTGCCGGGATGAAACAGGCAATCCTTCCATGAAAGGATGAGCTTTCATTTTGGCAATAGAGGCACTGAGAAGTGTGAGACTTAGAATCTGGAAAGGAGAGACCGGAATGGACGGCCTGTATTACGGGATCGACCTTGGGGCAAGGACCACAATCATAAGCTGCTGGCAGAATAGAATGTCGGATCCTGTGACCATGTCCACCGTGGTCGGAAGCGATGATATCGAGATCCCGACAGCCCTGGCCAAGCGGCCCGGTCTTTCCCAGTGGTTTTACGGAAGAGAGGCCAGGGAACGGGCAGGAGACGGCAGTGCGGTCGAGGTCCCTGCCTTACTGGAAAATGCCATTCGGGACCGGAAGCTTACATTGGATGGCAGGGTCTATGAGGCCCGGGATCTCTTTGCAATTTTCATCCGCCATCTTCTGGAATTAAATGGATCAGCGGCCCGGCCGGAAAATATAGCAAAGATTACCTTTACGGCCCAGCGCTTTGATAAGGAAGAGATCGATCTTCTGACGGATCTGATGGCAAGGCTTTCTTTGTCTCTGGATCAGCTGATTCTTCTCGATCATAGGGAGGCCTTCTATTACTATGCCTTAAGTCAGAGGCCTGAGCTATATTCGAATGACGTTCTCCTTCTCGAAGCATCCGGCGACCAGATCCAGTCCTGCCGCCTGCACAGATACCTGCAGACCAGGCCCCAGCAGGTGACCTTATCCGACAGTTCCTACGAGATGCATTTAGAAAACCGGGATATGGAATTCGCCGAGGTCTGCAGGAAGCTTCTGTCCGAAGGAAAATGCAGCACGGCCTACCTGGTCGGAGACGGCTTCGACGGAGGATGGATGAAGGAATCCCTGGCGGTTCTGACCAAAGAATGTCACGTCTTTGTCGGAAAGAATCTCTATTCCAAGGGAGGCTCTTATGCCGGAAGAGCCAGAGACGGAGAGAAGGCCTGGCCCTTCTCCTATCTGGGAGACCAGGAGATGAAGTTCAATCTCCTGATCAAGGTCAGTGACCGGAATAAGGCCCGTTTCCTGACCCTGATCGAAGCCGGGGACAGCTGGTTCAAGGCCAGCGGCCAGTGCGAGGTCATTCTGGACGGAAGCCCGGAAATCGAGCTCTGGATCCAGCGGCCGGAGAGCCGGCAGGCCAAGATCGATCTTCTGAAGCTCGAAGATCTGCCCAGAAGAGAGAACCGGACCTCGAGACTTCGCATTTCCGCCGAAGCCATATCGGATCGGGAGGTCAAAGTGACGATTCTGGACCTGGGATTCGGAGAGATCCATCCCGGCAGCGGCAAGAGCTGGGTTCACAGGGTCAGGGTGGAATGAATCCAGGCATGATTTTAGGAAAAAATGAGAAAGGACAGGGGCAGCCTGGTTTATATTTATAAAGCTGTCATCTGCGATCAGGAGAGAAAGATAAGGAAGGGATCAGATGGGAGAATTGATTCTGTGCAGGGCGCCTCTGACGGCAAGCCCCTATTATATCGAAGAAAAATCTCTGAATATCTATTCCCTGGAGGAGCTGTCCTATTATCTGGCCCATAATATCTACCTGCTTCGGCCGGACTTCATGAATCCGGATCTGATCCGCTGGATCGGCGAGGATCTGGGAGAAAAAAAGCTTGCGGAAGCCCTGAAGGGTCTGATGGACCGGAAGGCTCCGCTTCACATTTTTATCAGCCGGATTCTCGAAGAAACCGGCTATCTGACACCGCCGGAGATTCAGAGAACCGTGCGGGAAATCGAGACCTTTGAGAGCAAGGGAGAGGTTGAAAGCCGGAAAATCCGGGCGGACCATCTGCTTCAGGAAGGTCATGTCATGGATGCGGTCCGGGAATATGAGGGCATCCTGAAGGACAGTGAACGCCTGAAACCATCGGCCGAGCTCCAGGGAGATCTCTGGCACAATCTCGGCGTCGGACAGGTACGGCTGCTTTCCTTCCCCGAGGCAGAGGACAGCTTCCGCAGGGCCTATGAGAAGAACCACCGGACCATTTCTCTCTGTTCCCTTCTCGAGGCCTGCCTGATCGAAGGGAATGAAGAAGCCTATAAGGAAAATCTTCACCGCTATCTGGTGCCTCCGGACTTAGAGAAGGAAGTGGAGGATGCTGTTAGGATCGAAGCAGAGGCAGAACCGCTGGTCAAATTCGGAGAAGATGTTGACAGCGCCTTTTCGCAAGTTGTAACATCAGAAGGTCGGACTGTCTCGAAGGATATTCGGGATACTATCGAACAATGGAAACAGGACTATCTTCTGCAGTGCTGATAGTAACAGATGACCAGGCTGAACAGATTCTACAGAATGACTTGATAGAAGAGAGCAGATGAAGTAATGCAGATTCTGCCGGGTCAAGAGAAAACGGCATCAGCAAGGAAATAGCACCTGCTGCAGATAAAAAGGAGAAGATCATGAGTAAAGTAAGAACCAGATTTGCACCGAGCCCGACCGGACGGATGCATGTTGGAAACCTGCGTACAGCCCTGTATGCATACCTGATTGCAAAGCACGCCGGAGGAGATTTCATCCTTCGAATCGAGGATACCGATCAGGAGCGTTATGTCGAGGGCGCGGTCGATATTATTTACCGGACCCTGAAGGAAACCGGTCTGGTCCATGATGAAGGACCCGACAAGGACGGCGGCTGCGGGCCCTATGTCCAGAGTGAGAGACAGGCTCAGGGCCTTTATATGAAATATGCCAAGGAGCTGATCGACAAGGGCGAGGCTTATTACTGCTTCTGTACCGAAGAGCGTCTGAATTCCCTGACAAAAACTATTGAAGTGAATGGGGAAAAGAAGGAAGTCCGGGCTTATGACAAGCACTGCCTCCACCTGTCCAAGGAAGAGGTCCAGAGAAATCTGGATGCCGGCATGCCTTTCGTTATCCGCCAGAACAACCCGACCACCGGAACCACAACCTTCCACGATGAGATCTACGGAGACATCACCGTCGACAATTCCGAGCTCGATGATATGATCCTGATCAAATCCGACGGTTACCCGACCTACAACTTCGCCAATGTCGTTGATGACCATCTGATGGGAATTACCCATGTTGTCAGAGGAAATGAGTATCTGTCTTCCTCTCCCAAGTACAACCGTCTCTATGAGGCCTTCGGCTGGGAGATCCCCAAGTACATCCACTGCCCGCTGATCACAAATGAAGAGCATCAGAAGCTTTCCAAGCGGTCCGGCCATTCCTCCTTCGAGGATCTGGTAGAGCAGGGCTTCCTGACCGAAGCTATTGTAAACTTCGTCGCCCTTCTGGGATGGAGCCCCGAATCCAATCAGGAGATCTTCACTCTGGACGAGTTGGTCAAGGAATTCGATTATCACCGGATCAACAAGTCCCCGGCTGTCTTCGACTACGGCAAGCTGAAGTGGATGAACGGCGAATATATCCGGAAGATGTCCAAGGAAGCCTTCCTGGAAAAAGCCCTGCCTTACATTCACGAGGCTGTCGGCGATTCCTTCGATGATGAGAAGATTGCCGAGATGGTACAGGGCAGAATCGAGACCTTCCCGGAGATCGAGGATCATATCGATTTCCTGAAGGAGGTACCGGATTACGATGTCTCCATGTATGCCCACAAGAAAATGAAGACCACGCCGGAGCTTTCTCTGGAGGTCTTAAAGACAGTGCTTCCGCTTCTGGAATCCACAGAGGATTATTCCAACGATGCGCTTTTCACAGAGCTCAAGGCTTTTGCCGGTGACCATGGCTGGAAGAACGGTCAGGTCATGTGGCCGATCCGGACCGCCCTTTCCGGAAAGCAAAGCACACCCGGCGGTGCCACCCAGCTTCTGGAACTCCTGGGCAAGGAGAGAAGTCTGGAGCGGATTCATGAAGCTATTAATAAACTGGAAAAGGAAATCTAAAATTTCAGACGGAATGTTTTAGAGAGTAGAACAAGCGGATTCGAGGGGAAACGAATCCGTGAAAATGGAGTTATGAAAATAGAGGATCCGACTGGTAAAAAGGATCCGAACGTAAGAAGAGAGATAGGAAGAGAGCGTTTTATGCATCTTGATGCCCTTCAGACCCGGGCTGTGACCTGGGGAGACGGACCCTGTCTCACACTGGCAGGACCGGGCGCCGGCAAGACGACGGTTCTGACCGAACGCATATTGTACTTGATCAGGGAAGCAGGAATTCCGGAGGATCAGATCCTTGTGATCACATTCACAAGGGATGCCGCCATGGAAATGAAGACCCGCTTCCTTCAAAAGTCTGGGAAAACGGGACAGAGGGTTTCTTTCGGAACCTTTCATTCCGTTTTCTTTTTTATCTTAAGAACCTCGCTTGGCTACCGGCAGAAGGACCTTCTGACCGGGTCAAAGAAGCGGGCTCTTTTGAAAGCAAGTCTGATCGAATCCGGTCTTTTCTTTATGGAGGATGCCGAGGAGGATCCCAAGGTCTGGCAGGAGCTGAGCCGCTTCGCCTGCAGCGGACTTGCCCTGGAGAAATATGAACCCAGGTTCTTCCCGGCTGATTTCCGCAGGGTGATCGGTCTCTATCAGGAAAAGAAGGAGGAGTGTCACCTTCTGGATTTTGATGATCTGATGGGAAAGACCAAGGAACTTTTCCTGACCAGGCCGGACCTCTTAAAGCAGTGGAGAAAGCACTATCAGTACCTTCTTGTGGATGAGGTTCAGGATATGAATCCCATTCAGTTCGAGATTCTGGCTCTTTTATCCGGCCCCGGCAATCACATTTTCGCGGTCGGGGATGACGATCAGTCGATTTACGGCTTTCGCAATGCCTCGCCCAAGCTTATGCTTCGTTTTCCGGAAATCTATCCCAACTGTGAGATTCTCCGCATGACCCGGAATTACCGGTCTGCGAAAGCCATTGTCCGTGCTTCGGATCGTCTGATCCAGTGGAATAAGGAGCGCTATCCCAAGGAGGCGGAGGCTGTTTCCGAGGAAGAGGGAAGCATTCTCTATCTGGAGTCCAGGTCTCCGGAGGAAGAAGCGGAAAAGATTGTTCAGATGATAGAGAAGGATCTGAAAGGCTCCGGACGGATCGGCGTCCTTTTCCGGAATCGCTTTCATTCCAATGCCATCCGTCAGGAGCTGGCTCTGCACCGGATTGCCTTCTCCTATCCGGAGGAAAAGAAGAATCCCTATCATCATACGATTTTCCGGGATATAGAGAGCTATCTCCGTCTGGCTGACGGGAAGAGAAGTCGGGAGGATTTCTTTCGAATCATCAACAAGCCCCTCCGCTATCTGCCCCGAACGATCTTTTCGGAGGACGGTCTGTCGGATCAGGAACTTCTGGATCGGGCCAGGGCCTATGGGAGCGGGCGGTTTGCAGATGCTTCAGGAAATGCAGACCTCTATGCCAGAAGGCAGGGAGCGGAACGCTTCTATCAGATCCTCTATGGCCTCCTTCAGGATCTTCATTTTATCCGTACTCTGCCGCCCTATGCAGCGGTCAATTACATCCTGAAAGGGTGCGGCTATGAGGCTTATCTCAGGGAAAATGCCAGGGAGAACAGGTTAACGGAAGGGAACGGGAATAATATGCAGGGACGCTCCTGGCAGCAGACGGCAAATGGTCAGAAACGGCAGAAAAATGAAAGCGGGGCAGGAAGAGTCTATTCTCTGGAAAGGAACATGGTCGGTCAGAAGGAAACTGAGGAATGGGAAGCCCACAGGGATTTCATTCTCCGCCTGGCCCGGCAGGAACATTCCATCCGGGGTCTTGCCGACCGGCTTCAGAATCTCCGGGAAGAGTGGAACCGGGAGGCAGAGAGCGGGGGCCGGAAGACCGGGGGCCGGAAGACCGGGGACAGGAATCCGTCGGATCCGGCCTGCCGGCTTTCGCTCCACACTTTCCACAGCTCCAAGGGACTGGAGTTCGATACGGTCTATATTTTAAATCTGGTCGAGGGAGCGGTTCCGTCGGCAAAGGCTGTGACGGAGGCCGAGATGGAAGAGGAGCGGCGCATGTTCTATGTGGCCGTGACCCGGGCGAAGACAAGGCTGATTCTGTCCTCATCGAATGACAGTAAAAAAATGAGAACGCCTTCCCGTTTTTTAAGGGAAATGCGTTCTCACAGGGAGGAATAAAATCACAGCTGCTGCTGAATCTCGTCGAATCGTTTGCTGACGCGGTCGTACTCTTCGTCGGTTTCGATATTTCCGAGATAGGGTTCCTTCTTCTCGTCCTCGTAATAGCGGTAAATGTAGACCTGGTCCTGGTTGGGCTGGCCATTTTCGTCGATGGGAAGGAGGACGATGTAAAACTGATCGCCGACATCAAAGATGGTCAGGGCCTGGCAGTCCATCTCGCTTCCGTCATCCAGTTCAACGGTTACGGTCAGATCTGACAGATCGGACTGGGTATCGAGGGAGATTCCCTTATGTGCGCTCATTGAATTGATCCTTTCTTATGGTACATATAAATTGGACATTAAATTCTTTTATGGATTATGTTTTCTTACAATAGCTTATCTTCTTTGGAAAATCAATGCCTGACATTTTTTCATAGGACCTTATCTTCCGAGAAGTAAGCGTCCATAATTTTCCGCCGCCGGACAAGGTCTTTTTCCCCTTTTCGCTTCTGCTATGTTACAATATTAACAAATGCGGATTTACAGAGGATCCACGACGGAGACTTCAGACGAGACAGTACATGAGGGAGAAAGGCAGCAAGTGAAGGCTATGAAGCAGATCGAAAAGAAAACAGACACAGAAAACCGGCAGTCAGTCAGCGAGAAGAAAAAGGAAAATGATTTTCCGCTTCAGATCCAGACGGGTGATTTCCGACAGTTCGGCTGTGTCCTCAGAAGGAAAAAGGCGGTCTTTACCTTTGAAGCCAAAGGGCAGGGATCGGTTGTCCTTTTTGACCGTAAGACCGGTCGGCTTCTTTCTGAAATCGAGGCAGAGGAAGGGCAGAGAATCGGAAGAGTTCTCTCTCTGGCTGTCAGCGGTCCCGACTGGAGCCGGATCACTTATCTTCTCCGTGTTGACGGCTGTCTCCAGCCGGATCCCTTTGCCCGGATCATTCACGGACGGGAAAAGTGGAACGATAAAGACCGCTATTCGAAGGAATACCGGATCAGCTGCGGCCCTATTTTAAGAAAGTTCAGCTGGAAGGGGCAGGAAAAGAGCAAACCTCTTCCTGCAAAGGATGCCATCATGCTGCGTCTTCACATGCGCGGCTTTACCATGCAGACCAATCTGGCAGAAAACAAGCGCGGAAACTGGCTGGGACTCATGGCTAAGCTTCCGGCTCTGAAGACCTATGGAATCACGGTGCTGGAATTTCAGCCCCTCTATGAGTTTGAAGAGATCCGCTATGAAAAGAGAGAGCAGGTGGGCTCCAATCAGAAGAAGACCTGTACGGTCGGAGAGCCGGCCGGGGTCAACTACTGGGGCTATGGGGACGGACAGTATTTTGCACCCAAGGCTTCCTATTTTGGCGGGGAGGATCCGGACCTTCATATGAAGGAAATGGTCCGTGCCATTCATCAGAACGGCATGAAGATCATCATGGAGATGAATTTCACTCCGAAATATATGCGGGAGGAGTTTATCCTGTCCTGTCTTCGCTTCTGGGCTGAGGAATATCATATTGACGGTTTCCGTCTGATCGGAATTGGCTATCCCTTCCGTGTCATTGCCGAGGATCCCTATCTTTCGGATGTCCTGATTCTGTCCGATCAGATTCCCCAGGAGATTCTGGACAAGGAGGATAAGGACTTCCGTCATTTCTATATTCAGGATGATTCCTTCCTCTATCCGGTCCGGAGACTTCAGAACCATATGGAGGGCAGTCTGCCCGAATTTGCGAACATGATGCGGCGGCAGAATCAGTCCTATGGCTTTGTCAATTCCGTGGCATCGACCTTTGGCTTTACCCTTATGGATGCCTATTCCTACAGCGAGAAGCATAACGAGGCCAACGGCGAGGACAACCGGGACGGACAGAACACGAATTTCAGCCATAATTATGGCGTGGAAGGCCCGACCAACAGCCGGAATGTGCTGAATGAACGGCTGCGTCATGTCCGGACGGCTCTGGCCTATGCCATTCTGTCGCAGGGAATCCCCATGATTCAGGCCGGAGATACCTGGGGCAACAGTCAGGCCGGAAATAACAATGCCTACTGCCAGGACAATGAGATTGGCTGGGTGACCTGGTCGGGAAAGAAGATTTACCGGGATATCCACCAGTATATCGAAAAGATCATTGCCTTTCGGAAGGCTCATCCCATCCTGTCTGAGGAAGAACCCATGCAGATGACAGATTACCGTCATCTGGGTCTGCCGGATCTCTCCTATCACGGAAGAGAGCCCTGGACCCCCTGGCTGTCCAATGACCGGAAGTCCCTGGGACTTCTCTATTTCGGCGCCTACGGTCCTTTCGGCCCGGAGGAGGATGTCTATCTTGCCTTTAATTTCTATTTCGATGAGGAAGAACTGGCTCTTCCGACCCTGCCGAAGAACGGCCGCTGGTACTATGTGACCAATACCGGAAGGACGGACTGGGAAGAGGAACCTCTTCTCCTGGAAGACCAGACACGGGTGACGGTCGATGGAGGAAGCCTGACCATTCTGATCGGACGGACGGAGGAAGACAATCCGGATGAGAAAGCTGGAAGTCGGAAATGAATGAATCAAGAGTTGTAAGTTCAGAGAAGGATATCCGTACGGATTTAGAACCGGATGGAAATAAAGAGCCAGATACGAAGATGAATCCGGGAGCAGATTCGAATCAGAAAACAGATGGAAATCTGAGACCGGAGACGGCAAAGCCCGACACCAGGATTACCTGGAAGAAGTTCACCGGCCATCTGAAGACCATCCTTCACCACAAGCATCTGGTGAGAAAGGCCTGCTTCAAGGCAGGCCTTTACCGTCAGGGTCTCTTCCATGACATGTCTAAATTCTCTCCGACCGAATTCTGGGTCGGCTGCCGTTATTATCAGGGCTATCGGAGCCCCAACAATGCAGAGCGGGAGGACAAGGGCTATTCCAGTGCCTGGCTCCATCACAAGGGAAGAAACAAGCACCATCTGGAATACTGGATTGACTACAGCCTGGACAAGAACGGACCTCCCCTGGTCGGCATGCGGATGCCGGAAAAATACGTCGTGGAGATGTTCTGCGACCGGCTCAGCGCCAGTAAGACCTATTTAAAAGACAAGTATACAGATCGCAGTGCCCTGGATTATTACATCAAGGGCCGGACCCATTATCTTCTCCATCCGGATTCGGCAGCTCTTCTTGAAAAGCTTCTGACCATGTGCGCCGAAAAGGGCGAGGATGCGACTTTCCTCTATATCCGGAAAGAAGTCCTTCATAATCTCTGATTTTTTTCAGATCTTCACATAATGCTGGCGGCTGATTTCCCGGATCAGTCCCTTCTCTGACAGGAGATGGATGGCTTCCAGGAAATCCCGGAAGCTTAAGCCGGATTCCTTCAGAAGATCCTCACCGGATCTGGCATAATAATCCATGCACTGATAGAGGCATTTTTCCCGGATGGTAAGACTGGGCTTTTTGACCGGACTCAGATTTAATGGCATGCCGGCCTCTTCACACAGCTTTTCAATCAGCCGTTCTTCCGATGGAATAATGGCGGCTCCCATTTCAATCAGATGATTGGTTCCCTGGCTCATGGGATCGTTGATCCGGCCGGGAACGACAAGGAGATTCCGGTTCTGCTGGCAGGCCATCTGAGCCGTAATCAGAGAGCCGGACCGGACCCTGGCTTCGACTACGATCACATGATCGGACAGACCGCTGATAATCCGGTTCCTTTGCGGAAAATGCTTTCCGGCCGGCGCCGCGCCGGGTTCAAATTCCGAGATCACGCAGCCCTTTTCCAGAATCCGTTCATAGAGGTTTTTATTTTCGGGCGGATAAATGACATCCACGCCGGACCCCAGAACGGCCACGGTCCGGCCGCCTGCCTCCAGGCAGCCTTCCTGGCCGGCGGAATCAATGCCGCGGGCCATTCCGCTTACGACCGTAAAGCCGGTTCTCCCCATGAGATAGCCGATTTCCCTCGCCGTGGAATAGCCATAGGCCGAGCATTTCCTTGCGCCGACAATGGAGGCGGCTCTTGTCCCGTTCGGCATCAGCTGTCCCCTGTAATAGAGACCATAAGGGTGATCAATGACCTCGCGGAGCCTTTTCGGATAATCATCTTCTTCGACCGAGACGAAAGAAATTTCCTTCTTTCTCAGCTCATCGACCAGATTCTCCGGCCGGCAGTCCTTCTGATAAAGAATCAGATCATCCAGTTCCTCTTCGGATAATAGATTTGCCGAGGCCAGCTCCATGGGATTGGCCCGGTAGATATTTGCCGCTCCATGCAGCTCTTCTGCCAGGGCTTTTTTTACAGGCGTGGACAGAAAACGCGCCTGGTTCAGCCAAAGAGCATATGGATTTTTTATTTCCGATTTCATGCAGAGTTCCTTTCTCTTGTTTTCTGTTTTTCTGAATTTCAATACCGAAACGTTCTGATATCAATTCTTTATGAGATTCCTGTTTCGGAAGTATTCTGACTTTATTGATTTCAGGAATATCTGATCCTGGAGATTCCTGTTTTCTGGATTTCAGGATGAACTGCTCAGATGTTCTATCCCCGAAAGGCAGACATGCTCTGCCAGACAGCGTCCTCCTGCCAGTATTTCTTATCCATGCTACGGTAGGAAACCGCTTCCATAAGGTCTGTGACCTCAGGATTTTCATGGCCTTCGAGGTCAGCGATGGTCCGGGCCGTCCGTAAAATCCGGTGGAAGGAACGGGCTGTCAGATGCTGTTCCTTGAAGGCGCCTTCCATATAGCGGATGCTTTGCCCTGTGAGCTGACAGAATTCGTTCAGGTCTTTGACCGGAATCCGGCTGTTCAGCTGATAGGGCTTATCGCGGAAACGTAAGGCCTGGATTTCTCTGGCATGGATGACCCGGGCACGGATCTCGGCAGAAGATTCCATTCTGTCATTTGCCATCAGATCCTGGAAGGAAACGGCCTTGGACTCGGCCGTAAGATCCATCCGATCTAATAGGGGCTGGGAGACCCGGGACAGGTAGGATGAGATGGCCCCGTAGGAGCAGTGGCAGAGCTTCCCGGGATACTGGCCGCAGGGACAGGGATTCATAGCGCAGACCAGAAGGAAATCCGCCGGATAGGTGATGGAAAGATTGTTCCTTACCAGGGTGACCGAACGTGCTTCCAGGGGCTCCCGGAGATTTTCCAGAGTGTTTCTCTGAAATTCGGGAAGCTCATCCAGAAAGAGAATGCCGGAGGTCGCCAGGGAGATTTCCCCGGGTGCCGCCTTGACACCACCGCCGATCAGGCCGGCCGATGTGATGGTATGATGGGGATTCCGGAAAGGTCTCTTCTGCAAAAGTCCCTGATGCTCGTTCAGCATGCCGGAGACAGAATAGATCTTCGACAGACGGATGACTTCCTCCGGATTCATGGGCGGCAGGATCCCCGGAAGGAGACTGGCTGCCATAGTTTTTCCAGAGCCGGGCGGACCGATCATCAGAAGATGGTGGCCGCCGGCGGCAGAGATTTCCAGTGCCCGCCGGAGAAATACCTGGCCGTGAAGATCCCTGAAATCGGCTGAATAGCTGTCTGCAGAGTTTTCCTGATCCATCCCTTCCTTCCTTTGATAAAAATGCCGGGACAGTTCCTCTTCACTGAGTGACAGAAGGTCAATCAGTTCTTTCAGACTCCGGACCGGAAGAACCCGGATATCCGGGCACAGACCGGCTTCCTCGGCATTGTCCCTTGGAACAATCAGAATATCCTCTCCGCTTGCCGGAAGCCGTTCCTTCATGGAGAGAGCAGTCGGCAGGACTCCCCGGACCGGAAGCAGTTCTCCCTCCAGGGACAGTTCGCCGATCATGACGAGCCGCCGTAAGATTTCTTCCGGCAGAAGGCCGATGGCTGCCAGAATGGAGGCGGCGATGGGAAGATCGAAGGTGGAGCCGGATTTTCGGATGGAGGCCGGTGAGATATTGATGGTGATTCGTTTGGGCGGAAGACAGATGCCGGTATTCCGGAGAGCGGTCCGGATCCGGTCCTTGGATTCCCTTACTTCCTGACTCAGATAGCCGAGATAGGTGGTGACGGGCAGTCCTTCCGAGATATCCGCCTCGCAGGTGACATGAAGACTGTCGATTCCGAAGATCGCAGCCGTCGCTACAGAACTGTACATACAATTCTCCTTTATGAACTCATGGCTGACGGGGGGATTTCAGCGGAATCGGACTTTCCCCGGGAAAGGGGAAAAGTTTTTTTTATATTATCATGAAAAATAGGTCATTCCTGACTATAAATACTTAAAAAATTATGAATTTTAAGAAAATTAAATAAAATATTCCGGGTCCCGGACACACTTTAGGCTTGAAATAGAAAATATGGTGTTGTATATTAAGTTCGTTTGTTTACCAAAATCACTTGGAGGTAATTTTTATATGGCAAAGAACCTCGTTATTGTGGAGTCACCGACCAAGGTGAAAACCATAAAAAAATTTCTCGGAAAAAATTATGAAGTGGTCGCTTCTCAGGGACATGTCCGCGATCTGCCGAAGAGCCAGCTTGGCATCGACATTGAGCACGGCTGCGAACCCAAATATATCACCATCCGCGGCAAGGGAGAGCTTCTGGCATCTCTTCGGAAGGAAGTCAAGAAGGCCGATCACGTTTATCTCGCAACCGACCCGGACCGTGAGGGAGAGGCGATTTCCTGGCATCTGACCAAGGCCCTGAATCTGGAAGGCAAGGATGTCAAGCGGATTACCTTTAACGAGATTACGAAGAATGCGGTCAAGGCATCCTTCAAGCATCCCAGGGACATTGACATGAATCTGGTGGATGCCCAGCAGGCCCGAAGGGTCTTAGACCGGATGGTGGGCTACGAGATCAGCCCCCTGCTCTGGGCTAAGGTCAAGAGAGGCCTGTCCGCCGGACGTGTCCAGTCGGTAGCGCTCCGGATCATCGCTGACCGGGAGGCGGAAATCGATGCCTTTATTCCCCAGGAATACTACACATTGGATGTGATCCTCCATCCCGAGGATGCAAGGCAGAAAATCACGGCTTCCTTCTATGGGAAAAACGGAAAGAAGATGGAGATCTCCGACAAGGCTTCTCTGGATCAGATCATGAAGGAAGTCAACGGAGCCGACTTTAAAGTCGATTCCATCAAGACGGCCTCCCGGGAGAAAAAGGCGCCCCTTCCCTTTACCACATCAACCCTTCAGCAGGAAGCCTTCAAGGCATTGAATTTCACCACCCAGAAGACCATGCGGGTGGCTCAGCAGCTCTATGAAGGCGTGGATATCAAGGGCAGCGGAACCGTCGGCCTCATCACCTATCTTCGAACGGATTCCGTTCGTGTATCGGAAGAAGCCCAGACTGCGGCAGCGGCCTATATTTCTCAGACCTACGGGGACGAATTCAAGAAGAAGTCCGAGACCCAGGTCAAGCAGGGGCGGATCCAGGATGCCCACGAGGCTATCCGACCGGCAGATCTGACCCGCCTGCCTTCGGATCTCAAGGATTCCCTGACCCGGGAGCAGTTCCGTCTCTATCAGCTGATCTGGCGGCGTTTCATGGCAAGCCAGATGTCCAATGCCCGTTATGAGACGAAAAACGTCCGGATCAAGGCCAATGATTATCTCTTCACGGCATCCGCATCCCGCCGGTCCTTCGACGGCTACATGCTGGTCTACACTGAGGCCGATCAGGAGAAGGATGAGAAGAAGGAAGCGGTTATGAAGCTGACCGAGGACTCGAAACTGGTCTTCGAAAGCTTTGACGAGAAGCAGCACTTCACCCAGCCGCCCGCTCACTTCACCGAGGCCTCCCTGGTTCATACCCTGGAGGAGCTTGGCATCGGCCGGCCGTCGACCTATGCGCCGACCATTTCGACTCTTTTAAAGCGGCATTACGTCACCAAGGAAGGCCGGAATATTTTCATGACAGAGCTCGGCGATGCCGTAAATTCGATCATGAAGAAGTGCTTTCCTACCATTGTAAATGAGCAGTTTACGGCCAATATGGAGAGCCTCCTCGACGGCGTGGAAGAGGGGACGGTCGACTGGAAGTCCATCGTGGAAAATTTCTACCCCGATCTAGAGGAGTCCGTCAAGAAGGCCCAGAAGGACCTGGAAAAGGTTCAGATCGCTGACGAGGAGACGGATGTCATCTGCGATAAGTGCGGACGGCACATGGTGATCAAATATGGACCGCACGGCAAATTCCTGGCCTGCCCGGGCTTTCCGGAATGCCGGAATACAAAGCCCTATCTCGAAAAAATCGGAGTGGCCTGCCCCAAGTGCGGCAAGGACATCGTCATCCGGAAAACCAAGAAGGGCCGTGTCTTCTACGGATGTGAGGATTATCCGAACTGCGATTTCATGAGCTGGCAGAAGCCGGCCGGAAAAAA
The DNA here is from genome assembly GCA_029338875.1 of Lachnospiraceae bacterium. Classification (GTDB taxonomy): domain Bacteria; phylum Bacillota; class Clostridia; order Lachnospirales; family Lachnospiraceae; genus Lachnocurva. The sequence continues at coordinate 48,038 of JAQYBF010000056.1, forward strand.
CTGCCCCAAGTGTGGCAAATATATGGTGATCCGCGGAAACCGCCTGGTCTGCTCAGACAAGGAATGCGGCTATTCGGAAACCATTCCCAAGGATCAGAATAACTAGGAGGAAACATGGGAGTTCAATTACTCGACAAAACGAGAAAAATCGGAAAACTTTTACACAACAACAATTCATCCAAGATTGTCTTCAACGACATCTGCAAGGTACTGACAGATGTTCTCGAATCCTCGGTCCTGGTTATCAGTAAGAAGGGCAAGGTCCTCGGCATCAGTAACGACAAGGATGTTCCCGAGATCACCGAGCTTCTGGTGGATGAGGTCGGAACCTTCGTGGATTCTCTCTTAAACGAGCGTCTCTTAGGTATCCTGTCCACCAAGGAAAATGTAAACCTGTCCACCCTTGGCTTTGAGCATACGGACTCTTCCAAGTACGCAGCCATTATCACGCCGATCGAAATCGCAGGCGACCGCCTGGGAACGCTCTTCGTTTACCGCTATAACCGCCTCTATGATATCGATGACATCATTCTGGCCGAGTACGGCACAACCGTTGTCGGCCTGGAAATGATGCGGTCGGTCAACGAGGAAAATGAAGAGGAGAACCGGAAGGAGCAGATCGTAAAGTCCGCCATCAGCACTCTTTCCTATTCTGAACTTGAGGCCATTATCCACATCTTCGATGAACTGGACGGCACCGAGGGCATCCTTGTTGCAAGTAAGATCGCAGACCGGGTCGGCATTACACGTTCCGTCATTGTAAATGCTCTCCGGAAGTTTGAATCCGCGGGCGTGATCGAGTCCAGATCCTCCGGCATGAAGGGCACCTATATCAAGGTTCTGAATGATGTGGTCTTTGACGAACTGGATAAGATCAAGGAGAAGAGAAAGTAAGACCGACCTGGAACATAACCGAAAATCCGGGCGGCAGGAGCCCTGGGGACAGAAGTCTGCATAGCAGGGCATAAACACAGGTATAAGGACACAGGTATAAGGTAAATTCCCCTCTTGCATCCGAGAGGGGGCTGTAGTATAATCCTATCGTTTGTAGTTTACACATGACGGGGATTCCGGGTCCCGGTGCCGCAATGCGGTCGATCCGAGAGAGAATCCGTCATGGAAGTTTTAACCAATGGAGGTTTTAAAATGAGTGTTTTATCCATGAAGCAGTTACTTGAAGCAGGTGTACATTTCGGTCATCAGACCAGAAGATGGAACCCTAAGATGGCTCCCTACATCTTTACTGAGCGTAACGGTATCTACATCATCGACCTGCAGAAGACCGTAGGTATGATCGACAATGCTTATAATGCAGTCTATGATATCGTAGCTCAGGGCGGTACCGTTCTTTTCGTAGGTACCAAGAAGCAGGCACAGGACGCTGTCCGTGAAGAAGCTGAGCGCTGCGGAATGTTCTATGTTAACGAGCGCTGGCTTGGCGGTATGCTGACCAACTTCAAGACCATCCAGTCCCGTATCGAGCGTCTGAAGGCCATCGAGCGCATGCAGGAAGACGGTACCTTCGACGTTCTGCCCAAGAAGGAAGTTGCAGAGCTCGTCAAGGAGATGGAAAAGCTGCAGAAGAACCTTGGCGGTATCAAGGAAATGAAGCGTATCCCGGATGCAATCTTCGTTATCGATCCGAAGAAGGAGCATCTCTGCGTTGATGAAGCAAACAAGCTCGGCATCACTCTGATCGGTATCTGCGATACCAACTGTGATCCGGAAGAGCTGGATTATGTCATCCCCGGTAACGACGATGCAATCCGTGCCGTTAAGCTTCTGACCGCTACTATGGCTGATGCAGTTGTAGAGGCAAAGCAGGGTGCTGAAGAGAAGGCTTCCGAGGAAGAAGCTGCTGCAGAAGAGACTGAGGACGCTGAGTAATCCCATCTCTTTTACGGTCTATATTTCATGACCGATTCCCTTTCAAATAACCAGTTTTTCGGAGGAAATAAAAATGGCAATCACAGCAAAGATGGTAAAGGAACTTCGTGAGCAGACCGGCGCCGGCATGATGGAGTGCAAGAAGGCCCTGTCCGAGACCAACGGAGATATGGCTGAAGCAGTAGAGTACCTGCGTAAGAACGGTCAGGCAAAGGCTGAGAAGAAGGCCAGCCGGATCGCTGCAGAGGGTCTCTGCCTGGTAGCTAACGACGGTGACAAGAAGGCCGTTGTCGTAGAAGTTAACTCTGAGACTGACTTCGTTGCTTCCAACGAGAAGTTTCAGACCTATGTCAAGGAAGTTGCTGAGCAGGCACTGAACAGCGATGCAGAAGATATGGATACTTTCATGGCTGAGAAGTGGGCAAAGGATCCTTCCAAGACTGTACAGGAAGCTCTGGTAGAAGAGATCGCCGTTATCGGTGAGAAGCTTTCCATTCGTCGTTTCGAGCGCGTTTCCGAGGACAATGGTTTCGTTGTCTCCTATACGCACGGCGGCGGACGGATTTCTGTTCTGGTTGACGCTGAGTGCGCAGTCGTTAATGACGAAGCCAAGGAAGCTGTTCACAATGTCGCTATGCAGATCGCTGCTCTGAACCCTAAGTATCTGTCCGACAAGGACGTTGATCAGGAATTCATCGATCATGAGACCGAGATTATCAAGGCTCAGATCGAGAACGATCCGAAGGAATCCCAGAAGCCGGACAAGGTTAAGCAGGGTATGGTTAAGGGCAGACTCAATAAGGAACTCAAGGAAGTATGCCTGATGGATCAGCCTTATGTAAAGGCAGCTGATGGCAAGCAGACCGTTCAGAAGTATCTGGAAGAGGTATCAAAGAGCCTTGGAAGCACCCTGACCTTAAAGAAGTTCGTTCGTTTCGAGACCGGCGAAGGCATGGAGAAGAAGAACGAAGACTTCGCAGCAGAAGTTGCAGCGCAGATCAACGGCTAATTCGAAATGACTCTTTTTAGACGGAAAACGCGAGAGCGTTTTCCGTCTTTTTTTTTACAAAAATGGATCAAAAAACATAAACTACGATTGACGTACTACGACAGTCGTTGTATTATATTTTTGTCAAGATACTACGACAGACGTAATACGACAGACATAATACGACAGAAAGGAGGATATGATTGGAAATCAGCAGTGATGTGATTCGGGGCTACAATGACACTATCATATTGAGTCTGCTTCTGGATCAGCCATCCTATGGATATGAGATCTCAAAGATGATTCGGGAAAA
>JAQYBF010000057.1 GCA_029338875.1 Lachnospiraceae bacterium
CTGATCGCCAGCTCCTGCGGTTTCCATCAATATGTATGGTTTATTTCGATTGGATACGGAGCGGCCATCGCCCTGATCGGCATCGGCCTCTTCTGTCTTTTCCCTCATGCCCTGACGGTCGGAACCATTCTCCAGTGCGCCCTCTTTATCATCTACGGCTGCCGCCTGTCCGGCTATCTGATCTACCGCGACCGGAAAACCGCCTACACGCGCCGCATGAAAGGCGAAGTCAAGACCAATGACGGCATCCCCATGGGCGGAAAAATCGGAATCTGGATCTCCGCCGCTCTCCTCTACACCCTGCAGACCTCTCCCGTGACCTTCCGGCTGATCAATCAGAGGGGAACTGACGCCCTCTGCCTGATCGGACTTCTGATCTCAGCCTCCGGCCTGATCCTGGAAACCACCGCTGACCTGCAGAAAAACAAGGCCAAGAAAAAGAATCCCCGCCGCTTTGTCGATACCGGTCTCTTCCGCCTCGTCCGCTGCCCCAACTATTTCGGCGAGATGATTTTCTGGACCGGAGTCTTTATTTCCGGCTTAAATGTATACCACAGCGCCATTGAGTGGATCTGCGCCATCTTAGGCTACGGCGGAATTATCTATGTCATGTTCGGCGGAGCCAGAAGGATTGAGATCCGCCAGGACAAGAACTACGGAAGCGATCCGGAATATCAGAAATATAAGGCCACGACTCCGATCATGATTCCTTTCATCCCTCTCTATTCGGTAAAGAAGTATAAATGGCTGGTAGCCTAGCAGCACAAAAATTCAGAGCCGGAATTTCAGTAAAAAATTGAGAAGCTGCCATCTACGTGCAAATGTAAAAATGGATGCTGTCAAATTAGAAAAGGGTTTCAACATGGCCAAGCAGATAAAATCAGCCGAAAAAAAGATTGCAGAGAGACAAACCGGCCTGTATTCTGAATCGGAAACGATGGGAAAAGCAAAAAATCTGAATGCAAAAGGACCTTCATCCGCCCAGCCCCTCCCCGAAGGCTTCACCCTCTCCATGGCGCTTGTCGACTGCCTGCCGGTCCTCTTTTTCTGCCTGGCTTCCGGCATCCTGGCCTATCGCTTTGACAGCATACTCTTTCGCATAGGAATCTTACTCGTGATTCTGGCAGGCGCCATGAAAGCCGGCTGGAAATTTGTCATTGCTCTTCTGCATAGGGATCTTCGCTTTCTGAACCGGCAGATGCGCTATCTCATGCCGATCGGATTTCTCCTTATGCTCCTGGCTTTATTCGTAGACAGGAGCCGCTGGTCCATCAAAGCCGTTCTTTCCCACATCACACATTTTCCGTCACTCTTCTTCTTTCTTCTTGGATTTCTTGGTATACTATTCCTGATATGGCTGGCCGGACACCAGAATAACAGAGAAGCTAAGGCAAACTGGAAGGAACAGATCGTCAATTCCTTCGCTCAGGCATGCTTTCTCCTGGGGATCTGGCTGTGATTTTGGAGTTGGTCTATATTTGACCCAAAGAAAGAGATAAGACATGCGCCTCAGGAAAAGAATCGTACACTTAAAGGAACGGATTGCCCTGAATAAAAAGACCTTTTTTCTCTATACCGTTTTAAGAGGTCTTGTGATTCTGACGGCGATCCGCTGTTTTTTTCAGGCCAACTTCGAGGGACTGGCCCTCTGTATCCTGTCGCTGATTCTTTTTCTGGTACCCGGTTTTCTGGAAGAAAAGATGAAAATCGACCTGCCGCCCCTTTTTGAATGCATCATCTATGCCTTCATCTATGCGGCGGAGATTTTGGGCGAGGTCAACAAATATTACACAAGGATTCCCGGCTGGGACACCATGCTTCATACCCTGAACGGCTTCCTCTGCGCGGCCATCGGTTTCTCTCTGGTCGACATTCTGAACCGGAAGAGTAAGAACATCAAGCTCTCGCCCTTTTACCTGACTGTCGTCGGCTTCTGTTTCTCCATGACCGTCGGCGTGATCTGGGAGTTCTTCGAATATACCATGGACAGCCTGTTTTTCCTGGATATGCAGAAGGATTTCATCGTCACGAAGATCGGAACCGTAACCCTGGATCCGACCAAGACGCAGACGCCGGTTATTATCGATCATATCGCAAAGACTGTGATTTTCACATCGACAGGGAAAACCTATACCATCAATGGCGGCTATCTGGACATCGGAATCAACGACACCATGAAGGACCTTCTGGTCAACTGCGTGGGCGCCCTGATTTTTTCCGTTTTCGGATATATCTATGAGAAGACCAAATCCCTGTCTAAAAAGGACCGGAATCCGGTGGCCAATATCGCAGCTTCGCTTATGGTTTCCTCTCTTACTGACGAAGAGTTAAAGAAACAGGAAGAGGAGATTCTCGAAAGGCAGACCGAAATCGCCGAAGAAAAGCGGCGGAGAAAAGAAGCCAGAATTGGGAAAGACAATTCGACTGTCAAATAGACTTTCATGACCTAACGCCTACAGAATCACTGCAAAGGTCTTAAAGAACGATTGAGTTCCAAAAGCCTTATGGCCTGCTCTACCGTGTCAATCATGTCCTGACGTGCATTGTCCGGCTTGATGGCATCCTCCAGGGAAATGGAGATCCGCCGGGTCGGAAAGAAGGCATCGATGCCGTAGGAATTCAGGATCCGGGCATCTCTTGTTGCACTTCCGGAAAAGGCGATGACCGGCTTTCCGAACTTCTTTCCGATCTTTGCAACTCCGACCGGAGCCTTGCCCATGGCAGACTGGGAATCCAGCCGGCCCTCGCCTGTGATCAAAAGATCACAGGCCTTTACATAATCTGCAAGCCTTGTGACCTCGAGAACCAGATCAATTCCGGACTCCAGCTTTGCCGGAAGGAAGGTCTGCAGGGCAAAGCCCAGACCGCCGGCCGCGCCGGCTCCCTCGGCCTCGGGATCTCCGCCGGACAGCTCTGCAAAATGCTTAAGCCAGCCATCCATCCGGACAATGTCCTCCGGACCTGCTCCCTTCTGAGGGCCGAAAACGGCTGAGCAGCCCTTTTCTCCGCAGAGCGGATTCTTCACATCGCAGGCAATCCGGAAGGAACATTCCTTCAGTTCCGGCAGGACCTTCTCATCAGAAATATAGACCAGGTCCGACAGTCCCTGAGCTCCCGGGCCGATCTCCTGTCCATGAGAATCCTGGAGAGAAAATCCCAGAGCCTGAAGCATACCGGCACCGCCGTCATTGGTTGCGGAACCGCCGATACCCATGATGAAGGATCTGACACCCTTTTTGACAGCGTCTTTTATCATCTCGCCGACGCCGAAGGTTGTGGCTTTCATGGGATCCAGGTTTCCGCCCTCCGGGACCAGGGTAATTCCGGCTGCCTGACTCATCTCCATGACAGCTGTCCCATCCGGCAGAATACCGTAGCGGGCCTCTACCCGGTTCTGAAAAGGTCCGGTTACTTCGACAGTCTCGTAATGTCCACCCATTCCCAGAGTCAGTGCTTCCGTCGTACCTTCTCCGCCGTCTGCCACCGGCCGGATCACGATTTCTGCATCTGGATCTGCCAGAAGAATACCTTTCTTTATGGCCTCCCCGGCCTCCAGAGAGGTCAGGGAACCCTTCAGTGAGTCTGTTGCAATTACAATTCTCATTTTCTGTGCTTTGCCCTTCTTTCTGCCTTCTTTGCCTTCTTATCTAAATACTTTTGATTTTCTGTGGCAAAGTCAAGACCCTTTTTCTCGCATTTTTCTTTTAATTCGAGAATCCGGTTCTCTTCGGCTTCCTTTTTCTGGGCTTAGAAGTTAAAATAAGTCCTGGCGTTCTCAGCGCAGATACCCTGAATCATCTCCTTCAGATAAGGAAGATCCATGGGATATTCACCTCTCTCGACTGCATTTCCGACCAGATTGCAGAGAATGCGGCGGAAATACTCATGTCTGGAGAAGGACAGGAAGCTTCTGGAGTCGGTCAGCATGCCGACAAAGGTCGAAAGGAGTCCTACATTTGCAAGAGCATTCATCTGATGCTCCATGCCGTACTTATGATCCTGGAACCACCAGGCAGCGCCAAGCTGAACCTTGCCGCGGATTCCCTGATCGTTAGACTGGAAATTTCCTGCCATGGAAGCCAGCATATCGGTATCCTTGCTGTTCAGATAGTAGAGAATGGTCTTGGGCAGTTCACTGGTCTGGTCCATGGAATCCAGAAGGCCGGAAAGCTGCGGTGCATAGTTAAAGTCATTCTCGCTGTCCAGACCGACATCCGGACCCAGAGCCTTAAAAAGCCGGCTGGAATTGTTCCGGATGGCTCCGATATGAAGCTGCATGACAAGACCGCGCTTTGCGTAAAGCTTTCCCAGATGGGTGAGGAGGTATCCTCTGTATTTTGCTCCGTCGGCTTCGGAAGGAATCTTTCCCTCTGCTCTGGCTTTCAGAATCTGATCCACTTCTTCCTCAGTGGCCGGAAGATAGAAAGCCTCTTCCAGACTGTGATCGGTAACACGGCAGCCAACGGAAACAAAGTAATCCAAGCGCTTTTCCAGAGCTTCCAGAATGCCGGAAACGGTCTTGCAGGAGACGCCGGACACCTCTTCAAGCTTTGCCAGATAGTCGTTGAAGCCTTCTTTTCCGATGCCCATGGCCTTTTCCGGACGGAAGGTCGGATAGACATGGAAGTCCTTCTCTTCTTCTGCCAGCTTCTTGTGATAACAGAGATCATCAGCCGGATCATCCGTTGTGCAGAGGACCTTGACATTCATCCGCTTCAGAAGATTCCGGACGGAAAATTCCGGCTTCTGAAGAAGGGAATTACATTTCTCATAAATGCCTTCGGCCGATTCCGGAGTCAGGGTCTCATGGATATCGAAATAGCGCTGCAGCTCCAGGTGGGTCCAGTGATAGAGGGGATTACCGAAGCAGTTCTGAACCGTATCCGCCCAGGCCAGAAACTTCTTCTTCGGATCGCCATTTCCTGTCACCAGCTCTTCCGGCACACCATTTGCCCGCATGACCCGATATTTGTAATGATCGCCGCCCAGCCAGGCTGTGACGATATCGGAATAATTCTTATCCTCATAGATCTCTTTGGGGCTCAGATGATTGTGGAAATCATAGATGGGCAGGTTCTCGGCTGTCTCATGATAGAGTTTCTTTGCAGTTTCTGACTCCAGAAGGAAGTCAGCATCCATAAATGTTCGCATGGTTTTCTCTTTTCTATTGATTCAGATCATTCGAAGTTGATAGAATCTTTGATCTGATTCACGGTTCTAAATTCTGATCTGATAAAATTAGATCTGCTGCCTCAGACAGCAGATCCAGCTTCATGGAATCAATGGAATAAGTAATTTAGACTCCGGAATATGCGTTGAAACCGCCATCGATCGGGATGACAACTCCGGTAACAAATCCGGCCATCTTCTCGTTGATCAGATAGAGCAGAGTTCCGTTCAGCTCTTCCGGCTCACCGAAGCGGCCCATAGGAGTAGCTGCCAGGATCTTACCGGTTCTCGGGGTCGGATTTCCATTCTCATCGAAAAGGAGATCCTTGTTCTGCTTGGTTACGAAGAAGCCAGGAGCCAGTGCATTGACACGGATGCCGACCTTGGAGAAATGTACAGCCAGCCATTCAGTGAAATTGGAAATGGCAGCCTTGGCTCCGCTGTAGGCCGGGATCTTGGTCAGAGGTGTGAAGGCATTCATGGAAGAAATGTTGACGATGGTGCAGCCCTTCTTGCCGATCATATCCTTGGCAAAGACCTGCGTCGGAAGCAGGGTTCCGATGAAGTTCAGATTGAAGACAAACTCGACGCCCTTCTGGTCCAGATCGAAGAAGCTGACCAGATCTTCCTTGCTCTCATCGCCCAGTTCGAAATATTCCTTGTCCGTGTTGGCTCTCTTGTTGTTGCCGCCGGCGCCGTTCAGAAGGATGTCGCAGGAACCCAGGTCCTTCAATACATTCCTGTGAACCTCTTCTAGGCTCTCACGGTCCAGAACATTGGCCTTATAGGCCTTTGCAGTACCGCCTGCCTCGTTGATCTCCTTTGCAAAGCCCTCTGCTGCCTCCAGATTCAGATCCAGGAGAGCAACCTTGGCTCCCTGCTCTGCCAGAGTCTTTGCGAACATAGAGCAGAGCACTCCGCCAGCTCCGGTAACAACTGCAACCCTGTCTTTGATATCTAATGAATAATCCATGATTTGTTCCTCCTTATATCTTTTCGATTACAAATCTTTTCTGATTTTTATTTCCTCTGACTTCAAAATTTCCAGTCACCATTGATAAATTCAGACCATCTCGAACATTTTCTTTCTAATCTCAGTTCACTATGGTCTTTATTTCTTCCCGGATTTCCGTTCACTCTGGTCTTCATTTATTTCTGGATCTCAGATCATTCTTCTCAATGGCTTCCCAGAGACCATTGATATAGGTGGCACCGAGGGCTCTATCATAGAGGCCGTAGCCGGGCATTGCCTTCTCACCCCAGATCATACGGCCGTGGTCGGGACGGATGGGGCCGTCAAATCCGATATCATAAAGGGCCTTCACGATCTCATACATATCAAAGGATCCGTCGGAAGACAGATGAGCGGCTTCCTCGAAATTGGTCGGGGAATGGAACTTCAGGTTCCGGACATGGGCGAAATGAATTCTGCCCTTCAGGGACCGGATGATATCCGGAAGATCGTTCTCCAGATTGGTTCCCAGAGAACCGGTGCAGAGGGTCACGCCGTTATGGACATCATCGACCATATCCATCATGCGAAGGAGATTTGCCTTGCAGGTAATGATCCGTGGCAGGCCAAATACAGACCATGCTGGATCGTCCGGATGAATGGCCATTTTGATGTCATATTGGTTGCAGACCGGCATGATCCGCTCCAGGAAGTACTTGAGGTTGGTCCAGAGGTCTTCCTCGGTCACGCCCTTATATTTCTCGAAAAGCTCCTTGACGTGAGCCAGGCGCTCCGGCTCCCAGCCGGGCATTACGGTTCCGTTCATATCGCCGGAAATGGAGGAGAACATTTCCTCCGGAACCAGGGCATCAACAGCTTCCTGGGTGTAGGCCAGGACAGTGGATCCGTCCGGTCTCTTTCTGGCAAGCTCGGTTCTGGTCCAGTCGAAAACCGGCATGAAATTGTAGCAGACCATGTGGATATCTTCTTTTCCGAGGTTCTCCAGAGTCTTGATATAGTTGTCGATATACTGGTCGCGGCTGGGCAGGCCAAGCTTGATGTCTTCATGGACATTGACACTCTCAATACCTGCGATGCCAAGGCCTGCGGCCTCAACTTCCTGCTTTAAAGCGTGGATTTCTTCCTGGGTCCAGAGCTCGCCGGCCTGCTTTCCGTACAGGGTAGTAATTACATTGTGAACTCCGGGGATCTGCCGGATCTGCTCCAGGGTAACGGTATCGTACTTGGATCCGTACCAGCGTAATGTCATCTGCATTTTATTCTGTCCTTTCCTCTTTTATCTCATATTCCTGCGGCTGAAAGTCATTCCCTCGCCGTTTTTCTGCTTTATTTTCAGGCCCGCGAATCCATTCTCTCGAGATTTTCTTGATCCATTTTCTCGCGGCCCTGTGATTCTGTTTTACCGCGCGATCCAGTCGCTTCCCGACCGCTTCATCAGGCTGCAGATATCATCCTCTGTAATGATGCTGGCATCTCCGGGAACACTGAATTTCAGGGCGGAGGCTGCCGCCGCATAATTCACTGCCTCATCACCGGACAGGCCATTCAGTCTTGCCACGATCAGAGCTCCTGCAAAGGTATCACCTGCGCCGACAGATTCGACCATGTCTGCCAGGAAATCCCGGGACTGGTATATCTTTCCATCCGAAAGCAGGGCACCCCAGGTGCCCTTCCGGCCGTAGTCCATTTCGACCACCAGAATCATGGCAGCCGCTTTGAAATGATAGCGGTCGTTCATCCAGTTCAAAATCTCCAGGGCCCGCTCCTTCGGCTCGCTGTGGGTCCAGGTCTTATCGTCATACATGCCGAGCACGTCCTTATCATTGGCGATAAAGACATCGACCAGGGGAAGGATCTGATCCATGACCTTTCTGGCCTGGGCCGGGCTCCACATCTTGGACCGGTAATTCAGGTCGCAGGAAACCACTAGGCCCTTCTTCTTGGCGGTCTGGCAGGCTTCGAGGGTGGCCTTTGCCATCTCCTGGCTCAGAGCCGGCGTAATGCCGCTGAACTGAAACCAGTCAGCACCGTCCAGAATTTCGTCCCAGTCAAATTCCTCGGCCTTTGCCTCTGCAATAGCGGAATGAGCCCGGTCATAGATGGTCTGGGCCGGCCGCTGGCTAGTCCCGTTCTCCATGAAATATAGACCAAGCCGGTCTCCTCCGCGGACCACATAGCTTGTGTCTACGCCGTAGCCCCGAAGGGAATTGACGGCACCCTCACCCAGTGCATGGGCCGGAAGCTTTGTGACATAGCGGGATTCGATGCCGAGCTGGGCAATTGTTTCCGCTGAATTTGCTTCGGCTCCCCCGTAATAGGACCGGTAGTGAGAAGACTTCTGGAAACGGCCGTAGCCTTCCGGAATCAGCCGCATCATAATTTCGCCGAAGGTTACAACTCTCTTCATCCGCGAATCTCCTTTACAATCTCTCTTGCTTCTCTGGCTCTGGCCTCGATTTCATCGAAACGGCCTTCCTTTACCAGATCGTTCTTGGCAATCCAGCTGCCGCCGCAGGCAAGAATCCGGTCCCAGGCCAGATAATCCTTTACATTTTCCGCATTCAGGCCGCCGGTCGGCATGAATTTCAGATTGACATAGGGAGCACTAACGGCCTTCAGCATCTTGATGCCGCCGGAAAGCTCAGCCGGGAAGAACTTTACGACATCCAGGCCAAGTCCCATTGCCATTTCCATCTCGGTAGGAGTCTGAGTACCAGGAATAACGGTAAGTCCAAGCTCCTGCGCTTTCTTTACAACAGAAGGATTCAGTCCGGGACTGAAGATAAAGCGTGCACCGGCTTCCTTTGCTTCAACTACCTTCTCAGGAGAAAGCACGGTTCCTGCACCGACCAGCATGTCCGGATGGCGCATTGCCATTCTGCGGATGGTTTCTGCTGCCGCATCGGTACGGAAGGTAACCTCTGCACAGGGCAGCCCGCCCTTAACCAGGGCATCGGATAAAGCTTCCGCATCCTCTGCATTGTCAAGTACAACGACCGGAATAATTCCAAGCTCATGGAGCTCCTGCATCACTTCGTCTTTCATTTTGCTTCTCTCTGCTTCCATTTTCTTTTTGATTTCCCTTCTATTGAACCTGCACTTTCTTGATCTGTATGTATCATAAAGGAGAAGCGCTATTGTAACCATTACGCGGCGTGTTCCAAATATTGCAATTCTTGTTGTCTTATGTTATTACGATCGTATGATAATTATGTGGTGCCCATGTGCCGGACAGGTAGACAACGATAATGAAGGAAATCCCGAATTCCGATGTATTTCTCATGATTTTCCTGATTTTCGCATCATGCCCGGCCTGGCACGAAGTGAATGCAGGTGATCCGCCATGAAAAATGAACTTCGTTCCGACTTCAGTACCCGCCAGTATATGCTGTCCAAGGACTTCGAGCTCTACTATTACAGCGATAAGAACCTGACCAGCGTCGAGGATCACTCCCACAATTACTGGGAGTTCTATTTCTTCCTGGAGGGCGACGTGGAAATGTATATCCAGAACAAGCCCCAAACCTTAAAGCACGGGGACATTATTATCATTCCGCCCGGAACCCGCCATCACGCCCGGATCCGCCAGACCGGAGCGCCCTACCGCCGCTTCATCCTCTGGATCAGCCGGGATTACATTGAGCACCTGGGCAATATCTCCACCGACTATCTCTACCTCATGCAGCGGACTGCGACGGAGAAGACCTACGTCTATTCCATGGACAACTTCTCCTTCAACTCCATCCAGGCCGGCATTCTCACCCTGCTCGAGGAGATCCATTCCCGCCGTTTCGGCCGGAACGAGAAAATCCGGGTGACCATTTCCGATCTTCTGCTAAATTTAAACCGCCGCTATTACGAGCAGCTTCATGCCGGCGAGGACCATGAATCGTCACTCTATGAACAGGTGGCCCGCTTTATTGAAAGCCATATCGACGAGGATCTGTCATTAGACCGCCTGGCCAAGGAATTCTTTGTCAGCAAGTATCACATCTCCCATATCTTCCGGGATAACATGGGCTTTTCGGTCCACCAGTATATTCTGAAGAAAAGGCTTTCCATGAGCCGGGATTCCATTTTAAACGGCATGGATGCCGGTGAGGCAGCCACCGCCTACGGCTTCAGTGACTATTCGGTCTTCTACCGGGCCTTCGTCAAGGAATATGCGGTCTCTCCGACCCGCTACCGGCAGAAGGCCCGGCAGAATCTCTCGGAATCTCTGACCAAGAGACCTTAGAGAAAGTACTGCTTCTTCTGACCAGAAAATCAAGAAGACTGGCTGCTGTATTTTCTGACCGGGAGATCATAAAAGCCTGCTGCATCTTCTATTCCGATGCAGCAGGCCCCACTTCACAGTAGAATTCAAGTCCGGGATCACAATCAACATCGAAGCATAAAACAAGGCTCCCTCACTACCGATGATGGCAGTGTGGGAGCCTGATTTTTCTTTTAAATCCCTGTTATTATTTTATTTTCGCAAACACATCACCAATATCCCCATCGATGCAGATGCTCATTGAATGGATCAAACGTGGTATGAAGGAAAGCAGTGCCAAGATTATAGAGATGTTAGAGAATTATGAAAACTCAGCCCACAGGGAATTATCTTCTTTTCCAATATGGATCGAAATATCTGCGAACAGAGCCTGCATTTCTCGATAGATTCTTGCCAGTTCGGGATCTTCTGCCATATACAGGTACTGTCCCGTCAGGTCATCAATGCGATAGATATACTCTTCTGTCTTTCCATGATCGATCTGCATATCCATAATGACCTTTCGCATTTCATTCTCTTGATATGCCCTGGAGATGAGTAAAGGAAAGACCTCTATTTCTTCTAACTCAAAATGAGTCTTCAGTTCCTTCGACATAGCCCGGAATGCCTGAAAGATCTCTTCGATTTTGGGATCTCTCTTTTTATTTTCTTCTTCATATGTCTTCATTTTAT
>JAQYBF010000058.1 GCA_029338875.1 Lachnospiraceae bacterium
TCTCCTAATGCCAGTAGACAGGCATTCTTATTGGAAATGCCTGTCGCCGAATCGAAACTCGCCGATTGCGCCAGCTGCCTGTAATTATAGATCAGGGTCGTAACGACATAGAAGAGAAAGATCAGGCTGGAGAAGATCATATTGCTGTTGCCATAATAGTAGGAAATCAAATCACCTACAATGCCGGCGAAGACTCCAATCGACAGGATGAAAATGACAGAACTCCGCGGTTCTTTCGATCTGGTCATTCTCATTTTCACCTGACTCAGAAGTACCATAATAAGCATCAGGCCGCCTCCGCCGATGGCCAGAAACTGGAGGACAACCAGAGATTGTCGCAGATCCCTGATACCGAAAATCTGCAGAGGGAAAGTGATGCAATCGAAAACCACATAGAGGGCTATGGTCAGAAGCAGGGGCCATTTCACCTTCAGGTGAATCCTGCTATAGACATAACGTGTTACAGGAACGGGCAGCAGGAAAAGCATAGACAGGGAAAAATAGGATAAAACGGGCTGTATGTTTCGGAATATTAAGGGTGAAATACGAAGGTCCGTAAGCCTCCAGAATCCTGCCACAATACAGAGGAAACCCAATTGATCCAACCCTTCGGTCGGTTTGTGTTTACCTGTTTTGGCGCGACAGAGTGCCAGAGCAATCATACCGAGAAAGATCAGATTCACAGCCATGACAAAAGGGAACAAACTCTGGTACATAATGTAACTTATAACATCCCTCTGGGTGCCAAGATAGATCAGAGGTGTCTGAAGGAATCCATGGTAGACCGGATAGGTGCGAATGATCAGCGTAGATTTCCAGTCATCTTCATACATAGGGATGTCCAGCCAGCGATTTCCGGGTGTCTTTCCTATATTTTTATGGTTTTCCTCCGGCATGAGACTGAAAATGACCTGACTGGGGTCTTTCTCGAAATAGACCTCCGTATAGCAATGCGAAGTAAAGACATACAGCCAGGATTC
This sequence comes from Lachnospiraceae bacterium, assembly GCA_029338875.1. Classification (GTDB taxonomy): domain Bacteria; phylum Bacillota; class Clostridia; order Lachnospirales; family Lachnospiraceae; genus Lachnocurva. The sequence continues at coordinate 981 of JAQYBF010000058.1, forward strand.
ATTTACAATATCACCCTTTTTCAATTGGATGATATAATCCCGGTGAAAACCCGCAGGTGCATCCGAAACTTTTTCCTCCCGGATCTGATAATCTGTGATTTCGCGGACTTTCGGTTTCTCATCTTTCCACGGATTATAGACTTCGTCTTTCTGCACAAAGAAAAGCAGAACCATCATTACCAAAAAGACAAAGACAAGTACACGATAAGCATAGCGTAGAAAACGAAATTGCTGCTGTCTCATGTTTTACTTCTCCTTTGTGTGATCTCCTCGTTCTGATGATCCTGCTGTTTTTCCTTTTCGGGAATGGATATGAAACGAAAACCTTACTTGACAACAAAGTTCAGGATCCGTCCCGGTACATAAATTTCCTTCACGATCGTCTTTCCTTCGATGAACTTCTTTACATTCTCATTCTGCTTCGCTGCTTCCAGAGCCTCTTCCTTGCTGCATCCCTGGGGCAGGTCTACATTTCCGCGGACCTTGCCGTTGACCTGGACGCCCATGGAGACAACCTCATCCTTTGCCTTGTCGGCATCATAAACCGGCCAGGAGGACAGGGTGCAGAAGGTCTTTCCGTCCGGGTTCTGGCCCAGGATCTGCCACATCTCCTCTGTCATATGAGGAGCGAAAGGAGACAAAAGCTTGATGAAGGTCAGGACATCGTCCTTTGTGACATAGTCAGCCTTGCCGAACTCATTGATCAGAGTCATCAGAGCTGCGATGGCGGTGTTGAACTTCATCCGCTCAATGTCCTCGGAAACCTTCTTGATGGTCTTGTGAAGGCTGGACTCGATCTCCTTGATCTCCGGCTTGTCCTCGATATGGTCGAGCAGGTTCCAGGTACGATCCAGGAAACGCTTGCAGCCCCGGAGGGATTCATCCGACCAGGGAGCTGCTGCGCCGTAGTCGCTCATGAAGAGGACGTAGACACGAAGGGTATCCGCGCCGTAGGACTCAACGATGTCCATAGGATCGATGACATTGCCCTTGCTCTTACTCATCTTCTCGCCGTCCGGTCCCAGGATCAGGCCCTGATAGGACCGCTTTGCATAGGGCTCCGGCGTATTGACCAGCTTTTGATCATAGAGGAACTGATGCCAGAAACGGGAATACAAGAGATGTCTTGTAACATGCTCCATACCGCCGTTATAATGATCCACCGGCATCCAGTATTCCAGCTTCTTGTAATCTGCGAAAGCCTTGTCATTGTGAGGATCACAGAAACGGAGGTAATACCAGCTGGAACCGGCCCACTGAGGCATAGTGTCGGTCTCACGCTTGGCAGGGCCGCCGCACTTGGGGCAGGTGCAGTTGACCCAGTCGGTTGCACGTGCCAGAGGAGATTCACCCTCCTGGCCCGGTTCAAACTTCTCCATATCCGGAAGAGTCAGAGGAAGCTGATCCTCCGGAACCGGTACGGTGCCGCACTTCTTGCAGTGGATCAGAGGAATCGGCTCGCCCCAGTAACGCTGACGGTTGAAGGCCCAGTCCTTCATCTTGTACTGGACGCCCTTGTGGCCGATGCCCTTCTCTTCCAGGAATTCCAGCATCTTCTCGATGGATTCCTTCTTATTGTCAATACCGTTCAGGAAATCCGAATTGATCATCTTTCCATCGCCGGTATAGGCTTCCTTCTCGATGTCTCCGCCCTCGATGACCGGAGTGATCGGAATATTGAAGGCATGAGCGAAATCCCAGTCTCTCTGATCATGGGCAGGAACGGCCATAATGGCGCCGGTGCCGTAGCCCATCATGACATAGTCTGCGATAAAGATCGGAACTTCCTTGCCGTTCACCGGATTGATGGCGGTCAGTCCGTCGATCCTTACGCCGGTCTTGTCCTTTACCAGCTGAGTACGCTCGAATTCGGTCTTCTTGGCACTCTCTTCTCTGTACTTTACGACCTCGTCCCAGTTCTTCACGGACGCCTTGTATTTATCCAGAAGCGGATGCTCGGGAGCGACGACCATGAAAGCGACGCCGTAGAGGGTATCGCAGCGGGTGGTATAGATTTCCAGCTTCTCATCCGGAATGACCTTGCCGCTCTGGTCAGCAATGTCAAAGTTTACGAAAGCGCCGGTCGACTTGCCTATCCAGGTTCTCTGCTGCTGCTTGATGGAATCCGGATAATCGACATCATTGAGGCCTGCCAGGAGACGGTCAGCGTACTTTGTGATGCGCAGATACCATACGTCCTTGGGCTTCTGAACGACATCATTGTGGCAGATATCGCACTTGCCGCCCTGGGAATCCTCGTTCGACAGAACGACCTTGCAGTGGGGGCAGTAGTTAACCAGGGTCTTGGCACGGAAAACCAGACCGTGCTTATACATCTGAAGGAAAATCCACTGGGTCCAGTGATAGTATTCCGGCAGAGAGGTCGAGATCTCACGGCTCCAGTCGAAAGAGAAACCGACCTTTTCCATCTGCTCCTTGAAATGGTGGATGTTCTTCACCGTAATATCGTGGGGATGGGTGTTCGTCTTGATGGCATAGTTCTCAGCCGGCAGACCGAAGGAATCGAAGCCCATGGGGAAAAGGACGTTGTAGCCCTCCATCCGGCGCTTTCTGGCCAGGACCTCGATGCTGGAATAAGCCTTGATATGGCCGACATGCATGCCTGCTCCCGAAGGATAAGGGAACTCGACCAGACCGTACCACTTGGGTTTCTTATCAAAATCAATGGCCTTGAAAGCGTCATTGTCTTCCCACGCCTTCTGCCACTTGGGTTCAATCTTTGTGAAATTGTACTTCATTACATGGCCTCCGAATGTTCAGTAATCTTCTCAGAAATTAATTCATATGCCGTTAAAGTATACTCCATCTGTCAAGCTTTTTCCATAGAAAAAGAACAGGCCCGGCAGCCTGTTCCTTTCTGAAAATTCGTATTTTCGTTCTCTACAAAGAGATCACGAGACAGCCATAATCCGAGAAAATGGCCCTGCCAGAAGATCCTGCCTTGTCTGAATGATCCGGCTTTCTAACATCAACCCGTTCATTCTGATAGACCACCTTGGCTCCCTCCGGAAGCTGTACTTCCACTTTTTCCGGCTTCCAGCTGATCAGGAAAATGTAGACCCTTCCGTCGTCTCCTTCCCGCTCGGTCACTTCCAGGCCGGAAGGAATCTCTTTCAGAATCGGCTTCATTCCCAGATCCTTTAAGATTCCCCGGTAGAAATCCCGGTAGAAAGCATAGTCAAAATCCGTCGCAATGCCGTAGACCCGGCCCTTGCCATAGAGGTTCCGTGTCACGGCCGGACTGCCCTGATAAAAATATTTCTTATAGGTAAGAAGTGCCTCTGCCCCATGCAGCTCCAGGATCTCACAGAGATTCCGCGACCGGTAGGTCTTCTCCTTCAATTCCCCGCATTCCGGCAGGTCCGGCCGGCAGAGAACCGCCTCATTGCACTCCTCATCATAGAGACCGTCGATCTCAGTGCTCCGGAAACCGCAGACGTCGATCAGATCATGGGGCGTGCCGCCCAGGAAGCAGAGATCCGTGTCATCCACAATGCCCGACCAGTAGGTCAGAATCAGGCAGCCGCCCTCTTTGACAAAGGTCTTCAGCCTGTCCGCAAAGCCTTCGCGGAACATATAGACCATGGGCGCTGCGACGATCCGATAGCCGTCCAGGCTCTGGGTCTCATCGATCAAGTCTGTATTTAAGCCGAATTCCCGGAAGGCCCGGTAGGACTTCCGGCAGGCCTCCCGGTAATAAAGGCCGGCATTCCGCGGTCCCTGGGCATCCTCCATGGCCCAGCGGTTCTGCATATCATAGATCACAGCCGCCCTGGCCTTAACCTCCGACCCGATGACAGAGCTCAGGCACTCCAGCGCTCGGCCGGTCTCCGCCGCCTCACGGAAAACCCGGGTGTCGTCCTTTCCGTAATGGTCGATCAGAGCCCCGTGGAACTTCTCGCTGGCTCCCCGGCTCTGCCGCATCTGGAAATATAGACCGCCGTCGGCACCGTGGGCAATGGCCTGCAGCTCCTGCGCCATAAGAACCCCCGGCTCCTTTAATTTGCTGACCGACTGCCAGTTGGTCGATGACGGGCAGGACTCCATCATAAGATAAGGCTTCCTCTGCAGAGAACGGACCCGGTCATGCTCAAAGGCCGTATCAATGGCTACATCATAATTGCCCTCTGCGCCGTGCTTTCCCCAGACCGGATAGTTGTCCCAGGACATGAAATCACAGATATCGGTGAAATCCTGATAATCCACGCCCTTGTAGTCGTACATGAGATTCATGGTAATGGGAAGTTCTGAACCGCCGTCCCGGACGGCCCGGATTTCCGCCTCGGTAAAGCTCTTATGCCGCTCGGTAATAAAGCGCTTCCAGTCCAGCTTCAGACCGTGAAGCTGGGTCTCGCCGATTTTCATTGGCGGATCGATCTCTTCGAAAGAGGTAAAGGTATGGCTCCAGAAGGCCGCATTCCAGGCCCGGTTTAAATTTGAAATGCTGCCATAGCGGTCCTTGAGCCAGTTCCGGAAGGTCTCCCGGCAGAGCGGACAATAGCACTCGCCGCCCATCTCATTATTGATGTGCCAGGCAATGACACCCGGATGCCTGCCGAAGGCCTCCGACAGACGGCGGTCAATTTCATAGGTCTTCTTCCGATAGGCAGGGCTTGTCATGCAGTGATTGTGGCGGTCGCCGAAGAGCAGCTTCTGGCCCATGTCATTGACCCGGAGGACCTCCGGATAGCGCTTTGCCAGCCAGGCCGGACGGCTCCCGGTCGGCGTCGCAAGAATGGTGTAGATTCCGTTCTCATAAAGGCTGTCAATCCGCTCCCTGAGCCAGGAAAAATCATAATGGCCATCCGAAGGCTCCAAACTCGCCCAGGAGAAAATTCCCATGGAAACCACGTTGACATGTGCTTCCTTCATAAGCCGGATGTCCTCAGCCAGAATATCCGGCCGGTCCAGCCACTGCTCCGGATTGTAGTCACCGCCGTACAACAATTTTCCCCTTGTCGGAACCTTAGAAGCCATACTTTTTCCTCCCAAAATGCCATGCTTCAGATTATATACAAAACCGATGATCCAGAACCCTGATAACAAAGCAGACCTTATTCAGGACTGCCTGTACAGGAAGCCGAACTCACAGTAGTTCTGACGATTTGTCCCGTCTATCGTTATCATAGCAAAGCAAGTCGAATCGCAATGTGCAAAAACGATTCTTTTCTAAGGGGAAATGATTCTGATTTCAATGAACCGCGTCCGATATAAAAAATCCGCCCGACTCGCCAGAAAGACGCATCGGACGGAAGAAATATTTACTATATGAAAAGTCATCCCTGGAATACAGGGGAGAAGGCCGCATATCCGGAAACCGGAACGCCTGCGGCAAGAAGATGAGAGACATCTCCCAGGCACTGCATACGGAAGGTTGCCGTATTATAAAGCCGCTTTTCCGCATTCAGAACCGTGATGCCGGTCGGCGGAATGCAGGTCGAATGCCAGAGAACCACCGGAGAAATATTCAGAAGACGGCCCAGCATGACACAGGTCACACCGAAATGGCAGAAAAAGAGAATCGTCTTCTCATCATCCGTATCCCGGATCTCATAATTTTTGGTCCCGTGAAGCATGATGTCAGAAGCCTCCGCCGGATTCACATGACCGGTCGGATCCGTAAAATCAAAATAGCGTCCGGAAGCCGACCCCGGCTTCTCATGCCAGTGATAGCCATAGCTCTCCAGAATCGAATCCAGACCCTCATAAACCTTTCGGGCCTCTGCTTCAACATCCGGCCGGTCCTTGTAGATCCCGTAGGAAAACCAGTGATCCGGATCCAGGTAACCCGGGTCCGCCGTAAAATCCTGAGCCATCAGATCCCAGGCCGCATGCACATCACCCGTCGACGGATCCTTGATCTGAGGCGGAAACTCCCGAAGCCAGTCCATGGTAACCGCATCCCTCTTTAAGACGCGAAGCGTCGGCTCCGCTGTCTCCTTAGCCCGGCCGAGAGGAGACTGATAGATCCGGTCTATATTTGTCCAGCGGGCCGTCCGAAGCGCCAGAGCAGCCGCCTCCCTCTGCCCGACTGCAGTCAGAGAATCCGTCGTATAATCCGGTGTGCCGTGTCTGATAAAGATGATCCGCATGGTTTACTCCTTAATCTCATTCTGATTTGATAGTGAATTGATTGCTTCCCAGCTCTTGTAT
>JAQYBF010000059.1 GCA_029338875.1 Lachnospiraceae bacterium
GATCTTCTGGCTCCTCTGCCACGCCGAGGAATGCGTCATCAATATCGCTGCCATTATGGACAGCAGCAGCCCGGCCGTCTCTCATCACCTGAGACTTCTGAAAAATGCCGGCCTGATCGTATCCGAACGCCACGGCAAGGAGATGTACTATAAGGCAGCGGACACCGAGCTGGCCCAGAAACTCCATCATATCATCGAAGATATCGGGAGGATTTCCTGCCCGGAGTAATCGTATGGAACAAAATGCCGCCTTGCCCCGGAAATGCTGGCTTGCTCGTCTTACTCCATAAGCGCTTCCCTACTCCATGCCCCGGATCCGGGAACGGATCTTCCGTCCGGTCGGTGTACCGGCCAGGCCTCCGATTCCGGTCTCCCGGATGCTCTCATCCATATTGCGGCCGATAGAGCCCATGGCATCGAAGACCTCATCCGGAGGAATCTTCGATTCGATCCCGGCCATTGTCATATCTGCAGAGGTCAGAGCATTCACGGCTCCGATCACATTCCGTTTTACACAGGGAACCTCTACAAGTCCGGCCACCGGATCACAGGACAAGCCCAGAAGACTCTTTAAGGCCAGAGCCGCCGCATTGGCGATCTGTCTGGCAGTCCCGCCCTGGAGATAAACCGCTGCACCGGCCGTCATGGCAGATGCCGCTCCAATCTCGGCCTGACAGCCGCCCTCGGCTCCGGCCAGACTGGCCCGGCAGGCAATGACACCGCCAATTCCTCCGGCAACAAAGAGGGCTTGTGCCATTTTCTCATCCGAATAGCCGTATTTCTCCTGAAGACTTAAGAGAACCGCCGGCATGACGCCGCAGGATCCGGCCGTCGGCGCGGCGACAATCTTCTTCATGCAGGCATTGGATTCAGCCACTCGAAGGGCCCGCTCCATAACAGAGCCGATAAAATCCCCGCAGATCATTTCTTTTCTCGCCCGCCGGTCCGAAATTTTCTGTGCCTCGGCTCCAACCAGGCCGCTAGTCGAATGAAGATTCGGATCATAGGAGAGATCCGATTCCCGCATGGCCTGATAGGTAGAAAGCATCCTTCTTATGTCCTCTTCTTCCGAGATATCCTGGGCCCTGGCATCGTCTTCTGCAACAATTTCCCAGAAGCTTTTCTTTTTTTCTTCCGAAAGCCGGATGATTTCATCAACAGAATCGTACATAGATCTCTTTATTCTCCTGCAATGTAGGTCACTCTGAGAACACCCTCCAGGCTTTCCAGATGACGGATAGCATCCTTCGGAACCTCCTGGTCGCATTCAATGACCATAACGGCATAGCCTCCCCGCTTGGACCGGTTCAGCTGAAGGGTTGCAATATTGACGGATTCCGCCTCCAGAATCGATGTCACCTCGGCGACATAGCCCGGCTTGTCCTCATTATGGACGATCAGAGTCGGAAGCTCTCCGGAGAAATTGACCTGAATGCCATCGATTTCATTGACCCGGATCCGCCCGCCGCCGATCGAGGATGCGATCAGCTCAATCTTCTTTCCATTCGTCCCAGTCAAAATTAGCCGGGCAGAATTGGGATGGAGATCGGGGCCCAGATCCACACCATGTATGTCAAAGTTCATGCCCTGCTCCCCGGCGATCTCAAAACTCTCGGGGATTCGTTCATCATCAACAGCAATGCCGAGAAGACCGGCAACGATGGCCTTGTCAGTTCCATGCCCGCGGCCCGTTGCAAGAAAAGAGCCGTGAAGGCCGATGTCCGCCCGCTCTACCTTTGTCCCGAGGAGGCGCAGGCCGATATTGCCAATGCGGACAGCACCGGCCGTATGGGAAGAGGAGGGGCCGACCATAACCGGCCCGATGATATCTGAAATCAGCATAATATTTCTCTGTGAATCAATTTCTCGATCTGTATCTTCAGTCCCTCAGAAAAGGCAGAATCCTGGCCGCTTTCTATCACTCCATCAGTTTTTGAAGCTGTGGATGGGTGCCGGAATCCGGCCGGTCCGGTTGATGAAGTCTGCGCAGGAATACGGGTTGACCGGCATGATGGGTGCGTGGCCTAAGAGTCCGCCGAATTCAACAGTCTCACCGACACCCTTTCCGACGACGGGGATGAGACGTGCGGCGGTCGTCTTCTGGTTTACCATACCGAGGGCTGCCTCATCTGCGATGATGCCGGAAATAGTCGTTGCCGGCGTGTCTCCGGGGATGGCGATCATGTCCAGGCCGACCGAGCAGACGCAGGTCATGGCCTCGAGCTTTTCGATGGTCAGAGCATTGTGATCGACCGCGTCGATCATGCCCTGGTCCTCGGAAACCGGAATGAAGGCACCGGAAAGTCCGCCGACATAGGAGGATGCCATGATACCGCCCTTCTTGACCTGGTCGTTCAGCATGGCCAGGGCTGCGGTGGTTCCGGGAGCGCCGGCATACTCGAGACCGATCTCATGAAGGATATCGGCAACCGAATCGCCGATGGCCGGGGTCGGAGCCAGGGAAAGGTCAATGATACCGAAAGGAATCCCCAGCATCTGGGAAGCCCTCTTGGCAACCAGCTGACCGACACGGGTGATCTTGAAAGCAGTCTTCTTGATGGTCTCGCAGAGGACCTCAAAGCTCTCTCCGTGGATGGATTCCAGAGCAGTCTTTACAACTCCGGGGCCGGAAATGCCGACATTGATGATCTCATCGGCTTCGGTAATGCCATGGAAGGCACCGGCCATGAAGGGGTTGTCATCGGGTGCATTGCAGAGAACGACAAGCTTGGCACAGCCCAGGCTGTCCCGGTCCTTGGTCAGTTCTGCGGTTTCCTTTACGATCTCGCCCATGAGACGGATGGCGTCCATATTGAGGCCGGTCTTGGTCGAGCCGACGACCACGCTGGAGCAGACGTATTCGGTCTCTGCCAGGGCTCTCGGAATGGAACGGATCAGATATTCGTCGTATTTGGTCATGCCCTTGCTGACCAGGGCGCTGTAGCCGCCGATGAAATTGACGCCGAGTTCCTTTGCGCAGCGGTCGAGTGTCTTTGCGATCTCGACATAGTCATCCGGGCTCTTGCAGCAAGCACTGCCGATCGTTGCGATCGGGGTGACCGAAATTCTCTTGTTTACGATGGGGATATTGTAATCCCGCTCGATCTCCCGTCCGGTCCTGACCAGGTCCTTGGCCACTGTGGTGATCCTCCTGTAGATCTTGTCACAGCAGGTCTTTAAGTCACTGTCCATGCAGGAAAAGAGGCTGATTCCGATCGTGATGGTCCGGATATCCAGATTCTCCTGCTCAATCATCTTATTGGTTTCTTCTACTTCATAGATACTAGGCATTGGCTGTCCTCCCCATCAGATCCGGTGCATCATGTCGAAAATTTCTTCTCTCTGACATTTGATGTCAACGCCGATCTTTTTTCCAAGCTCGGTCAGGTCGGACTGAACCTCGTCAAAAGGCTTTGTGGATCCTGTCATATCGACAATCATCATCATGTTGAAGTATCCCTGAAGGATGGTCTGTGTAATGTCGTTGACATTGATTCCGGTATCTGCCAGATAGGTGCAGACACGGGCGATAATACCGACGGTATCCTTGCCGACTACAGTAATGATTGATTTCTGACTCTTTTTCTCCATGCTGGACTCTCCTTCTTTTTCTTTTCCTGCTGCTCTGTTTCTATCTTCCTTCAGATTCTGAGTAGTTGTCTTTTCCTGATAAAGCTTCGATTTGTCTATCGTTCCGCCGCTTCCATGGGGAAATCTAGACCTCCACCAGCTCGGACGGCTGGCTTCGGGAGGCTGCATTGATCGGAAAATCGGATCCCTTATATTCCGTATCGGACAGAGAAACCTCGAGCTTTACTGCCTGCTCGGCAAGCTCCGCCATGTTATTCTCCTTGGACAGGTGGCCCAGAAAAATCTGTTCCATATCGTCATTCAGAATTTTCGAAAGGAGCTGGCCGCTTCTCTCGTTGCTTAAATGTCCCCGGTCGGACAGGATCCGCATCTTCAGCTGGTAAGGATAAGGTCCGGTCTCCAGCATACGGATGTCATGGTTGGCCTCGAGAACCACCGCATTGAGATTGCTCATATGCGCGACGGTATTCTCGTCGTAGGTTCCCAGGTCCGTGCAGATGCCGACCCGTTTTTTTCCGTCGGAAATCACGTAGGCGACCGGATCCGCCGCATCATGGGAAATGTGGACCGGGTCGATATTTAATTCTTCGATATCAAAGGATTCCCCGGCAGTAATGGGATGGAAAAGGCCGGGGTCTATATTTCCCAGGCTCTTCATGCCCTGGATGGCCTCGATGGTTTTGGATGTTGCATAGATGGGAAGGCCGTATTTCCGGGCAACGACGCCTAGGCCGCTGACATGGTCAATATGCTCATGAGTGATCAGAATGCCGTCACAGTCGCGGGTTGTAAGACCCTTTTCATTCATGCCGGCTTCGATTCTTTTTCCGCTGATCCCGGCATCGACCAGGAGATGGTGCCGGTCGCTGCCGACGCAGATACAGTTTCCGCTGGATCCGCTTGCAATGGTAAATATATTCATGGATTCTCCCGCTAAATCTTCTTGGACCATTATATATCATTTTGGAAATCCGTGGGATTTTATTGAGATTCAATCAGAGATTCTTCATGGCCCGGTCGATCTCGGCCCTGCTTTCTTCCTCGGTCCCGTTATTGTCGATCACAATCCGGCATTTCTTCCTGAATACTTCCTCGGGAAGCTGGGCCCGGAAGATGGCTGTGATCTTCTCATCCGAATAGCCCCGGCTGGCCTTGAGACGGATCCGGCGGTTTTCTTCGGACGTATAGATATACCAGCATTCATCCAGACAGGGTTCAAGATCCGATCCTAAAAGAAGAGCGGATTCCACGAAGAAATACTTTCTTCCTTCCTCAGCCAGCCGGTCCCGGCGGAAGAGAATTTCCCGGACCACGGCCGGATGAACCAGGCTGTTCACCAGATCGATCCGGGCCTGATCCGCATACATCCATTCTGCCATGGCCCTGCGGTCGATTTCTCCATCAGGAAGAAAACAGGATGCCGGCAGATGTTCGCGGAGCTTCTGGTAGAGCTCATGCCCCGGCAGCATAAGCTCCTGCGCCAGGTCATCGGTCAGAAGGACCACTGCCCCGTACTGACTCCGGAGATCGTCCAGAATAAAACTTTTTCCGGCGCCGACGCCGCCGGTAATTCCTATAAAATGCATGGCATCAAATTCCCCCTGAATCCATGGTAAGATGCATGTGTCATAAGCATGCGAACCGGATCGCTTTGAGCTTTTCGCTCTTGCGGTCCTCCCTCAACTTAATAGATGACTTCAAATTTCACATTGTCCGGAATCTCTACCGGATGGTGGCTTCGGATGTAGTCGATGATCAGATCCTGGACATTGTCGGCTCCGGTGTAGATGGCCGGGCAGGCGCCGATCATCTCATAGCCGCCGGTTCCGGTCGCCCGGTAATCGCTGGTCACAAGATGAAGCTTCTCTTCCGGTCCGATCGGGCTTCCGTCCAGCCGAAGCAGGCGGACCACCCGATCTCCCACCGGCTTTCTCAAGTCAAAGGCATAGTCGATTCCGGCATAGAAGTCGTAATTATAGTGCTCGACCTTGGGCTTCATGAAAACATCGGAAATATAGGGCTTTCCGTCCGAATCCAGATCCAGATAGGAGGCGCAGCGCTCCAGGGCTTCCTTTAAGGCAGCTCCTGTAATCTCCTTGACCACACTGTTGTTGGCAAAGGGATAGGCCACATAGACATCGCGGATGCTGACAGATTTCGGGAAGCCGATCGGCTTGTTGCCAAGGCTGGTAGCAGAGATATCGGCATGAATACCGCTCTCTCCCTCATTAACCGAGGCGAGCTGTACCGCATTGAAGAATGAGGCGACCTTGCTTCCGTAGAGAGCACAGTCCAGCTTCTCTTCCGGAGTCAGCTCTTCATCAAATTCACCGATGGGCTGATCCAGCCATTTCTCGGTTGTCTCTTCCAGAGGAAGAAGCTTCTGATAGACATCCTCCCGGGTCTTTTCTCCAACCGGGACAAGCTTGGAACTGGCAGAAACCTTTCCGCTCTCATCGACACTTCCTTCCAGATGAATGAAGCGCTCTGCATTTGCCGGAGGCTGAACCGTCCAGCTTCCGTAGAGATCCAGACCCTC
>JAQYBF010000060.1 GCA_029338875.1 Lachnospiraceae bacterium
TCCTGATTCAATGTAATATTGAGTTGAGCCATTGGTTTTCCTTTCGGTACTATGTTGAATGTCGCGATTCTCATTATACCTGAGGGCTGAGCCATTGGCTCTTTTGAATTATTGAATTTACACCATTATAAGGGCATTACCCGTGCTGGTCTATTATTATGTCATTTATCTTCGCTTATTTAGAAAAAAGGTATTAGTACCAATTTTCTAAAATAGTGATTGCTATGAATTGTAAATTCAAGTATACTTTAGAAAAGCGGTAATAAGGCCAAAAATCTAAAATTGGGGTTTCTATGGAGATTAAAAGAGATAAATATTTAAAAAAGCTCGTAAGTAAAAGAAATAATGGGTTGATTAAGGTGATCACAGGAATCAGAAGATGCGGCAAATCGTATCTGCTTTTTAATCTTTATTATGATTATCTTATCAAAGATGGAGTGGCTGAGGAATGTATTATATCTGTTCCATTAGATGATGATGATTATATAGAGTATTGTGATCCTCAAAAATTATCAGAATACATCAAAAGTAAAATAACTGATCCAAACAAGCAGTATTACGTTTTTATTGACGAAGCGCAATATGCAATTACAAAGGAAGAAATGAAAAATCCAGATGTACCTATTAGACTTTATGGTGTTTTAAATGGATTGCTTAGAAAAAAGAATGTCGATGTATATGTTACAGGAAGTAATTCTAAGTTTTTATCTTCTGATATTTTGACAGAGTTCAGAGGTCGTGGCGATGAAATACATATTGCACCGTTGGCGTTTTCGGAGTTTTATCCTGCATCTGGAAAGGATAAATATGAAGCATGGCAAGAGTATTTGTTTTATGGCGGATTGCCACATATTTTAGCAGAACCAGATAATGAATCGAAAGAAGCATATCTTGAGCGATTAAATTCTGAAATATATATTAGAGATATCGTTGAAAGGTACGATATTCGTGATGCTGCTGGTATGGAAACTTTAATGAAAGTAATTGCATCGGCCATTGGTTCGTTTTCAAATGCTCAGAAAATATCTGATACATTTAATAGTAGTGGCGATAAGTCAATTTCAATGCCAACAATATCCAATTATTTAAAATATCTCACCGAAAGTTTTGTGATAAAAAAAAGCGAAAGATATGATATTAAAGGTCGTAAATACATAAGAACACCTTCAAAATACTATTATACAGATTTGGGACTGCGAAATGCTCTTTTAAACTTTCGCCAATTTGAAGAGACACACTTGATGGAGAATGCTATTTATAATGAGCTAATATATAGAGGTTACAAAGTAGATGTGGGTGTGGTTGAAATTCGAGTTGATGAAAATGGGAAAAAAGCACGTAAACAGCTAGAAGTTGATTTTGTTGTTAATCAAGGCAGTAAGCGATATTATATCCAGTCTGCATACGCGTTGCCAAATCAGGAAAAAGTAGAGCAAGAACAAGCATCACTTATAAAAATACCTGATTCATTTAAGAAGATCATTATTACGAGTGGAAACTTCCCGGTGTGGAGAAATGATCAAGGTATAACAATCATTGGACTATTTGATTTCTTACTGAATGACGATAGCCTGGATTATTGAACGTTTTATCCAGGGTAGAGAAATAAATAGAAATGTGGTAATATACAAAATGTTTGCACCAATGAATCACCAATTTTAAAAAATGCGAGAAGTGTTGAAAACACAGTAAAATCAATACTTTTAGAAGGAGATATATAGAAAATGAAACTCGGTATCGTGGGCCTTCCCAATGTAGGGAAAAGTACTCTTTTCAACTCGCTGACCAAAGCTGGCGCGCTCGCAGCAAACTATCCCTTTGCTACGATCGATCCGAATATCGGTATCGTATCGGTTCCCGACCATCGTCTCAAGGTTCTGACCGATATGCATCACAGTAAGAAGACCATCCCCGCAACTATTGAATTCGTTGATATCGCAGGTCTGGTCAAGGGCGCAAGCAAGGGTGAGGGCCTGGGAAATCAGTTTCTGGCCAATATTCGTGAGTGTGACGCAATCGTTCATGTCGTCCGTTGCTTCGAAAATTCTAATATCATTCATGTCGATGGTTCTATCGATGCAATCCGTGATATCGAGACAATTAACTTAGAGCTTCTGTTCTCCGATATGGAGATTCTGGAGCGCCGTTATTCCAAGATCAAGAAACAGTCCATTCAGGACAAGAGCCTGAAGCCGGAGGTTGAGATGCTGGACCGTCTGCGTCCTTTCCTGGAAGATGGAAATATGGCAAAGGCTTTCGAGCTGAAGAATGAGGAAGAGGAGGCTGCTTTCAAGCAGTACAATCTTCTGACGGCAAAGCCTGTAATCTATGCTGCCAATGTTGCAGAGGATGATATGGCGGATGACGGAGCTTCCAATGAACAGGTACAGAAGGTCCGCGAATATGCTGCCAAGGAAGGCTCCGGCGTCTATGTCGTATCTGCAGAGATCGAATCTGAAATTTCTGAGCTGGATGACGATGAGAGAGCTGATTTCCTGGCTGATCTCGGCCTGAAGGAATCCGGTCTCGACAAGATGATCAAGGCTTCCTACGATCTTCTGGGTCTGATTTCCTTCCTGACCACAGGAGAGGATGAGACCAGAGCCTGGACCATCAAGAAGGGAACCAAGGCACCTCAGGCTGCAGGTAAGATTCATACTGATTTCGAGAGGGGCTTTATTTGTGCCGAGGTCTGCGCCTATGATGATCTGGAGCGCCTGGGAAGCCTTGCTGCCTGCAAGGAAGCCGGCCTGCTTCGCCTGGAAGGTAAGGATTATATCGTTCAGGATGGCGATGTCATCACCTTCCGTTTCAATGTCTGATGCAGATGAATCAGACAGATCTGTCAGATATGACAAAGCCGGAGCAATGACACCGGTAGCAGACTGACTACTTTCAGCTAATCGACGTATAGAATTAACGAGGATGCAAAACGATGAAATGTCCATTTTGCGGAAATAACGATACCAGTGTAATTGATTCCCGGCCGGCGGACGATAATACATCCATCCGCCGCCGCCGTATCTGCGAGAAATGCGGCAAGCGTTTCACAACTTATGAAAAAGTCGAAACCATCCCCCTGATTGTCATCAAGAAGGACAACAACCGCGAGCAGTATGACCGCTCCAAAATCGAGAAGGGTGTTCTCCTTTCCTGTCACAAGCGGCCGGTTTCTGCGGATCAGATCCGTGAGCTGGTGGACGGCGTGGAGAAGGAACTTTTCAGCCGTGAGGAGAGAGAGGTCGCAAGCTCCGAGATCGGCGAGCTGGTGATGAAGGCTCTGAAATCGCTGGATTCTGTTGCCTATGTCCGTTTCGCCTCGGTTTATAAGGAATTCAAGGACGTTGATACCTTCATGGAAGAGCTGAAGAAGCTGCAGAATTGATCAATGTAGGGAGAAGGGGAACAAATGAAAATCGCAATTGCAAATGACCACGCAGCAGTTGACATGAAGCGTGAAATTCAGGCCTATCTCGAAGAGAAGGGCTATGAGGTCATCAATTTCGGTACAGACACCAATGAGCGCTGCAATTATCCGGATTATGGGCTGAAAGTTGCAGAGGCTATTAAGAACGGCGAGGCGGACCAGGGCGTTCTGATCTGCGGAACCGGCATCGGCATCAGCCTGGCGGCCAATAAGGTCCCGGGAATCCGGGCAGCTGTCTGCTCGGAGCCGGTATCGGCCAGACTGGCAAAGCAGCACAACAATGCCAATATCATAGCCTTCGGAGCAAGAATTGTTGGCCTGGAAGAAGCCAAGGCTATTGTGGATGCTTTCTTTGGAGCAGAGTTCCTGGGTGGACGGCATGCTATGCGGGTAGATCTTATTTCAGAGATCGAGAAGAAATACAATAAATAATAATCATTGAAAATGTTGCAGAATTACTGTAAAATAGGACAGTAATCGTGCGTATGGCTAATTATAACCAAATGACGGTCAATTCGGACGGATACGTCCTGAGAATAAAGATGTGTGTTTTAAGGAGGAAAATCATATGATTTCAGCCGGCGATTTTAAGAACGGTATTACACTTGAGTGGGAAGGCAAGATCTGGCAGATCGTTGAATTCCAGCATGTTAAGCCTGGTAAGGGCGCAGCTTTCGTACGTACCAAGCTGAAGAACATTATCGATGGCGGTGTTCGTGAGACAACATTCCGTCCGACCGAGAAGTTCCCTACCGCTCATATCGACCGTAAGGATTACACCTACCTTTATAAGGATGGCGATACCTATAACTTCATGGATGCTGAGACCTATGATCAGATTTCTCTGACAGCAGATGAAGTTGGAAACACTCTGGATTTCGTTAAGGAAAACGAGACCGTTAAGCTGGATTCCTACAACGGCAACGTATTTGCTGTAGAGCCTCCTCTTTTTGTAGAGCTTGAGATCACCGAGACCGAGCCTGGTGTCAAGGGCAACACTGCTACCAATGCAACAAAGCCCGCAACTGTTGAGACCGGCGCTCAGGTTTACGTTCCTCTTTTCGTAAATACCGGAGACAAGATCAAGATTGATACCCGTACCGGTGAGTATCTGTCTCGTGCTTAATTGCGATAGGATTTGATTTAGGAAGATCTGACGTGGGCTGCCTGTTTTTCGGGCAGCCGGCGTCTTTATTTTTCGAGGCAGGAAAATGGCAGAAGATTTTCGTAACAAGCCCTTATCTGAACTTCTTCAGGATCGGTCTATATTTCATATCTTCGACGAGGAATTCCAGAAGGCAGGTTGGCTGGATGTGACAGCGCTCTTGAATTCAGAGAGCCGGATTGAGGATCTCTATGAGGATAAAACCGTGCCTGCGGATGTGCTGGATCGGATTGTAGAGAGGGTAAGCGCCCTGTAATTCGGGCAGGATGGTTTTGTATTCCGAGAGAAACAAAACAAGTTGAAAAAATCCTTGACTTACTTTGTGCTTTACAGTATTATAACAAAGTCGGTTGTGAGCCGGAAGGCTTAGGAAACCACAAACAATGCTGCTGTGGCTCAGTCGGTAGAGCGTCGCCTTGGTAAGGCGGAGGTCACGGGTCCGATTCCCGTCAGCAGCTCTTTTCTTTTGCCCCCGGAAATTCCGGGGGTTTTTTTAATTTCATGGAAGTCTGTCGATCCGCATGGAAATATAGACCAGGGCAATATCTATTGATATGGCGGGTGGGTGGGATCTGCTTTCGCTTGTATTAAGAAAGGCTGGATATGAAAAAGATTACAAATAAGCACATCCTGGGAATCACCATGGTCATCATTGATTCCCTGTTTTTCTCTCTGATGACTCTTTTTGTCCGTCTGTCCGGCAATGTGCCAACCATGGAAAAGACCTTCTTCCGGAATTTTATTGCTGCAATCATCGCCCTGATTGCACTGAGCCGGTCGGAGGAAAAGTTCAAGATCAAGAAAGGCAGTATGCCGGGGCTTCTGGCCCGCTCCATTGCCGGCGGCCTGGGTATGATCTGCAACTTCTGGGCCATCGATCACATTGCTCTGGCGGATGCCAATATCCTGAACAAGCTGTCGCCTTTCTTCGCCATTATTGTTTCAATCTTTGTCCTGAAGGAGATCCCGAACAAGGTCGAAATTATAACCGTAATGATCGCCTTTGTCGGTGCGCTCTTTGTCGTAAAGCCGACAGCCGGCCTGGCCAGCCTGCCTGCTCTGGTCGGCATGCTGGGCGGACTCGGCGCCGGCATTGCCTATACCTTCGTCCGGAAGCTCGGCAATCAGGGAGAGCGGGGACCTGTGATCGTTGCCTTCTTCTCAGTCTTCACCTGTCTTATGGTTCTGCCTTTCATGCTGATGGATTTCCAGCCTCTCAGCATAAAGCAGCTTCTCTGCCTTCTGGCAGCCGGCGGATCTGCTGCAGTCGGCCAGTTTACGGTGACGGCAGCTTATAAGTATGCACCGGCAAAGGAGATTTCGGTCTTCGACTATTCCCAGCTTCTCTTTGCTTCCATCTGGGGCTTTCTTTTCTTCGGAGAGCTGCCCGATCACTGGTCTGTCATCGGCTATGTCATCATTATTTCCATGGCCGCCATCAAATGGTATTACAATGTCTACGTGCAGAAGGACAGCGACTAAGAGAAAAAATCAGGAGATACCCAGGGTAATAAACGGATAATTGATCAGAACAAAGCAGTAGAAAGTCGATGAGAAATCAGCAGCGATTTGAAAAGAAATCAATAGATCATCCGTAGGCAATCAGTAGTTTACAGGCACGCGAAAGCCTTGAAAATCAGGCAGAAGAGAGGATTCGGATTAAGGCTTTGAAATAAATACAATTCTTGAACTTTGTTTAGTTGCAATTTACTAATGGCATCCTATAATAATTGTATACAATCCTGTCTATCACTGGATGGATAGAAAGATCGGATTGTATTGAAGATTCGATCTTTTATACAATTGCAAACAGACTTTCGCGTGAAGAAAGCCTGAGAAAGCGTAATCAAGGGGGATAAAGTCATGAGTACAAGCGCTGATATGGAAAAGAATTTGATGGAGCCTACGGAAGCAAGCGAAGATGCCCGGATCCTTGTGGATCTGGAGCTGACTGAGCTGGCCGTTCAGGCCATTGCGAAGAGCTCTGAGGAGGATCACTGCATCGAGGCCGCAAATGAGCTTCTCCAGGCTCTTCATCAGGAGCCGATGACCAAGGATGAGTTCATCAAGGCCGGAAAGATCAAGGTCAAGGCCGATGTCATGGTTCCCTATCAGATCCGGAAGACCGCAGATGACTATACGGTAGAGATTGAGGACGCTGAGCTTCGAAATATAGACCAGAAGGTACATGCCTTCGAAGACGAGGTTCGGAGCATTTATGATCCTCTGAAAGAGGGACCTTTCGTCATCAGTGTCTACAGGGAGGGCGGGCCTTCCGCCAGAAGAATTCTGAAGAAATTCAAGGCAAGACTGGTGAAGTGAAATTTCACTGACAGGTTATAATAAATAAGGCATTCTATCCGGGATAAGTCGTAAAATAAACCAAAATTCCAGAAATCCTTTGACAGAACGCCCATCCTGTGTTATTAATAGGATAATTTCAAAAAGCAAAAGCAATGACGAAGAATGAATCCTGTGATCAAGCATTGCAGAGAGCCGGCGGCTGGTGTAAGCCGGTATGTAAAAGCAGAATTCTCTCACTTCTGAGCTGATCGTCTGAAAGCCTTCCGGTGGATAGGATGTATCCGAGCATGCTGCGTTAGTGCATAGAAGTTGTCAGACTTCGAAGAGGTGGCAGATTTTGGATCTGCAATTTGAGTGGTACCGCGAGTGTAATGACACCCGTCTCAAAGCAAGAGTCGCTTTGTGACGGGTGTCTTTTTTGTAAGAAATTTTACCTAACTGCACTTGCTCTGGTGTAAGATGAAAGCAGGGAAAATCAGAAAGACTGTCAACAGAAAAGAAAACAGGCAATAGCAGAAAAGTTAAAAAGCAAAGTCAACGTCAGACAAGAGGAAAGGAAAAAGAAAAATGTTATCTCTCGACAAAGTATTTGACGCACAGCAGGTTTTAAAGAGCATCATTCGGGAAACAAATGTGGTCCGGGCCTATGGAATCGCTCCGGACTGCGAGCTCTATCTGAAACCGGAAAATCTGCAGATTACCGGATCCTTCAAGGTAAGAGGATCCGCCTATAAGATTCACAATCTGACCGATGAAGAGAAGGCCAGGGGCGTCATTGCCTGCTCAGCCGGAAACCATGCCCAGGGTGTTGCCCTTGCCGCAAGTAAGAGCGGAATCAAGTCCATCATCTGCCTGCCGGATTCGGCTCCTATTTCCAAGGTCGAAGCCACCAAGGGCTTCGGCGCAGAGGTCTGCCTGGTCGAAGGCGTCTACGATGATGCCTATAAGAAGGCTTTGGAGCTCAAGGAGAGCGAAGGGTATACATTTGTCCATCCCTTCGATGACGAAGATGTCATCGCCGGCCAGGGTACCATTGCTCTGGAGATCCTCAACAATCTTGACAATATCGATGCCATCGTGGTTCCGATCGGCGGTGGCGGACTGATCTCCGGAATCGCCTATACCGTGAAGCAGATCCGTCCTTCCGTCAAGGTTTACGGTGTGCAGGCGGCCGGCGCTCCGGGCATGTACAATTCCATCCGGGACGGAAAGATCGAGTGCCTGGATTCGGTTTCCACCATTGCCGACGGCATCGCCGTCAAGGAGCCGGGCGAAAATACTTTCTCCTATGTCAGCCAGTACGTCGATGACATTGCCCTGGTTACGGATGATGAGATTTCTTCCGCTATCCTGGCTCTGATGGAGAAGCAGAAGATGATCGCCGAGGGCGCCGGCGCCGCTTCGGTTGCCGCTGTCATGTTTGATAAATTCGATCTCAAGGGCAAGCGGGTTGTAGCTGTCGTTTCCGGCGGCAACATCGATGTCACAAGCCTGAACCGGGTGGTCGATCGCGGCCTCTTAAAGTCCGGCCGGTCCACCAGCATGCTGATCGAGCTCATCGACAAGCCCGGCCAGCTCAAGGACATCTCCACCATCATCGCGGACTGCGGCGCCAATGTCACCGGAGTTCATTATGAGAAGGGCAATACCGAGAGCGTTCACGGCTGCTTCCTTCGGATCGAAATGGAGACCCGGGATTTCCATCATGTAAATCAAATCAAGAAAGCTCTCAGAGATAATGGTTTTAAAATCGTGAAATAATCTGAGATTGAAATTTTGATTGAGAGGGAAATACAGACCGAAGATTTCAGAATCTGAGTCAAGGAAAAATTGCGGCCGAAGTCTTCGACAGGAAGAAAAGTCTTCTGAAGCTCAGACAGGAAATAAAAAATGTAAAAAGGTCTGGATTTCCAGACAGCATATAGATCAGGAAAAAGAAAGATCAGCCTGGATTCCCAGGCAGGAAAGGAGAAAAGATATGCTGAATAAAGTACATACAGACAAGGCTCCGGCAGCCATCGGACCCTATTCTCAGGCAGTGACCGTCGGAAACCTCGTTTTCACTTCCGGACAGATCGCCTTGGACCCCGAGACCGGGGATCTTCACGGTGAGACCATTGAAGAGCAGACCGATCAGGTTATGAAGAACCTGAAGGCGGTCCTCGAGGCGTCCGGTTCTTCTTTGAAGAGTGCTGTAAAGACCGTCTGCTTCTTAAGCGAGATTTCGGATTTCGCAGCATTTAACGCAGTGTATGGTCTATATTTCACAGAGAAGCCGGCAAGAAGTTGTGTGGCAGTCAAGGACCTGCCAAAGGGTGCCTTAGTAGAAGTTGAAGTCGTGGCAGAGAAGGAGGCCTGACAGATCATGATGGATGCAACGAAATATCATGTTGGTTATTTTCCGGTAGATACAAAGTATACAAAGTGGGTAAAGAAGGACCATATCGAGAAGCCGCCCATCTGGTGCAGCGTTGATATGAGAGACGGAAACCAGAGTCTGATTGTTCCCATGAGCCTGGAGGAGAAGCTCGAGTATTTCAAGGTGCTTCTTCAGGTCGGCTTCAAGGAAATTGAGGTTGGTTTCCCGGCGGCCAGTGAGACCGAGTTCGCTTTCTTACGGACTCTGATCGACCAGAAGATGATCCCCGATGATGTGACGGTTCAGGTTCTGACCCAGTGCCGGGAGCACATCATAAGAAAGACCTTCGAGGCATGCAAGGGCGCGCCGTCAGCCATTGTTCACTTCTACAATTCGACCAGTCTGGCTCAGAGAGAGCAGGTCTTCAAGAAGTCCAAGGAAGAGATTAAGCAGATCGCCGTCGACGGTGCCAAGCTGGTAAAGAAGCTGGCTGCAGAGTATGAGGGCAACTTCCGTTTCGAGTATTCTCCGGAATCCTTTACCGGAACCGAGCCGGATTACGCACTGGATGTCTGCAATGCCGTTCTGGATGTTCTGGAGCCCGGCCCGGACAACAATGTTATTATCAACCTTCCGGTTACCGTAGAGATGAGTTCTCCCCATATCTATGCTTCTCAGATTGAATACATGAGCGAGAACCTGAAATACCGTGAATATGTGACGCTGTCTCTGCATCCCCACAATGACCGAGGCACCGGTGTCGCCGATACCGAGCTGGCTCTCCTGGCCGGCGCTGACCGTGTCGAGGGTACGCTTTTCGGAAACGGCGAGCGGACCGGAAATGTGGATATCATCACATTGGCTCTGAATATGTATTCACACGGCGTCGATCCCAAGCTCGACTTCTCCGATATGCCTTATCTGGTTGAGGAATATGAGAAGTGCACAAGGATGCATGTCTATGAGAGAGCCCCCTATGCCGGATCGCTTGTTTTTGCAGCCTTCTCCGGCTCTCATCAGGATGCCATTGCAAAGGGCATGAAGTACAGAAAGAAGAATAAGCTTCATGAGTGGAACGTGCCCTATATTCCCATCGATCCCCAGGACATCGGCCGGACCTACGACGGAGACGTCATCCGTGTCAATTCCCAGTCCGGAAAGGGCGGCATCGGCTACATGCTGGAGCAGACCTACGGCTACAGCCTGCCGGCCAAGATGCGGGAAGAATTCTCTTATATCTGCAAGGAGGTTTCCGATCATGAGCATAAGGAACTGAAGCCCAACGAGGTCTTCAAGATCTTCTCGAACAACTACCTGAATCTGGACAGCGGCATCAAGATCACGGACTTTGATTTCGTAAGAAACAATGAAGTCGTAAAGGTTCTGATCACCTTCGAAAAGGACGGCGAGGAGACCGAGCTTGCCAGCAAGGGCAACGGCGCCCTGAATGCCATCAATAATGCTCTGAAGGAATTCACCGGCGAAGAGTATACTCTCGAAGTCTTCACCCAGCACAGCATGCAGGGGGCCGGCTCTCAGAGCGTGGCCGCATCCTATATCGGCCTGCAGAGAGAGGACGGAAGCATGTACTGGGGCGCAGGCACCAATACCGATGTCGTAACCGCAAGTGCCAATGCACTGCTGAGTGCTTTTCATAACATGATGATGAAGAAGGATAAGAATAAGGATAAGGCGGAGTAACTAGGGGAACGGGATTTGAGGATTTCTTCAAAATCGATCCATGCAGTCAGTAAAGCAGCCGTGGAATGGAACGGGATTTGGATTTTTCTACAAAATAGTTCCATGAATACGGAAAAATCCGGTAATCATGGAACGGGATTTGAGATTTTCTTCATAATCGATCCATGCAAAAAATCTGATAATATACTGGCTTCAGAATTTAAAATTTCAAGTTCAAAAGCATTGGAAGGTTTCCAATCGAGAAGAAAGCAGAGAGTTAAGAAAGCAGAGAATTAAGAAAGCAGATAGAGTTTAAGAAGCAGAGAGTTCTAATAATCAAAGGAGAAAAAGAAAGGAGAAGCTTTGGTATGGGAATGACAATGACGCAGAAGATCCTTGCCAAACACGCAGGTTTGGATGAGGTCAAGGCCGGCCAGCTGATTTCAGCGAAGCTCGACATTGTTCTCGGCAATGACATTACAACACCGGTAGCGGTCAATGAGTTCAAGAAGGCCGGATTTGACAAGGTCTTCGATAAGGACCGGATCGCGATCGTCTTGGACCACTTCGTACCCAACAAGGATATCAAGGCGGCTGAGCAGTCCAAGACCTGCCGGAATTTTGCCTGTGAACACTGTGTAAGCCACTTTTATGATGTCGGAAAGATGGGTATCGAGCACGCCCTCCTTCCCGAACAGGGTATTGTGACCGCCGGTGACTGCATCATCGGTGCCGACAGTCACACCTGCACCTATGGCGCCCTGGGCGCTTTTTCAACCGGTGTCGGATCGACCGATATGGCTGCCGGCATGGCAACCGGAACGGCCTGGTTCAAGGTTCCCTCGGCCATCCGTTTCAACCTGACCGGAAAGCTGCCGAAAAACTGCAGCGGCAAGGATGTGATCCTGACCATCATCGGACAGATCGGCGTTGACGGCGCTCTCTACAAGAGCATGGAGTTTGTCGGCGACGGCGTGAAGAACCTGTCCATGGATGACCGGCTCTGCATCTGCAATATGGCCATCGAGGCCGGTGCCAAGAACGGCATCTTCCCGGTTGACGATATCACTATGGCTTATCTGGACGGCAGAAGTGAGCGGCCTCTGGTCGTTTACGAGGCTGATCCGGATGCGGAATATGAGAAGACCATCGATATCGACCTGTCGAAGATCGTTCCGGTTGTCGCATGTCCGCACCTGCCGGAGAATACCCATCCTGCAAGCGAGCTTCATGATATAAAGATAGACCAGGTCGTTATCGGTTCCTGCACCAACGGCCGTATGGAAGATATGGAAGCTGCCTATAAGATCCTGAAGGGAAAGAAGATCGCAGACGGCATCCGCTGCATCATCATTCCGGCCACCATGCAGATCTTACGGGAGTGCGTAGAGCGCGGCTACTACACCGCCTTCATCGATGCGGGCGCCGTTGTCTCCACACCGACCTGCGGACCCTGCCTGGGCGGCTATATGGGAATTCTGGCAGCCGGCGAGCGCTGCATCGCAACGACCAACCGGAACTTTGTCGGCCGCATGGGCCACGTTGACAGCGAGGTCTATCTCGCATCGCCTTTTACAGCTGCAGCAAGTGCACTGACAGGCTATATTACGGAATATAAGGAGGCATGATATGAAGACAAAAGGATCTGTTTTCAAATATCCGGATAATGTGGATACCGATGTCATCATTCCGGCACGTTACCTGAATACACCGGATGCCAAGGAGCTGGCTCTCCACTGTATGGAGGACATCGACAAGGACTTTGTGAAAAAGGTAAAGCCCGGCGACATCATGGTGGCCGGTTGGAATTTCGGCTGCGGCTCTTCCCGTGAGCATGCCCCTCTGGTCATCAAGACCTGCGGAACCGGCTGCGTCATTGCCAAGAGCTTTGCAAGAATCTTCTACCGAAACGCCATCAATATCGGACTTCCCATTCTCGAGTGTGAGGATGCGGCAGAGGAAATCCAGGCCAACGACGAGGTTGAGGTAGATTTCGACACAGGAAAGATTCATGACATTACGACGGGAAAGACCTACCAGGCCGAGCCCTTCCCTCCCTTTATCCAGAACATCATCCGCTGCGGCGGACTTCTGAAATCTCTGAAAGAAGGTGAAAAGAATGGATAAGAATATTGCAGTGATCCGTGGTGACGGAATCGGCCCCGAAATTGTCAATGAAGCCATCAAGGTTTTAGACCGGGTCGGTCAGATCTACGGCCATCACTTTACTTATACCGATGTCGATATGGGCGGCTGCGCCATCGATAAGTACGGCGATCCCCTGCCTCAGGCCGAGCTGGATAAGTGCCTGGCATCCGACAGTGTCCTCTTGGGTGCGGTCGGCGGACCCAAGTGGAACGATGTACCGGGACCCAAGCGTCCGGAGAAGGGCCTTCTTCGTCTCCGTTCCGGCATGGGCGTCTATTCCAACAACCGTCCGGCAAAAATCTGGCCCCAGCTGGCAGAGGCATCTCCCTTAAAGGAGTCCATTGTCGAGCGTGGCATCGATTTCATCATCGTAAGAGAGCTGATCGGCGGTATTTATTTTGGCGAGCATAAGACCGTGGGCGATACAGCCACCGATCTCATGAAGTACAGCAGATCCGAAATCGAGCGGATCGGCCGGATCGGCTTTGAGACCGCAAGAAAGCGGAGAAAGAAGCTCTGCTCGGTTGAGAAGAGCAATGTCCTCGATACCAGCCGTCTCTGGAAGAAGACCATGCATGAGCTGGCAGAGGAGTATCCGGATGTGGAGCTTTCTGACATGCTGGTTGATAACTGCGCCATGCAGATCGTCAAGGATCCGTCTCAGTTTGACGTCATCGTGACCGAGAACATGTTCGGCGACATCCTTTCCGATGAGGCTTCCCAGATCACAGGATCCATCGGAATGATCCCCTCCTCCAGTCTCGGCTCAGGCACGGTCGGCCTCTATGAGCCGATTCACGGATCTGCTCCTGATATTGCAGGTCAGGATCTGGCCAACCCGGTCGGAACCATTCTGTCGGCTGCCATGATGCTCCGCTACAGCTTCGATATGGAGAAGGAAGCGGATGTCATTGAAGATGCTGTTTCCAAATATCTGGACGACGGCTATCGGACTGCGGATATCATGGAAGATGGTATGAAGCGTGTCGGCTGTAAGGAATGCGGAGACAGGATAGCGGCATATCTTGAATAAAAACCATCTTGCAATGGAAATGGACATGCGTTACAATCCTCTCAACAGGTAAAAGTCAGGAATACACAAGGGCGTGTCTTGGCACACGTCCTTTTTTGTACCCGTTGACTTTTACACGTTAACGTGTTATCTTACATGAAAGCGTTTCACGTCAACGCGATAAAGCGAAAAAGACGACAGACTCTGAAGTCTGACGCTTAAAGTAAGAAAAATGCGAAACAAAATCAGGAGAGCAGAGGGAGGAAAAAGGATGAAAAAGAGATTACTTGCTGCACTGATGACAGCAGCCTTATCAATGAGTCTTCTGGCAGGATGCGGATCCGGCAGCGGATCGAGCTCCTCGAAAAGCAGTTCAGGCTCAAAGTCATCGAAGACCTATCAGGTCGGCATCGTTCAGCTGACCCAGCATCCGGCGCTGGATGCAGCAACCAAGGGATTTAAGAAGGCCCTGACCGACAAGCTTGGGGACAAGGTTAAGTTCGACGAGCAGAACGCCTCCGGTGATTCGGCTACCTGTACGACCATCGCCAATTCTTTTGTATCGTCCGGCAAGGATCTGATCATGGCCAATGCGACAGCGGCCCTGACCGCAGCCAGCCAGGCGACGTCTGACATTCCGATTGTCGGCACCAGTGTTACCGACTACGGCTCCGCTCTGGATATGAAGGACTGGTCCGGAAAGTCCGGTACCAATGTCAGCGGCACCACCGATCTGGCTCCTCTGGATGAGCAGGCCAAGATGATCCAGGAGCTTTTCCCGGACAAGAAGAAGGTCGGCATCCTTTACTGCAATGCAGAGGCCAACTCCAAGTATCAGGTTACCAACATCACCAAGTATCTCGAGGATGAGGGATATACCGTAACGGATTATTCCTTCTCCGATTCCAATGATGTAGCCAATGTAGCCAAGAAGGCCTGCGGAGAGTCGGATGTGCTCTATATTCCGACCGATAATACGGCAGCCTCCTGCGCAGAGAATATCAATAACGTCGCAGAACCGGCCGGAATCCCCATTGTCACCGGTGAGGAAGGTATCTGCAAGGGCTGCGGCATCGCAACGCTTTCCTTAAGCTACTATGATCTCGGCTACCAGACCGGCGAGATGGCCTATGACATCCTGGTAAACGGCAAGAACCCAGGCGATATGGAGGTTCAGTCGGCCAAGAAATTCACCAAGGAATACATGAAGGACCGGGCTGAAAAGCTTGGCGTTACCATTCCGGACGATTACGAGGAAATCAAGTCGGAATAATAAACTTAGGAGAGAGAACTATGTTAATTGCATTTACGAAGGCACTTCCGGGAAATATAGCCCAGGGATTGATCTGGGGCATTATGGCCCTGGGAGTCTACATCACATTTAAGGTTTTAAATTTTGCAGATATGACCGTCGACGGAAGCTTCGCGACAGGTGGAGCAGTCGCCGTCATGATGATTCTCTCCGGGAAACCGGTGGCCCTGGCCCTTGTCCTGGCAGCCATCTCAGGCGTCCTGGCCGGAATCCTGACCGGCGTCTTTCATGTTCTCATGGGAATCCCGGATATTCTGGCGGGAATCCTGACCCAGTTTATTCTCTATTCCCTGAACCTGAATATCATGGGAGCGGCCAACAAGGCGGTTTCGGTTACCAACTATCCGCTCTTGCTTTCTCTTCGATTCGTGACCAAATCGATTGTGATTTCCGCCATCTTTGTCGCAGCCATTGTCATCCTGCTCTATATTTATTTCGGAACCGAGCAGGGCTCAGCCCTCCGTGCTACCGGAAACAATCCACAGATGAGTAAGGCTCAGGGCATCAATATCGGCGGAATGAAAATTCTTGGCCTGGCCTTCTCCAACGGACTGGTTGCCCTGTCCGGCGGACTCTTTGCCCAGTATCAGGGCTTCTCCGACATCAACATGGGCAGAGGCTCGATCGTCATCGGTCTGGCCGCTGTCATCATCGGCGATGTCATCGGAAGCGCCATCTTCGGCAAGCGGATGAATTTCATGCTCCGCCTGATCTTCGTTGTTCTCGGCGCCATCCTCTACTACATCGTCATCGGCCTGGTTCTGGCCATGCAGTTCCCGTCCGACGACCTGAAGCTCTTTACGGCTCTGGTCGTTGCCATCTTCATGGGCGTGCCCTATATTAAGGACCGGATTCAGCACTCTTACAAAAAGGCCGGAAAGGGGGCAGAATAATGCTTACGATTCAGAATGTGAGAAAAACCTTCAACCCCGGTACGGTCAATGAAAAGAAGGCCCTGAACGGTGTCTCCCTGGAGCTGGAAACCGGTGATTTCGTCACCATGATCGGCGGAAACGGCGCCGGAAAGTCGACCCTTATGAATGCCATCGCCGGTGTCTGGCCCATTGACAGCGGCCGGATCACGATTGATGGCGTGGATGTCACGGCACTTCCCGACTACAAGAGAGCGGCCTTCCTGGGCCGTGTCTTCCAGGATCCCATGACAGGAACGGCTGCCGATATGGAAATCGAGGAAAACCTGGCTCTGGCCAGACGGCGGGGCAGCTTCCACGCCTTCTGGAAATGGGGCGTTACGAAGAAGGAGCATGAGGAATATCATGAGCTCTTAAAGCGCCTGGATCTGGGTCTGGAAGACCGGATGACCGCCAAGGTCGGACTCCTTTCTGGCGGCCAGCGTCAGGCTCTGACCCTTCTTATGGCCACCCTGAAGAAGCCCAAGGTGCTTCTTCTCGACGAGCATACCGCCGCTCTGGATCCGAAGACGGCCGACAAGGTCCTGAAGGCTACGGACCGTGTGGTTTCGGAAAATAATCTGACCACTCTTATGGTCACCCACAATATGAAAGATGCCATCGCTCACGGAAACCGCCTGGTCATGATGAATAACGGAAAGATCATCCTGGACATCCGGGGCGAGGAGAAGAAGAAACTCACCATCGAGGACCTCCTTCATAAGTTCGAAGAGGTATCCGGCGAGGAATTTACCTCCGACAAGGCTATTCTGTCCTGAAGAGACTCAGATGAAAATTGGAATCCGGCCGGTATTCGGACTGTTTTCCGGAGAAATATAGACCGGATCGAGGTCCGGTTCAGAGCTGATTCTGATAGAAAATAAAACGAATCAAGGTCTGATTGGGGCTGATTCGAATAAATTTCAGGGACCGCTGCATGAGACAGCGGTCCTTTTTCAATCTTGTGAAATCTTAAATTTATCTTAAACGGAGGATTTTCTGAGCTTCAATTAAGTGACAGGGCCGGCTTTCGTGATATAATACAGTAGTATGATAACAGTGTCAAAAGTCATCACCCACGTTGCACTTGTGCAAAAGTGGGTGATGACTTATTGACACGCCCCTCAGCGAGGGCGAAGTGGGGCAAAGCCACACGATAGCCCGAGCTGAGGGAGGATCGCGGGAGTGCGAAGCACGAAGCGATCCGGTTATCATACTTATGACACCCACATCGTAGTATAATTTTCAGCTTATAGTAAGCCCGGACATCAGGAGGAAGAAGACATGGCAAAGAAAGCTGCATACGTCGTTTTCCGGGGCAGGACGCCCGGCCTCTATGACAGCTGGGCTGAAGTGAGTTCCCTGGTGCAGGGATTTCCCGGGGCGGTCTTCAAGGGCTACGAGAAAAAAAGCCAGGCGGAAGAAGCATGGCAGGCCTTCCGAAAGAACGGCTGGATGCCCTACGGAAATGCTGCAACAGGGAGTGCTGGAATTCATGTCGGCTCTGCAGTCGGAAGAAAAGCTGGAAATCATGCTGGAGATCTGTCTGAAAATAAGCTTGCTGTGAAAAACAGCCTGCATACAGAGCTTTCTTCTGAGGCTTTCTTCGAAATCCACACCGATGGCGGGGCCATTCGAAATCCCGGACCCGGCG
This sequence comes from Lachnospiraceae bacterium, assembly GCA_029338875.1. Lineage (GTDB taxonomy): Bacteria > Bacillota > Clostridia > Lachnospirales > Lachnospiraceae > Lachnocurva. Next base: position 17,973 of record JAQYBF010000060.1, read on the forward strand.
GCTATGCCTTTGTGATCCTGGACCGGGAGGGTCAGATTCTGACCGAGGCCTTTGGCTCTGAACCGGATTCAACCAATAACCGTATGGAAACCACGGCGATCTTAAAGGCCATGGAGCTGATTCCGGAAGGAGCAGCCGTTGATTTCCGGGCGGATTCGAATTACGTCTATCAGGGCATGCAGTCCTGGTGGCCCAACTGGGATCAGAAGAATCTCTGGTCCGAGAAGAAAAACACAGATCTGATCCGACCGCTCTGGGCACTGGCAAAGAAACGAAAGCTTTCCTTCGGTCCCAAGGACCGGGCTCATGAGCCGGCTCTGTCGGACGGAAGATATGCCTTTCCCTTTAACAAGATCTGCGACCGCCTGTCGAACCTGGGTGAAGAACTTGCAGAAAAAGGAGAGAGCGGTTTGTATTTCCTCATCCGGGAGGGAAAAGTCCTGGATGACCGGGCCATTCTGGTGGACGGCCTGGATTCAAACCGGCATGGCTTTACGGTCAATGTCAGGGGCGAAAGGGTCTCCATCTTATAAATATTTTTCAACTTGTCGATAGAAATCTGTAATAGGTTTTGACACTGGAACTGTGAATGAAAGCGGAGAGTTCGGAATGGGCAGTGTAATTGTACGCTCTATGTCGATGGATATCGTCCGGCCCGGGATGATTGTCGGGAGTCCTGTAGAGGACCGCCTTGGCAGGCATCTTGTTGAGTCCGGTACTGTCCTTACGGCTTATATCATAGAGCAGCTTCGGTATCTCGGGGTCGGCTCGCTTCAGATACGGATCGGTGAGGCAAATGATAAAAGGTATACTCCGACGATGTCAAAGCTTGCCCGTCAGCAGGTGGAGCGGCTCCGGAGAGAGGATCCGGCCAAGCTTCATTTTTCGAGGACCTTAAAGAAGCAGATCGCCGCCGGCGTCCAGACCATTTACAACAATCCTTCTCCCAAGGAACTGGCCGATACGACCCGTTCCATCATGGACGATCTGATGACCGCGATTGATTCCAACAATGCGGTTGCCCTCAATATCCGGGAACTGAAAACCTCGGATGAATATACTTTCGAGCACAGTGTGGATGTGGCGACCATATCCATGATCATCGCAAAGCAGCAGAAGAAAAGCCGGAAAGAGGTCTATGAGATCGGAATGGCCGGCCTCCTTCATGACATCGGAAAGACCAAGGTGCCGCCGGAGATTCTGAACAAGCCGGCCAGGCTCACTCCGGAAGAATTCGAGATTATGAAGAAGCACAGCACCTACAGCTACGAGATGGTTCAGGATAATTCAGAGATTCCGGATTCGGTCAAGGTTGCCATGCTTCAGCACCATGAAAAAATCGACGGATCCGGCTATCCCAATGGTGCCATGGCTTCTGGCATCCATCCCTATGCAAAGATTCTGACGGTTGCGGACATCTACGATGCCCTGGTTACCGACCGGCCCTACAAGCAGGGCATGCCGCCCGGACAAGCTGTGGAGATGCTGATGGCCATGACGGACAAGCTGGATATGAACGATCTGAAGAGCTTTCTGTCTTCGATGATCCTCTATCCGGTTGATTCCTATGTGGAGCTTAGTAACGGCGAGACAGCAAGAGTGGTTCAGAAGAATCCGGAAGGACTCTTACGTCCGGTTGTCGTCGGCTGCGAGACCGGAAAAGTTTATGATCTGTCCCAGATTGACTGCGCCAATATCATCATTACCAATGTAAAGTAAGAGCGGACCTGCCGAAAAAAGCGGCAGGCCTGTTTTTTGCCCTGTAATATTTTTGAATAATAAACGCCATTCGCCATGAACCTTTTCAGGATTCCCGATTTCGGACATGACGAATGGCGTTTTATATTCTTTCGTGAATTTATTCAGAAGCTTGTTAGGAAGCTTACTCCTTGAGGCTGGATACGGTATTCTTGATCTCTGAAACAACCTTTTCAATCGTGGAGTTGACTTCTGAGCTGCTCTCGGACAGCTTCTCAACCTCCTCAGCGACGACGGCAAAGCCTCTTCCAGCCTCACCGACTCTGGCTGCCTCGATGCTTGCATTGATGGCAACAATTTTCTGACGCTTCTGAATGTTTTTCAGATTGACGGTGCAGCTCATGATCTGGCGGACCAGCTCATCTGTGGCCTCAATGCCGTCAGACAGGCGCTTGAGACGGTGGCCGGCTGCATACTTGTAATACTGCTTGGTCAGCGTGTTGGTAATAGAAAGATAAAGGAGAGAAACCGCAGCATCGGCCTTCTGGGTCTGGCTGCTTCCGACAGGAACTTCGCTGTCCTTGGGATAGCCGCAGAGGAGCTGGCCTACCTTTTCTCCTTCAATCACGAGATCCCGGCAGGCGGTCTCATTCATTTCCTTTGCCTGACCCAGGG
>JAQYBF010000061.1 GCA_029338875.1 Lachnospiraceae bacterium
CCCTGCGCCTGCATGGCTGCAAAGGCTTCCTTGACGGCATTCTCATGAGAAATGCCCTGCTCCTCAAAGTGGGAAATCGACACAACCATTTTATGATAATCATTCGGAATAATCTTCTTAAAGTAAGGAAGATAGTCCTCAAATTCGTCCATGATCTTCTGTGCCAGTGCAGAACCGGTTGCCTTGATGTAGTCGCCAATGATAGTCCGGAGTTCGGCCACATCATACTTCTCGGTGACCTCGGTCATGAAGACCATATCCTTGTTGAGCTTCCGGTAGACATCGTGGTTCATATCCAGGACGTAGGCAATACCGCCGGACATACCGGCTGCCAGGTTCTTTCCGGTCGGTCCCAGGATAACGGCCCGGCCGCCTGTCATATATTCAAGTCCGTGGTCGCCGCAGCCCTCGGCAACGGCAGTCGCGCCGGAATTTCTAACGAGGAAACGCTCACCTGCGATACCGTTGAAATAAGCGGTTCCGCCGGTCGCTCCGTAGAGGGCTACATTTCCGACGATGATATTCTTCGAAGGATCGAATCCTGCATGGTCCGGAGGCGTGATGATGATCTTGCCGCCGGACAGGCCCTTGCCGACACCATCGTTGGCATCGCCCTTTAAGGTCAATGTCACGCCGTGAGGCAGGAAGGCGCCGAAGGACTGGCCGCCTGCACCCGTGCAGTGGATGGTGAAAGTATCGTCAGAAAGTTCCTGCTCGCCGAAGCGGCGGGTGACCTCGGAGCCGAAGATGGTACCGACGGTCCGGTCGGTTCCCTTGACCTCGATCGAGATCTCCTTCTTCTCACCGTTCTCTAGATTGTCCTTGAATGCAGGCAGGATCTGGCTCTCGTCTACGGTCTTCTCCAGATGGAAGTCATAGACCTTGTCCGGATTGAAATGGGATTCCTCCCGGCCTGCATAGGTCTGATCCAGGATACCCTCGAGCTTTACGGTCTCGGCGCGGCGGGTGATCTGATGAGGCTTGGTAACCAGGCAGTCGGTCCGGCCGACCATCTCGGCAACGGTACGGAAGCCAAGCATGGCCATGATCTCACGAAGCTCCTGGGCAACGAAGCACATGTAGTTGATGACATGCTCGGGCTTGCCCTTGAAGCGCTTGCGAAGCTCCGGATTCTGGGTGGCGATACCCTGAGGGCAGGTGTCCTTGGAGCAGACACGCATCATAGAGCATCCCAGGGAAACCAGAGGTGCGGTTGCAAAGCCGAATTCCTCGGCGCCTAAGAGAGCTGCGATAGCGACATCCCGGCCGGTCATCAGTTTCGAGTCGGTCTCCAGAACGACACGGTCACGGAGTCCGTTCTCCATCAGGGCCTGCTGGGCCTCTGCCACACCAAGCTCCCAGGGAAGTCCGGCATGGTGGATGGAGGAATAGGGAGCCGCACCGGTACCACCGTCATAACCGGAAATCAGGATGACCTGGGCACCGGCCTTGGCAACGCCGCAGGCGATGGTTCCGACACCGGCCTCAGAAACCAGCTTTACGGAAATCCGGGCCTTGGGATTGGCATTCTTTAAATCATAGATGAGCTCTGCCAGATCCTCGATGGAATAGATATCGTGATGAGGCGGAGGAGAAACCAGGGAGACACCGGGCGTTGAGAAGCGGGCCTTGGCGACATCCAGGTTGACCTTACGTCCGGGCAGGTTTCCGCCTTCACCGGGCTTGGCACCCTGAGCCATCTTGATCTGGATCTCATCACCGGAAACCAGGTAGGCTTCGGTGACACCGAAACGTCCGGATGCCACCTGCTTAATCCTGGAATTGGTCGGCGTTCCGAAGCGGGCGGAATCCTCACCGCCTTCACCGGTATTGGACCGGCCGCCCAGGGTATTCATAGCCAGGGCCAGGGTCTGATGGGCCTCCGGAGAGATGGCGCCGTAGGACATGGCTGCGACCTGGAAACGCTTGACGATGGATTCAATGGGCTCGACCTCATCGATGGGAACCGGCTTCTGAACCGGATGGAAGGCCATGAGGCCCCGTAAGGTATGAGGCTTGTCATCATCCACCAGATTCGAGTAATCCTTGAATTCCTTATAATCTCTCTTACGGACGGCCTGCTGGAGGGTCACGATAGTCTCGGGACGATACATATGATCCTCTGCTCCGGCGCCGGAACGAAGCCGGTGGAAGCCGACCGAATCCAGGGTCGTGTCCTCGGACAGACCCATGGGATCGAAAGCATGATTGTGGCGGTAGGTAACCGATGCGGCGATGTCTTCGAGTCCGATGCCGCCGACCCGGCTGACCGTACCGGTAAAGTACTTGTCGATGATCTCCTTGGAAAGGCCGATGGCCTCGAAGATCCTTGCCGACTGATAAGACTGAAGGGTCGAGATACCCATCTTGGCAGCGGTCTTTACAATACCCTTGAGGATGGCCATGTTGTAATCCTCAATGGCGGTATGGTAATCCTTGTCGAGGATGCCGAGATCAATGAGCTCGGAAATGCATTCCTGAGCCAGATAAGGATAGATAGCCCGGGCACCGAAGCCTAAGAGACATGCGAACTGGTGGACATCCCTCGGCTCGCCGCTTTCGAGAATCAAGGAAACCTGGGTTCTCTTCCTTGTGGATACCAGATGCTGCTCGACTGAGGATACAGCCAGAAGCGATGGAATGGGCACATGGTTTTCATCGATGGCCCGGTCGGACAGGATGATGATGTTATAGCCCCGCTCGAAGGCCCGGTCGACCGATACATTCAGCTGATCCAGGGCTCTCTCCAGAGACGTATTCTTATAGTAGACAATGGGCAGGGTTGTGGTCTTGAAGCCCGGCTGATCCAGAGACCGGATCTTCATGATGTCGACACCGGACAGGATGGGGTTGTTGACCTCAAGTACCCGGCAGTTCTGGCCCTTCTCCTGGAGGAGGTTACCGTCGGATCCAATGTAGACCGTCGTGTCAGTTACGATCTTCTCACGAAGGGAATCGATGGGAGGGTTGGTAACCTGGGCAAAAAGCTGCTTGAAATAATTAAAGAGCGGCTGGTGCTTTTCCGAAAGGACAGCCAGAGGTACATCATGGCCCATGGACATGGTCGGCTCGACACCAGTCTTTGCCATGGTCAGGATCTCGTCATTGACCTCCTCATAGGTATAGCCGAAGACCTTGTAGAGGCGGTCCCGCATGGCCTGATCGTAGGTCGGGATCTTCTTGTTGGGGATCTTCAGATTTTCCAGATGAAGAAGGTTCATATCCAGCCACTCGCCGTAGGGCTTTCTTCCGGAATAGTAAGCCTTGACCTCTTCATCGGGGATCATCCGCTGCTTCTTGGTATCAATGAGAAGGATACGGCCCGGCATCAGACGGGACTTCTGGACGATATGCTCGGCTGGGATATCCAGGACGCCGACTTCGGAAGCCAGGATCAGGCGCTTGTCATCGGTCACATAATAACGGGAAGGACGAAGGCCGTTCCGGTCCAGGGATGCGCCGACGATATCGCCATCCGAGAAGAGGATGGCTGCAGGTCCGTCCCAGGGCTCCATCATGGTTGCATAATAATGGTAGAAATCCTTCCGCTCCTGGGTCATGAAATCGTTCTTCTTCCAGGGCTCGGGGATGGTCGACATGACGGCCAGAGGCAGATCCATGCCGTTCATGTAAAGGAACTCCAGCGTGTTATCAAGCATGGCCGAATCGGAACCGTTCCGGTTGACAACCGGGCAGATCTTATCCATCTCATCTTCGAGAACCGGAGACTCCATGGTCTCTTCACGAGCCAGCATACGGTCTATATTTCCTCGGATGGTATTGATTTCGCCGTTGTGGGCGATCAGGCGGTAAGGATGGGCCTTCTCCCAGCTGGGTGTGGTGTTGGTCGAGAAACGGGAGTGGACGATGGCGATGGCGCTCTCGTAATCCTTGTCGTCGAGGTCCGGATAGAAGAGACGGAGCTGGCCGACCAGGAACATGCCCTTGTAGACGATGGTCCGGGAGGACAGGGAACATACGTAAGTCTCATCGGCGCTCTGCTCGAACTCTCTTCTGGTCACATAGAGCTTCCGGTCGAAGGCGATGCCCCGCTCCACGCCCTCGGGTCTTCTGACGAAGCCCTGTGAAATATAGGGCATGCTGTCCAGTGCGACCTGGCCGAGAATACCGGGATTCGTGGGTACATCACGCCAGCCTAAGAATTCCATGCCGTTCTTTTCTGCGATGACCTGGAACATACGCTGCATCATCTGCCGCTTCATCCGGTCCTGGGGGAAGAAGAACATGCCGATTCCGTAATCCCTGGCCTTTCCCAGATCAATGCCCCGCTCCTTCATGGTTTTACTGAAGAACTTGTGGGAGATCTGGAGAAGGATTCCGACACCGTCACCGACCTTGCCGCTGGCGTCCTTGCCGGCACGGTGCTCCAGACGTTCCACGATGTGGAGGGCGTCGTCCACCGTCCGGTGCTCTACCCGGCCGTCGATATTGACCACTGCACCGATACCGCAGGCATCATGTTCTCTCTCGTTATAGAGAAGCTCAGGTTTCTGATTCATGGCTTGTCCTTTCTGTAAAAAAAGGCGTCTGCCGGCAGACCTCCTTATTCTTACGAAGATCTTCCAGCAGACGCCTTTGTCTGTACTCTATCGTGTTGGATAGAGTTTACATCCATAGAGGACATCTGTCAAACAAAACTTTATTTAATTAACGTGTAAAAAGCATTTGCAAATTTAAATAAAGTCGTTTGTCGTCATACTTTATTTTGTTAAGCAATTTTCTGGTTCCAGATTCTTCTGCGAATCTGGTTTCTCAGGCCGGTTTTCAGACAGCTGCCTGCCTTCGAATCCCTGGTCTATATTTAACAAAATCTGATGATGCAATCATTTACCGCTGTCACCGTAGTTGGAAAGCACACGGGCGGACGGATCGTTGACGTCCTTTAAGCCTTCCCAGGTCTTGTTGGGCATCCAGAAGTCCTTGACCATGGCCGACTGGCCGGGATAGTACTTCTCGAAGATTTCCCTATAGAGAAGCGATTCCTTGGTGAAAGGACGGGCGTGATCATACTTCATCCGCTTGGTCTCATATTCCTCATCGGTATAAAAGCCTTCCGCATAATCTGCCAGGTCGTCCTTCAGGGAGTGACCGACGGCATCGGAAAAGGCAGCCTTTTCCCGCATCAGAATGTCCTCGGGGATCAGATGATCCTCTTCAAAGGCATGACGGAGGAGGTATTTGCCCTTGTTGTAGCGGTTGAGCTTCTTCTCGGGGTCAATGGACATAACATAGCGGACGAAGGCCAGATCGCCAAAGGGAACCCGGGCTTCCAGAGAGTTTACGCTGATGCAGCGGTCTGCCCGTAAGACATCATACATATGAAGCTCGCGGATCCGCTTCTCGGCTTCCTTCTGGAACTCCTCGGCGTTGGGAGCAAAGTCCGTATACTTGTAGCCGAAAAGCTCATCCGAGATCTCACCGGTCAAGAGAACCCGGACATCGGTGTTCTCATGGATCCACTTGCAGCAGAGATACATGCCGATCGAGGCGCGGATGGTCGTGATGTCGTAGGTTCCCAGCGCCTTGATGACCGGCTCCAGGGCATTGATGACATCATCTCTCGAGATAATGACCTCGTGATGGTTGGATCCGATGTATTCAGCAACCTCTCTTGCATACTTTAAGTCGATGGCATCGATATCCATGCCGATGGCGAAGGTTTCCAGAGGCTTCTTGGTCAGCTTGGAGGAAATGCCGCAGACCAGAGAAGAATCCAGTCCTCCGGAAAGGAGGAAGCCAACCGGGGCGTCGGCGTCCATTCTCTTCTTCACACCGGACACGAGACGGTCATGAATATTTCTTGAAATGGTATCCATGTCGTCATAGGAAACCCGGCGGACCTCCGCCGGATCATAGTAGGTCACAAAGGCGCCGTCCTTGTAATAGGATCCCGGAGGGAAGGGAAGAATCTCTCCCTGACAAATGGAAACCAGTTCCTTGGGCTCGGACGCAAAGACAATGCAGCCGTCTGCGTCATAGCCGTAGTAAAGGGGACGGATTCCGATGGGATCCCGGGCAGCCACGTAGCTGCCAGAGGATGCATCATATAAAACCAGGGCAAATTCCGCATCCAGTTCGCGGAACATGTCACATCCCAGCTCCCGGTAGAGGGGGAGAAGGATCTCGCAGTCCGAATCGGATGCGAAACGGTATCCCTCGCCCTCGAGCTTTTCCTTCATGGGACGGAAGCCGTAGATCTCTCCGTTGCAGACCAGCATATCCTGATCCAGGGTAAAGGGCTGCATGCCGCTTGCGGTCAGGCCCATGATGGCCAGACGGTTGAAGCCCATCAGTCCTGCCGCATTGGACAGGACCCTGCTGTCATCGGGTCCTCTGGAGGTCGTGATAGCCAGAGCTTCCTGAAACTTTGCCGGATCCGCCTTGGGGTTAGTCCAGACTAAAATCGAACACATAAGAATCCTCCTATCTCAGAGAAAACATCATCTCTTCGTAGGTCGGATAATTCAGATAATCGGAAGGAATCTCTGCTTCTGCTGCATCAATATAGCTTCTCACATCTGCCATATCCTGAAGGATCACGTCATGATAGTATCTTGCTTTCTTCAGGCTGTCGGTCTCTCCTTCTGCTGTCTTGGTATCCCTGGCAAGCTTCTTTAAGCCGCTTGTGATTCCGCTTCCGTCCTTGGCAAGCTCATCGACAAGCTCGGTCTCCATATCGGTATCGATATCCTTGGAGAGTTCCTTCTTGGCCAGAGCCTCGTCTGCGAGATCGGAACTGTAGGAAACCAGAGCCGGTCTGACATCCTTCTTGATCATATCCTGCATGGTCAGAGACTCGATGTGGATGGCCTTGGCGTAGTTCTCCAGGTTGATCTCATAACGGGCCTGAATCTCAGAAGCGTTATAAATATGGAACTTCTCGAAGAGGGCTACATTTTTCTCTGCGATAAAGGCAGGCATAGCATCCGGAACACTCTTCAGATTGTAAAGGCCTCTTGCCTCTGCCTTCTCAACCCAGTCTTCTGCATAGCCGTTGCCATTGAAGAGGATCTTGTGATGCTCCTTGAGAAGAGCCTGAAGATGTGCCATGATGGCGGTCTCCAGCTGATCCTTGGGAGTACCCTCGAGGGACTTACGGATCTCACGGAGAGAATCAGCAACTGCAGTGTTCAGAATGATGGCCGGATCTGCTACAGAAACAGAGGAGCCCGGCATACGGAACTCGAACTTGTTGCCGGTGAAGGCAAAAGGTGAGGTCCGATTACGGTCGGTGGTGTCCTTGGTCAGAGTCGGCAGAACCTTGGCTCCGATATCCATAAGAGTATGCTTTGCATCCTCAGGAGTCTGGCCCTTCTCGATGGCATCGAGGATCTTGGCCAGCTCATCGCCGACGAAGATGGATACAACAGCGGGAGGTGCTTCGTTGGCGCCAAGACGATGGTCGTTTCCGGCGGTGGCAACACTTGCCCGCATCAGATCTGCATATTTATCAACGGCTGCGATAACGGCAACCAGGAATACCAGGAACTGGGTATTCTCAGCCGGTGTCGTGCCCGGCTCCAGAAGGTTTTCACCGGTATCGGTGCCCATGGACCAGTTGACATGCTTGCCGGACCCATTGACGCCGTCGAAAGGCTTCTCGTGAAGGAGGCAGGCCATGTTGTGACGGTCAGCGACCTTCTTCATGATCTCCATGGTCAGCTGGTTGTGATCTACGGCGATGTTACTCATTTCAAAGACCGGAGCCAGCTCGTGCTGTGCAGGAGCAACCTCGTTATGCTTGGTCTTTGCCGGTACGCCCAGCTTCCAGAGTTCCTGATCCAGGTCATGCATGAATTCGGAAACTCTCGGCTTTAAGACGCCGAAGTAATGGTCTTCCATTTCCTGACCCTTGGGAGCCGGTGCTCCGAAGAGGGTCCGTCCGGTCAGAACCAGATCCTTACGGGACAGGTACATGTCCTTATCAATGAGGAAATATTCCTGCTCGGAACCGATCGTGGTATCCACGTGCTTGACATCGGGTTTTCCGAGGAAATGAAGCATGTGAACGGCTTCATGATTCAGAGCGTCCATGGAACGAAGCAGGGGAGTCTTCTTATCCAGAGATTCGCCGGTGTAGGAGCAGAATGCTGTCGGAATATAGAGCGAACCATCCTTAACGAAGGCAGGTGATGAAGGATCCCATGCTGTATAGCCGCGGGCTTCGAAGGTGGCACGGATGCCGCCGGAAGGGAAGCTGGATGCGTCCGGCTCGCCCTTGACCAGTTCCTTGCCGGAGAAGTTCATAATAATATTGCCTTTTTCATCCGGATTGATGAAGCTGTCGTGCTTCTCGGCGGTAAGACCTGTCATGGGCTGGAACCAGTGGGTGAAATGAGTTGCACCGCGCTCGATTGCCCATTCCTTCATGGTTGCTGCAACCGTATTGGCCACGGTCAACTCCAGAGTGGTTCCATTATCGATGGTTTTCCGCACCGCTTTGTAAACATCCTTGGGAAGACGTTCCTTCATGACTTTGTCATTGAAGACCATGCTTCCGTAGATTTCCGGGACATTGATCTGTTCCATAACCTGCTCCTTCCTTAAGCTTCCTGCTGCGAATCCCAGCAGCCAGTACCCTGGTACTATTACTTTGTTCAGAATGAAATACAAAAAAGGCGCCTTGGACACGGTATGCGTATCCAAAGCGCCTTTGCTTTGTTGTGGGAATTGTAGTTCATTCACCCGGCCCTTGTCAATGGTTTTTTCTGATTTTTACAATTCTTGTCATAAATCTGTAGGGAATCAAACATCGGGATTGGGGATTTCCTTCAAAATCGATGTTTAAAATCAGGGAATCAGGGGAATCAAACATCGGAATTTGAAATTTTCCTCAAAATCGATGTTTCAGATCAGGAAATCAGGGGAATTAAACATCGGAATTTGAAATTTTCCTCAAAATCGATGTTTAAACTCTGTAAAATCGGAAAATAACACATCGGGATTCAGCATTTTCTTCATTATCGATGTTTGAAAAAAATCCAGCGAAATCTGCATCGTGATACCAGATTTCAGTAAACAAGTATTTGGAATTTTTTACAATTTACATAAAATTCGAATCGGTGTATATTTAGGTATATGTTTATCATTCAAAGAATACTGTCCGCCCGACCGCGAGTGCTGACAGACAGGATGAACTTCAGATCGTCAGAAAGTGTTGGCAAAGGTGTCGTCAGCGTGCAGGGGTTCTTGCCCCTTTTTCGCTGACGGCTTTTTTATTGAGGATTTGTGACCTGATATTCTGACCAATGGCAGACATCGTCAGGTGACCTGCTGATGCATTCTTCATCAGCAGTCACAGATATGATTTCGGTCGAAATCTGCCAGCAAATCTGACCGGCAGAATGTATGAGAGTTAATTTATTTAGAGAAAGGACGCGAAATGATCAAGTACGTATTCGTAACAGGCGGCGTTGTCTCCGGCCTCGGCAAGGGAATTACAGCAGCCTCTCTGGGACGCCTCTTAAAGGCCCGGGGATACCGTGTCACCATGCAGAAGTTTGATCCATATATCAATGTGGATCCCGGCACCATGAACCCCATCCAGCACGGCGAAGTCTTCGTCACAGACGACGGCACGGAGACCGACCTGGATCTGGGCCACTATGAGCGTTTCATCGACGAATCCCTTGACCATAACGCCAATGTCACCTCCGGTAAGATCTACTGGTCCGTTCTCAACAAGGAGCGGCACGGCGACTACGGCGGAGGCACCGTACAGGTCATTCCCCATATCACAAACGAGATCAAGTCCCGCTTCTACCGGAGCGAGGATCCAAAGGAAGACCGCATCGCCATCATCGAGGTCGGCGGTACTGTCGGTGATATCGAGAGTCAGCCCTTCCTCGAGGCCATCCGTCAGTTCCAGCACGATATCGGGAAAGAGAACGCCATCATGATCCATGTGACACTCATTCCCTACCTTCGTGTCTCCCAGGAAATGAAGACCAAGCCGACGCAGATGTCCGTAAAGAAATGTCTGGAAATCGGAATCCAGCCGGATATCCTGGTTTGCCGGACCGAATATCCTCTGCCCCAGTCTATGAAGGACAAGATCGCCCTCTTCTGTAATGTCCAGAGCGATCACGTCATCCAGAACCTGGACGCTCCGTCTCTCTACAGTGTTCCTCTTCTTATGGAAAAGGAAAACCTGGCCGGAGCGGTCCTCGAATGCCTGAATCTTCCCAACCCGGAGCCGACCGGCTTAAAGGAATGGGAAGAAATGGTAGACCGCGAGCATCATCCCAAGCAGGAAACTGAGATCGCCATTGTCGGCAAGTACATTACCCTCCATGATGCCTATCTCTCCGTTGTTGAAGCCCTGGCCCACGGCGGCATTGCCACCCAGACCAAGGTTCATATCCGCTGGGTGGATTCGGAAGAGGTTGAGAAGCAAGGTGCCGATGCCCTCCTGAACGGTGTCTCCGGAATTCTGGTTCCGGGCGGCTTCGGAAACCGCGGTACCGAGGGCATGATCATGGCAGCAAGCTATGCCAGAGAGAAGAAGATTCCTTATCTCGGCATCTGCCTCGGCATGCAGATGGCAGTCGTTGCCTTCGCCAGAGATATCCTGGGTTATCACGATGCCAATTCGACCGAATTTGCGCCGGATACCCTGCATCCGGTCATCGACCTCATGGCATCCCAGAAGGACGTTACCAATCTGGGCGGAACCATGAGACTGGGCGCTTACCCCTGCGTTCTGGACAAGGATTCTCTCTCCTATCGGCTGTACGGCTCAACGGATATCTCCGAGCGTCACCGTCACAGATATGAGTTTAACAACGACTACAGAGACATCATGAATCAGAAGGGCCTCTGCACTGTAGGACTTTCCCCGGATGAACGAATTGTGGAAATGGTCGAATACAAGGATCATCCTTTCTACATCGGCACCCAGGCCCATCCGGAATTCAAGTCACGGCCCAACAAGGCCCATCCGCTCTTCCGCGGACTGGTTCAGGCTGCTGTAGATTATCAGAATCAGAAGGACTGATTCTGACCTTGCGATCCTCTGATCCATCTTGAATCAGAGGATCGTAATCTATCATCATGTTTTTACATGAAAGATCAGGAAAGGCATATCAGATTTCAGAATTAGAATCTCAGACATAAAATTTCTGATATTGAAATTCAGAAGAAAAACAGTTTCATGGATTTCAGACATTGGAATTTAGATATTAAATTTCAGATAAAAAATCAGTTTCACGAATTTCAAATCAGAAATATCAGGCTAAAAGGCTAAAAAGAATTACAAGATGGAGGCTGTCATGGGTTACTACACAAAAGAAGACATTTTAAAAACAATTGAGGATGAGGACGTCAAATTTATCCGTCTGCAGTTTGCAGACTTCTTCGGCGTTCTTCGGAATATTGCCGTTACCGGAGGCCAGATTGAGAAGGCCTTGAACGGCAGATGCTCCATTGACGGTTTCCATATCCGCGGAGCCAGGGCCCTTGGCTACCGTCAGATCTATCTGAAACCGGATCTTGATACCTTTGCCATCCTGCCCTGGAGACCCCAGCACGGAAAGGTAGCCCGTTTCCTTTGTGACCTCACCGACCGGGAAGGAAACCTCCTGCCGGAAAGTCCCCGGACCATTCTTCGCCAGCAGCTGAAACGTGCCGAGGATAAGGGCCTCTTCATTGAACTGAATCCGGAATGCGAGTTCTTCCTCTTTGATACCGATGAAAACGGACTTCCGACCAACCAGACCAATGAGCAGGCCAAGTACCTTGATATGGCACCTCTGGACTCCGGAGAAAATGCCCGCCGGGACATCATCTTTGCCCTGGAGGATCTGGGCTTTGAGGTCGAGTCCTCCCATCATGAGGATGCCCCTGCCCAGCATGCGATTTCCTTTAAGAAGGCAACCGGCATCCGTATGGCAGACCGAATTCTGACCCTTCGGAACACCGTCCGGACCATCGCTGTCCGCCACGGCTTCTATGCCACCTTCATGCCAAAGCCCCGGGCAGACCTGTCCGGCTCCGCCATGGCTCTGAATGCCTCCTGCCAGATGATCGCAAAGGACTGGTTTACCGATCCTTCCGATCCCAATGGCTTAAGCGAAGACGGCAAGCACTTTATCGCCGGCCTTCTGGCCCATATGCGGGGTGCCTGCGCCATCGCCAATCCTATCGTAAATTCCTACAAGCGGTCCATCTTCCGCTTCAGCGATCCCCGGGGAATCTTCTGGTCTCCCAGCGATTACCGGGCTTCGGTAACCGTATCAAGAAACGAGGATGACCGGACCGTCATCGAATGGGAGCTTCCGGACGGTGCCACCAATCCTTATCTCAACATTGCCTATCTCCTGGCCGCAGGCCTGGAAGGCATTGAAAAGAAACTGCCTCTGCCCGAAGCAGACGCTCAGGGCGAACCCCTTCCCGAAACCCTGAATGACGCCCTGAAAGCCTTTTCCGAGGACGATTTCTTCCGACAGCTTTACGGTGACAATTACGCATCGGTCTACATTTCTGAAAAGAAAGCGGAATGGGAGTCCTATGCCAAGGAAGTTACCGACTGGGAGATCCGGGAGTATTTAGGCCGGATCTGACAAAGACAAAGGAGAGCCACATTGAGTTTTATTTTGTTGGCTTTTCCGAACGAAACGACATCCGAAAAGATTCGTACTCTTCTCCTTCGTCACGGCTTCGATGACGTCCGGATCGTATCCGGCGGCGGCGAGGCCCTCCGGGAGATGTCCGAGGACAATACCGGACTCCTGGTCTGTCCGGTCCGCATGAAGGACACAGACTATGTCCATGTCCTTCATCGGATGAGCTCTTTCTACGAGATGCTCCTTCTGGATTCGCCCCGGCACATTTCAGAACGTAAGGAAGAGGATGTCATGGCCCTGTCGGCCCCCATTCATTCCGCCGATCTCATCGAGACCGTGGACATGATGCTGGGCGGACTGGAATATGTCTATCGTCAGGAAAAGAAGAAAGAAAAGAAAAACAAGAAGCCCAAGCCCCGGTCCGCCGAGGATCAGAAACTTCTGGACGAGGCCAAGCTTCTTATAATGGAACGAAACCATATGTCGGAGGCCGAAGCCTTCCGCTTTATGCAGAAGAATTCCATGGATATGGGCCGCAGCATGGTCGAGACCGCGCAGATGATACTGGCCTTTCACTGATGGCTGGTATGTCGATACAAGCCAGTCTGCCTGAGACAGCTGGTCTGCTGATTCCAGCCAATTCAGCAGACCGGTCAGGTAAATATAGACCGAGCCCGTCGAAGCAGACCTGTTTCTGACATGATCTGATCTGCAGAGTCAGACCGGTTTCTGAAAAATACTGATCTGCAAAGTCAGACCGGTCTGCCAGGGCTTGTCCTGTGATAAAGACTGGCCTTCCGATAATAAAAGGTATATAACAGAACAAGAAGGAGAAACCTCAATGGAATTTACGAAAATGCATGGCTGCGGCAATGACTATGTCTATGTCGACGTCACGAAAGAAATGATTCCCCATCCCGAAGAAACCGCCCGCTTCGTCAGCGACCGTCATTTCGGAATCGGCTCCGATGGCCTGATTCTGATTGCAAATAGTGACGTGGCGGACTTCCAGATGATCATGTACAATGCTGACGGTTCCCGCGGAAAAATGTGCGGAAACGGCATCCGCTGCGTCGGAAAATATGTCTACGACCACGGCATGACCGATAAAACAACGATTAAAGTAGAGACTCTGGCAGGCATCAAGACCCTGGTTATGACACCGGGCCCCGATGGAAAAATCGAGAAAGTCCGCGTCAATATGGGCGCCCCGATTTTTGAACCCAGGCTTGTTCCGGTTAAGTTCGACGGACCGGAGATGATCAACCAGCCCCTGACCGTTCTTGGAAAAGAATATTACGGCACAGCCGTTTCCATGGGAAATCCCCACTTTGTCATCTTCTGCGACGAAGATGTAAAGGATCTGGACCTCGAGAAGATCGGTCCACATTTTGAAAAGAATCCCGTCTTCCCGGAGGGCGTCAATACCGAATTCGTCAATGTCCTTGACCGGACCCATCTTCGCATGCGGGTCTGGGAGCGCGGCTCGGGCGAGACTCTGGCCTGCGGAACCGGCTCCTGCGCCATCCTGGCCGCTGCCGTGAAAAACGGTCTGAGCGAGCGGACCTGCGACATCGAGCTTGTCGGCGGCCATCTCAAAAACACCTGGGACGAAGCCGAGAACACCATCTATATGGAAGGCCCGGCGACGACTGTGTTCTCTGGGACGATCTCCTGCTGAATACATTCTGAAATTTTAAACGATACATAAATGCCAGGAGTCTTGTGATAGATTTCTGGCATATAATAACATTATCTGAAAAACCGCCATAAGGAGGAATAAGAATCATGTATAAAATTAACACCAACTACCAGAAGCTGCCCGGCAACTATCTCTTCAGCACCGTTGCCAAGAAGGTTGCTGCCTACAAGGAAGCCCATCCCGAAGCTGATCTGATCCGGCTCGGCATCGGCGATGTCACTCTTCCTCTGGTACCCACCGTCATTGACGCTCTTCACAAATCTGTCGATGAAATGGGACATGCCGAGACCTTCCACGGCTATTCTCCCGACCTCGGCTATGCTTTCTTAAGAGACACCCTGGTAGAAAAGGTCTATAAGCCCCTTCATGCTGAGGTCGCTTCCGACGAGATCTTCATTTCCGACGGAGCCAAGTCCGATTCCGGCAACATCCAGGAACTCTTCAGCGAAGACAATATTATTGCTGTTACGGATCCGGTCTATCCGGTCTACATTGATTCCAATGTCATGGCAGGCCGCTGCGGAACCTATGACAATGCCACCGGCAAGTGGTCCGATGTCGTCTACATGCCCTGCGTAAGAGAGAACAACTTCGTTCCGGACTTCCCCAAGCGGACACCGGACATCATCTATCTCTGCAACCCCAACAACCCGACCGGAACCACTCTGAACAAGAGCGTCCTTCAGGACTGGGTTGACTATGCAAACCGCGAGCATGCCCTGATCATCTACGATGCCGCTTACGAATCCTATATCACAGAGGATGACGTCCCTCACTCCATCTATGAGTGCGAAGGAGCACGGACCTGTGCCATCGAGATTCGTTCCTTCTCCAAGAACGCCGGCTTTACCGGTGTCCGTCTGGGCTTCACCGTCGTTCCCAAGGATCTGGAACAGAACGGCGCCAGCCTCCACGATATGTGGGCAAGACGGCACGGAACCAAGTTCAACGGAGCGCCCTACATTGTTCAGAGAGCCGGCGAAGCCGTCTACTCCGACCAGGGACAGAAGGAAGTCAGGGAAGAGGTTGCCTACTACATGCGGAATGCCCACACCATCAAGGCCGGCCTTGCAGACGCAGGCTTTGAGGTCTACGGCGGCATCAACGCTCCCTATATATGGCTGAAGACACCGGAAAAGATGACTTCCTGGGAATTCTTCGACTACCTTCTCGACAAGGCGCACGTTGTCGGCACACCGGGCGCAGGCTTCGGCCCGAGCGGTGAAGGCTACTTCCGCCTGACTGCCTTTGGTTCCTACGAGAACACTCTGGCAGCTCTGGAGAGGATCAAGAAGCTCTGATGTCTGCAAAGATCAATAGAGAGAATCATGAGGATCAGAGGTCTGATATAGCCAAAGGTGAAGATCATGAGGCTCAGGTATCTGCAAAGGCCGAAGGCGAAGCTTTTGAGGCTCAGATATCTGCAAAGGCCGAAGGCGAAGTTCATGAGGCTCGGATATCTGCAAAGGCCGAGGGCGAAGTTCATGAGGCTCGGTTGTCTGATAGAACAAGAGGAGCAATCCTTACGACCTTCGGTGGCATCTGCTGGGGCCTGTCCGGATCCATGGGCCAGTTCCTCTTTACCAGAGAAGGCATGGATGCCCGCTGGCTGACTCCCATCCGCCTTTTTATCGCAGGACTGATTCTCTTTGTCTACTGCTTGATTCGTGAGAAAGCACTTCTCCTTGATATTGTAAAGCACAAGCGGACACTGATTCTCCTCTTCGTTTATGGAATCCTGGGCGTGTCCTTCTGTCAGCTCACTTATTTCATGACGATCCAGTACTCCTCTGCCGGAGTCGGAACCATCATGCAGGACCTGTCCCCGGTCATGATCCTTGTCATGACCTGCATCCTGAACAAAAGGCGGCCCCGGCTTCTTGAAATCGCAAGCATCGGTCTGGCCTTCATCGGCGTGCTTCTGATCATCACCCATGGGAATCTGAAGCAGCTGGCTTTTCCGCCCGTCGCCATTGTGACCGGTGTCCTCTGCGCCATGGGGGTCTGCGTCTATAACCTGATCGCGCCCTTTTTGACCAACCGCTATCCGGTCACGGTCCTCCAGGCCTGGTCCTTTCTGGCCGGCGGCGTTATCGTCGGACTGGTCACCGGCGGCTTCCGGATCAAATATAGCCCGTCCCCGGTAGGAATCTTCGGCATCTTCTTTGTCGTCGTGGTCGGAAATATCCTGGCCTTCACTTCCTACATCAAGGGTGTCAGCCTGATCGGGCCCAGCCGCGGCATCCTCTACGGATTCTCCGAACCCGTGACCGCCGCCCTGATCTCGACTCTGGCCTTCGGATCCGCCTTCGGCTTCTGGGATCTGGTCGGCTTTGCCTGCATCTTCTTCATGCTCTTTCTGATTTCAAAGAAGCGGACAGTGTGAGGGAGGCATAAGGCTTGCATGGATCGATTTTGAAGAAAAATCTTAATCCCGATCCATTTTCCCTTCGGATCCCCGGTTGGGTTCGATATAGGCAATTATTTCAAAAAAATGCGCTTTCCATGCCATGGAAAAGGCTATTTTGGAAGCGAAAGTTCGATATAGAAAAAAGTTTTCAAAAAATGCTATAAAACTAGTGTTAAAATACGCATTATTCGAAAAAGGATTGCCTATATCGAATTTTTGACACTTCCGGGGATTTTTAAGGAACAGGGCACTTCTCTTCTGCAATTGCAGCTGAGAAATGCCCTGTTTTTATCAGAAGCCATGTGAAAATCTATATGAGAAGCCATATTAGAAGCCACATGATCAATTGGAACTATTCGAGTCCACCAGGCACAGTCAATGTCATCGGCTCCAGAAGATACGGCGATAGCCAGTCTACTCTGAAGGCCTGAAGCTGGAGGGGCATGAATTCTTTGACCTTGTTCCCTAGATTTTCCATCTTTTCCTTTTTTTCACTGTCAGGCTGTTCCAGCTCCTGACTATTCTCAGGTTCTCTTGTCCTGTCATCTTCCATATACCCCGGATGATAAAGCGGGTCGCCCAGAATCGGATGTCCGATGGAAGCCAGATGCACCCGGATCTGGTGGGTCCGGCCCTGGTCAATCTGAATAGAAAGCAGGGTCCGATTCTTCTCCCGGTCCCGTTCCAGGACCTTACAATGGGTCACTGCCTCCTGGCCGTCTTCCCCGACCTCCCGAAGCATCAGCGAACCTTCTTTTCTTCGAAGCGCCTTGTCGATGGTAAAGGCATCCTCCTCGATCAGGCCGTCCGCCCAGGCCCGATAGGTTTTCTTGTAATTCCCGGAAGCCCGCTCCCAGGTCATAATGCCCGCTGCATCCGAATTTTTGGCAAAAAGCACAATGCCGGAAGTGTCCCGGTCCAATCGTCCGACCGGATAGATCCGCCCCCGCACCAGGCCCAGATGCTCTGCCACCTGATTGGCCAGGGTATCTGCATAGTGGCCGGGCGAAGGATGGCAGACGACATGATCCTTCTTATTAAGGAAAATCAGATCATCATCCTCATAGAGAATGTCCAGCGGCGGCATTCCTTCCGGCGGCCGCATCCAGACCGACTCGCCGGTCCGATCATAATCCCCCGGATCCGTCAGCCGGACCGCCAGGACATTCCCGGCCCGAACCCGCTCCGTCACAAAAGCGAAGCGTCCATCGAGAAGCACGCCCATGGCTCTTCGCTTGATCCGCCGGATGATCCGTTCGGACAAATGTAGACCGGATCGAAGCACCCAGTGAATGGTCAGTCCCTCTTCCTCAGGCCCTATTTCCGTCTCAAGATAGCGGTGCCCCTCGATCTCACGAAACTGTCTCATAAGAGATTTACTCTTCCCTCATCTCTTCCGCCGTCGGATAGCTGGGGATGGCTCCGGCCCTTGTCACACTCTTTCCGGCATAGCGGCCCGAAAAATGCAGCATGGCCTCCAGTGTCTCCTCCGAAAGTTCAGCCAGGTCATCCCTGCCCAGACCTTTCTCGCTGATCTGATAGAGGAAGGAACCGATAAAGGCATCGCCGGCGCCGGTCGTGTCAACCGCATGCTTCTCGGTATAGGTGTCCCGCGCGCTCACCTTCCGGGTGAAAGCCCTCTGCCCGTTCTTACCCTCGGTGTAGACAACCAGCTTCAGATTGGTATACCTTTCAAAAAGCCAGTCCATAGCGGCCTGCACGTCCTCCTGCCCGGTAATGAAGGCCAGCTCCTCGTCCGAGATTTTGACCAGATCGGCATAGGAAAGGAAGGAAAGCACAGCCTCATGGAGATCCTCGGCGCTCTTCCACAGGTTGAAGCGGAGATTTGGATCAAAGGAGATGAGAAGGCCCTTCTTCTTTGCGATCTCAATGGCCTTCCGCGTCGCCTCCCGCATGGGGAAGTCGCCCAGGTCCACCGAGCAGAAATGTAGAGCGAAGCCGTCATCAAACCAGTCCTCCCGGATATTGGAAGGATCGTAGAGCATGTCGGCGCCGGGCTTCCGGTAGAAGCTGAACTCCCGTCCGCCGTCCTCCTTCAGAGCTACGAAGGCCAGGGCTGTATTTGCCGCATCGGTCCTTAAGACCTTGGAATGGTCAATCGCATACTCCTCGAGGAGATTGACGATCTTGTCACCGAAGGGATCATCCCCGACCTGGGTAATAAGGCTGGCCTCTCCGCCCAGCCGCCGGTAAGCGCCCAGGACATTGGCCGGCGCGCCGCCCACATGGGGACTGAAGGCACTGACCTCGGCAATTCCCTTGCCTGTCTCCGTCGGTGTCATATCAATCAGAGCTTCTCCAATCGCATACAAACGCTTCATTTTGGCCTCCTTAACATGCAAAATATAAAATATCTACTTATCCAAAAATCGATATTTATTCATTATCTCATTGCATACTGTTATCAAGAGATTGTTATTGTGTCTCCTACCTCATAACATTCTACCGCATAGGGCTCTTCAATAGAAAGAGAAAGTCCCGTTTTGTCAGCCGGATAATAACGGCTGGTGAAGGCCAGTTCTCCGTCATTAAGGAAGATTTCGATCATGCAGCGGTCGATCAGAATCCGGGCATTTCGGAAGCCCTCGGAGGCTTCGAGCTTTGCCTTCCGGCTGCTTCTTCCGGCACCGGTATCATTCAGAAATGTAAGGCTTGCCATCTTGCTCTTTCCATCCACCGTGAAGGTCAGATCCTCGTTGATCTGAAGATGGAGAGATTTGCCTGCAGCATCCGCCGAAACCACAATGTCCAGACAGGTCGAATCCAGCCTCTCATGCTCCTTATCCCAGGAAAGCTTTCTGCTGCGGGCCTCTTCCAGCTCCCGAACCGGCAGAGAATAAAGCCTGCCATTCCGAAGCGAAAGTTCTCTCGGCAGAGTCATTGTATGCTGCCAGCCCTCCTCGATCGAAGGTCCGTTACCGTAAGGCACATCCGGCACTCCGGCCCAGCCGATCAGGATCCGCCGGCCGTCCGGCGTCTCGAAGGTCTGCGGCGCATAGAAATCAAAACCGTAGTCCCATTCCCGGAAATCCCTGGTATTGATTTCCTTTCGAAGAGTCTCGTCACTTGCAGCGGAGATCTCCTGACTCAGGAAAAGATAGCCCGAATTGTAGATATTCTGATAATGCCAGTCATCCGTGTCCACGCCCTGAGGACAGAAAGCTACCACTTTCTGGCCGTCGATGGTAAAGTAGTCCGGGCATTCCAGCATAAAACCGAAGTCATCGGGGAAGAATTCCCGCTCAATCTCCCAGTGGTCCCGGTCCTTTGACTTCATAAGAAGAAGACCGCCATGAGAATCCCGGCTCCGGGCACCGAGAAGCATGTGAATCCAGCCGTCCTCTTCAAAGATCTTCGGATCCCTTACATGGCAGGACAGGTCACCCGGATAGTCCTTGTTCTCAAGAAGGACTTCCTTTTCCGAAAGATGATATCCGTCTTCCGTCTTCACACGAAGCACGTTATGACCCCGACCTTCGTTGATATAATCATAATTTCCGGGATGCTTTACATTTCCCGTGTAATAGAGTTCCAGGCCCTGATCGGTGACCCAGGCCGTTCCGGAGTAGACGCCGTTCTGATCCAGTGGATGGTCCGGGTAAATGGAAATCCCCTCAAAGGTGAAATGCACAAGGTCTGGGGATGTGTAATGGCCCCAGCACTTTCTGCCGCTTCCCAGGGGACTGTCCGGCGAATACTGAAAAAAGATATGATAGCGGTCCCTGTACCAGACGGATCCATTGGGATCATTCAGCCAGCCCTGCGGGGGCTGAATATGAAAACGAGGACGATAGCTCTGATCCTTCTCCATTTTGACTCCTTCCTTTAGAAAAACGGCGGCAGCAGATGCTGCCGCCGAATTCATACATAACTGGCTTTGGTTTATATTTCCTATTAGCGAATTAGCGAAGCACAGCCAGAAGCTTGTCTCCGTGCTTGACATTGGCCACATCCTCAACCAGGATCTCCGAGAAGTCATCCGGGTTGGAAATCAGGATCGGCGTCACGGTCTTATAATTCTTTGCGATGGCATCGAGATCGAACTCGAGAAGGAGATCTCCCTTCTTTACGCGTTGGCCCTCAGTGATATGGCTGGTGAAATGCTCACCGTTCAGTTCTACTGTATTGAGACCGACATGGATCAGAAGTTCTGCGCCGTTGTCACCGGTGATGCCGATGGCATGCTTTGTTTCATAAGCCACGGAAATCACACCGTCTACCGGAGCGTAAACCTTTCCTTCATCCGGCTCGATGGCGCATCCCTTGCCAAGGACGCCGCTTGCAAAGGTCTCATCCGGAACTTCGCGAAGAGGCAAAACCTTTCCGGACAGAGGAGCCAGGACTTCCTTGTCATCGATCAGAGTCTTAACTTCCTTCTCTTCTTCCTTCTCGATCGGATCCTCTTCCTTCTCATCCTTGTAGATAATGAAGGAGATAACGAAAGCGACGACGAAGGCAACCAGCATGGTCAGAGCGTAGGTAGCCAGAGTCTTGGTCGTGATCAGGAAACCGAAGAGACCGGTGATACCATAAGCAGTTGCATAAGTTCCGGTGATAGCTGCGACGAATCCGCCGGCAGCACCGCCGATCAGACCTGCGATGAAAGGCTTCATGAAACGGACGTTAACACCGAAGATGGCCGGCTCGGTAATACCGAGGAAAGCGGACATGGAAGCCGGAGCCGCCATGGACTTGATCTTCTTGTTCTTGGTCTTTACGGAAACTGCAAGGGCTGCAGCACCCTGTGCCACGTTGGCTGCGGTTGCGATCGGCATCCAGGTATTCATGGGAGGATTCAGAGAAACCATCTGAGCCTCGATCATGTTATACATATGATGGAGTCCGGCAACAACGGTAATGGCATAGAGACCGCCGACCAGGATACCGCCGATACCGAAAGGCAGACGGATCAGAGCCTGGGCACCGTTTACAACCCATCCTTCGACGACGGAGAAGACCGGTCCGATAATGGTCATGGTCAGATATCCGGTAACGAGAACGGTAACCAGCGGTGTTACGAAGAGATCAAACATGGCCGGTACATGCTTGTGCAGCCATTTCTCCAGCTTGCTCATCAGAAGGATGGCAATGATGACCGGAATGACATGGCCCTGATAGCCGACCTGATCGATCTTGTAGAGGCCGAACCAGACGCTCCACTTACCGATCTCGGAAGCCTTCATGCCGGCAACCGACCAGGCATTGATCAGGTTGGGATGAATCATAACGAAACCGATAACGGCTGCCAGATAGGGATTTCCGCCGAACTTCTTGGCCGCGGAAATGGCGATCAGAATCGGCAGCATAGAAAGAGCCGCACCTGCGAAGAGGTTGATGAGCTGGAAGGTATCCGAGTTGGCCAGAGACGGAATGGCGCTGGACAGACCGCCCAGGACACCGTTTAAGAGACCGGATGCTACGATGGCCGGAATGATCGGAATGAAAATATCGCCCAGGGTCTTGACTGCCCGAAGGAACCAGTTCTGCTTGTTTGCAGCAGCTTCCTTGACATCATCCTTGGTACCGGCCTCGACACCGGACTGTGCGATGAACTCGTCGAAGACCTGGTTTACGGTACCCGTTCCGTAGATAATCTGAAGCTGGCCGGATGCCTCGAAGACACCCTTGACTCCCTCATCATTCTCAAGTTTTTTCTTGTTGACCTTGGAATTATCTGCAATGACAAGCCGAAGTCTCGTTGCGCAGTGTGCTGCGGATACGACGTTGTCCTTGCCGCCGATATCGCGGAGCGCTTCCTCTGCCGCTTTTCTGTAATCCATATATCCCTCCTTAGACTGTACTGTTATGAGAACATTCATATATGTCTTTTGTGAAATCGTTCTCATGTTTTATAATCAAATTATATTATCTGAGCCAAATTTCGTAAATAGAACAAAACTAACGAAAATGAGACTCCATTTTTGGAGGATTTGCTGATGACCATCAATGAAATCGCCGAAATGGCCGGCGTTTCCCGGGCAACCGTCTCCCGCTATTTAAATGACGGCTATGTGAGTGAGGAAAAGAAAGAGCGGATCCGTAAGGTAATCGCTGAGACCGGTTACACACCTTCCGCATCCGCCAAGCTCCTCCGCGCCAATAGGACCAGCCTGATCGGCGTCATCATCCCGAAGATCAACTCCGACTCCATCAGCCGCATGGTCTCCGGCATCTCACGGTCTCTGAAGGAGCATAACTACCAGATGCTTCTGGCCGTGACCGAAAACCATGAGGACGAGGAAGTCCGCTATCTGAAGACCTTAAGCCAGAACCGGGTGGATGGCATCATTCTCTTCGGCACGATCTTTACGCCGGAGCATAAGAAAGTTCTGCAGGAGATCTCTACGCCTGTAATCGTTCTCACACAGAAGCTGGACGGCTACACCTGTATCTACTCCGATGACTATCATGCCGCCCTGTCCCTGGGCAGGCTCATGGGAAAGACAGCAAAGAATCCGGCCCTGATCAGCGTCACGGAGAAAGATATGGCGGTCGGTCATAACCGAAAGGCCGGTCTTCTGGACGGACTGAAGGAAAAGGGACTGACCGTAAAGGCAGACCATATCGAAGAATCCGCTTTCAACATGGATTCCGGCTATGCCGCTGCGGCAGCCCTCATGGAACGGGATCCCGGGATTGATACCATCCTTTGCGCGACCGATACCATCGCATCCGGCGCAGTCCGCTATCTCCATGAGCATCAGATTGAGATTCCTTCCCGGGTTCAGGTCACAGGCTTCGGAGACAGTTCCGTCTCCAGAGCCATCACGCCGACTCTGACCACGGTTCACTTCTATTATGAAGAAGCCGGCGAACGGGCCTCGGACCTTCTTCTCGAAGAGATCAATTCCAGCGGTCCCAAGGTCATCCGGGAGATCCAGCTGGCCTATGACCTTGTGCAGAGGCAGTCAACGAGGGAAGTGAAAATATAGACCGGATTGAAAATACATTGTAAAAAACGAAAGACAACCTCAGCTTACATCAAAATGGACAGCCATTAAAACCTGTAAATTGTATAGGAAATATATATAGGTAAGAGATCAATAACGAGACAAAAACAAACCTGAAAATGAATAAAACAAACGAAACAACGGAATCTAAGAAACGTGAAATTAACATGCTCGAGGGTGGCATTGTAAAGAAGCTCTGTATAATTGCCCTCCCCATCTGCCTTTCCAGCATCCTCCAGCAGTTATTCAATGCATCGGACACGGCAGTTGTCGGAAACTTCTCCTCCAGTCAGGCCATGGCCGCCGTCGGCTCCAATGCGCCTGTCATCAATGTCATTGTCACATTTTTCAGCGGACTTTCCATCGGATCCAATGTCATGCTCTCCCATTTCATTGGGAAAGAGGCCAGAGACGAAGTCAACAAGGCCCTCCATACCAGCTTTACCGTAGCCCTGATCTCCGGCCTGATCATGCTCTGCCTGGGACAGCTGATCGCCCAGCCGGTCTTGAATCTGCTCGGCACCCCATCTGATGTTATGGGAATGGCCGTGACCTATCTTAGGATCTACTTTCTCGGCATGCCATTTCTCATGATCTACGACTTCGGAAGTTCAATCCTTAGGTCCATCGGAGATACCCGCCGGCCCCTCTTCTATCTGACCTGCTCCGGCATCGTAAATGTCTTTCTGAATCTCTTCTTCGTCATCGTTCTTCATCGGAATGCAGATGGCGTAGCTATTGCAACCACCATCAGTAACGGACTCAGCGCTTTTCTGATCGTCCGTGCCCTGACCCGGGAGGAAGGCATGCTCCATCTGGATCTCCACCGACTCACCCTCCGCTGGGTCTATCTCAAGCGGATCCTCTGGATCGGCGGTCCCGCCGGCCTTCAGGGCATGATCTTCTCCATCTCGAACGTTGTCATCCAGGCTGCGATCAACAGCTTCGGCTCGGCCTGTGTCGCCGGCAACGCGGCCGCCCTGAATTTCGAATACATCAGCTACTTCATGGTCAACGGCTTCGCCCAGGCGGTCATGACCTTTATCAGTCAGAATTACGCGGCGGGAAATTACGACCGCTGCCGAAAGACCACCCGTTATGCCATGTTCTGCGCAGTCGTATCCTGCGCCATCGTGGCATCGACCTTCTATCTCTTCCGCTATTCCCTGCTCAGCATCTTCTCGCATGATCCGGAGGTTGTCCGCTTCGCTGTCATCCGAATGACCTTCATCACAGTCTTAGAACCTCTGACCGCAACCTATGAGATCACGGGCTCCAGCCTCCGCGGCATCGGCCACTCCCTGATTCCGGCACTTCTGACCCTCTTTGGCAGCTGCATCCTCCGGATCATCTACATCCATGCCATGTTCGGCCACTTCAAAAGCTTCAGCCAGGTCGCCGTCATCTATCCGATTTCCTGGATTCTGACAGGTACCATGGTGACGGTGCTTTATTTTCTGGTGACGGCCAGAGAATACAGGAAGAACAAGACTGTTTCCATTTAAAAAGGACCGGGGCAAGCCCCGATCCTTTTTTTATTCAGTCAATTCAAAAAATCAGACTCTGTGTCAGTCTTCCTCCAACAGCACCAGCACATCCCAGTCCTTCATGTCCACAAGGTCATTCTCCTGATAGACCTGATCATTCAAGAGGTCTCTGGCAATCCGGTAAGGGCAGCGGATCTTGAACTTTCTCTGGCTGTAGTTCATGAGGAAGTGGACCTTCTGGCCGCTTTCGTTGATGACGGTCCGAAGGATCAGAGGGAAGTCCAGGGTTTCCTCTTCCTCATGCCGGGCATCGATATCCTCGACCAGATCCACGCCTGCCTTTTCGCAGGCATTGAGGAAGACATCTTCCAGAAGATTTTCATCACAGTTGCAGCCGATATAGACCGCATGTCCCATGCCGAAGCAGTTTCTTACAATGCCGGCGTACTGGCCCCAGTAGGGGTGCTGGTAGTAGATGGCCTTGACCTTTTCACTGTCATTGGGAATCAGAAGCTCCTGCCAGATCGTGATCGGGAGTCCCTTGATTTTTGTGGTTCCGGGTCTGGTGAATTCCTGATAGCAGCAGCCGAAGACATCGGTCATGCCATAGGGCTGGAGGCCGGTCCGGACCTTCACATTCTCATCGGTAAAGAAGGACTTAAAGGAGGAAATCAGGGTTCCGCCGTGATCCACGAATTTCCGCAAAAGCCGGATGGTTTCATCGGATGCACAGTAGAGGGCCGGTGTCACAATGACCTTGTACTGGTCTATATTTCCCGGGAGGGCATGGACATCGATGACATCGCACTCGATATTCTGCCGGTAGAGGGCCTGGTAGTAGGTCATGACCAGGTCGTTATAGGAAATGAACTGGGCCCCGGGCTGGCTCCTGTCATCCCCGATCGGGAAATATTTGAGGGCGGTCTGGCTGTCGTTGTCGACGATCAGGGCCACCTGGTTTTCCTTGTGGGCGCCCTTCAGCCAGGGCGAAAGCCGCTTCATATCCTGGCCGATTTCCTTACACTCCTTGTAGATCCGGTTCTCCCGCATATCGTGGGAAAGCACGCCCTTCCAGTAGGTCTCGTAGCTGTTGTGGATGCTGTGCCAGTGCCAGTACTCGACTCCGCAGGCCCCGCTGGCCAGATGGGACATGGCCTGAAGCCGGAGCTGGCCCGGGAATGGCGTCCAGTAGCGGAAGGCCTGGGCCTCAGTCTCGAGACAAATATAGGGCGCCTGTTTTAAGCACCTTGTGCTGTCGCCGCCGAAGGCGATCTCGGCGCCGGTCAGATCATCCTGGGTCGGATGATAAATGTCGACCCCGGCAACCGTCAGTGCCTTCGAAGCTTCCAGGTGATTCATGCCCGGCTGAACGCCCCAGGAATGTCCGCCCGGCGCCTTTTCGTCCTGCTTCCAGTCGAAATCCAGATTATGAGTGACGAACTGAGTGGGTTTTCGATATTCATCGATGATATGCCTCTGCCAGAGGAGGAAATCCGCGGCCAGCTTTCTCTGGAAACGCTCAAATTCCGCTGCCAGGGATCCGTTGATGGTTCCGCGGACATCCGGCATGTCATCCCAGGATCCGATGGAATTGCTCCAGTAGGCCAGGCCAAAGGCCTTGTTCATGGCTTGGACCGTGCCGAATTTTTCCTTCAGATAGTTCACAAAAAGCTTCTGCACATTGGCACCGGCCGTGCCGTAGTGCTTGGTCTCGTTATCGAGCTGGAAGCCGATCACGCAGTCATGGCTCTCGACCACCGGCATCATATGACGGATCAGGGCCTCTGCCGCATTCCGGTAGGTTGGATTCATGATATCCATGATCTGCCGGCGTCCATAGAGTCCCCGCCCCTCGGCCGTTGTCGCCAGGACATCCGGATCCTTCTTCACAAGCCAGGCCGGAACTGCATAGGTCGGAGTCCCGACGATGACCTTCATTTCATACTGGTCTGCCTTTTCCAGGGTATCCTCCAAAATGGAGAAATCATACTCTCCCTCGCGCGGTTCCCAGGTGGACCAGGTGCTCTCCGCGATCCGGATGACATTCATTCCGGCTTCCTTCATCATGGAAAGATCCTGATCGGTCCGGTATTCCGGCTCATACTCGGGATAATATGCTGCCCCATACAACAATTCGTCCATGCTATCCTCCTAAAAGACATCTGCCTTCTGTATCAGGTTAAATACATTATAGCACCTGATGGTGGGGATACTACCCCATGTCTTGCTGCTGGGGTATAATAAGCTGGAATTTCCGAATAAGGATTCCTGTCTCAGGAGAAGCGGGCCGATCAGAAACTGCAGGACTTGGCAGATCTGCGTCGGGTGAACGTGCAGCAGCAGAGTCTGACATAGGCAAACGATCCATAGCCGGCTATCCCAAGACAGACAGAAAGGACATATCATGCAGGACAAACATTTTGACATTAACGAGGAAGGCTACAGCATCCGCTGCCTGGCCTATTTTAACAAGGATCTCCGCCAGGCCAAGAAGGTCGTCATCGCGACCTACGGCTTCGGCGGCAATAAGGAAAACCACGCGATCTCAACTTTTGCGGACCGCCTGATCGGCAAATATAAATCCTTCGCAGTCGTCACCTTCGACTGGCCCTGCCACGGCCAGGATGCACGGAAGAAGCTTCTCCTCTCGGAGTGCCTGGAATATCTGGACCTGGTGATCAAATATGTAAAGGATGAGATGGGTGCGGAGGAAATCGATAACTATTCTTCCAGCTTCGGGGCCTTTATCACCCTCGACTATCTGGCCAGGAAGGGCAATCCATTTCACCGGATCGGTCTCCGCTGCCCAGCCATCAAGATGTACGAAGCCCTGACCCAAAATCTTACCGAAGATGACTGGAGCAAGCTTCACAAGGGCAAGGAAATCCTCCAGGGCTTTGAACGGAAGATGAAGATCAGCAATGAATTTCTGGAAGAAATGCAGACCGATGATGTCACAAAGCAGGATTATCTGGACTATGCCGACTCCATTCTGATGATTCACGGCACCAAGGACGAGATGGTCCCCATCGAAGTCACCCGCCAGTTCTCGGAGGACAATGTCATCGAACTCATCGAGGTCGAGGGTGCCGACCATCCTTTCTCCAATCCCAAGCATATGGACCTGGCCATTCAGAAGATTATCTCCTTCTTTAAGCCGGAGTGAGGGGGTATTCATTCGTTTCAAACAGCAAATTTCCGTAAAAAATCACCGGCGTTTCCGTCGGTGATTTTTGCTTGTCTGTAGATTTTCATGCAAAGCGATTATTACTTATCTTCTGCTTTCTCAACGGCTCCCTCAGCCTTATCTTCCGCATCCTTCTTCTCGTGCTCACGATCATAGGCGATCAGCTTGGCGATGATCTCATCACAGATTTCATCGGTCGACTTATGATCGGTAGAGACAATGACATCAGCGACCGCCAAATATTTCTCCCGTCTCTGATTCATCAGGTCCTCGATGAAGTCCACATTCATATGATTGTTGAGGATCGGCCGGGTATCGGAACCCTTGACACGATCCAGGATGGTCATAGGCTCTGCAGTCAGGAGAACGATTCGTCCGTTCTTCTTCATGTGTTCCGCATTATCGGGACGAAGGACGACTCCGCCGCCGCAGGAAACGATGGCCTGTTTGATCTTCTGAAGCTCGATCAGACAGTTGGATTCCAGATTCCGGAAATAGATTTCTCCATATTCCGAGAAAATCTGGGCGATGGTCATGCCCTGCTTTTTCTCAATCAGCTCATCCATTTCAATCCGCTGCATCTCAAGCTTCCGCTCCAGCTCCTTGGCGATGGTCGATTTGCCGGCGCCCATGAAGCCGATCAGGAAGACATTGTAGTCGAAAAGTGCCTTGGCCTGAACGCGACGGGAATTCTTCATGATATATTTGAAAACATCCAGAATCTCCTCTTCGAAAGGATTATCCTTCAGCTGCTCCTGGAGCTCCCTGGTCTGCTTGGCTTCCTGCTCCGGCTGCAGAATCGGAATTCCGGTCTCCTTCTTATAGGCGATAATGTCCTGAATGAGCTCCATTCGATCTGCCAGAGCATCAATCAGACGTGTATCGACATCCCGGATCTTAGCACGGGTTTCTTCCAGCTGATTTGTCTTTTCTTCTTCCATCGCTACGACTTTCCCTTTCCTTTTCCCGGATCTGATTACGAAATTTAGACCGCTTTCAGATTTTCCTTCAAAACTGTATGTCCTACATTATAGAGGATAAACTTCCCATCTGCAACGCTTTATTGCTTTTACGTGTAAAAGTTTTCACTCCGCACTCTTCAGAGCCGTGACCGGATCGATGTCATCGAGCGACCGGTTGGTGATGATCTGGACAATCAGGGCAAATAATAAGAACCTGTCAGAGAAGCTTCCAACAGATATTTCACTAAGAAATTCCTGAGGGAAGTCCTCTGACAGGTTCATCATATCACTGATTTGCCCCGGCCATATAGGCTTCTACGAGATCCGGGTCTACCTTTTTCTCAATGGCGCTATAGACCTTTTCAGCCGCCTGGTCCATGGCATCCTGAGTGACCTGGTCGAGCTCTATGATCTGGGTTCCGCTGTCTTCAATGGTCTTGATCCGGGAAGCGATTCTCTCATCCGACTGCTCTCTGGCATAGACTTTCGCAGTCTCCGCTGCCTGGCGGATGATCTCCTGCTGGTCCTCGGGAAGGCTCTTCATGAATTTCTCGGAAACCGTAAGTGAAATCAGGTGAGGCAGGTGGTTGGTCTCGACCACGTATTTCTGCTGCTCGTAGAGACGGTTGGAAACGATAACCTCATAGGGATTTTCCTGGGCATCGATAGTTCCCTGCTGGAGTCCGATGTAGACCTCGGAGAAGGTCATCGGGGTCGGGCTTGCGCCCAGGGCCTTCCAGAACATCATGTGATAGGTGTTCTCCATGGTCCGGATCTTCTGTCCCTTGAAATCGGAAATGGTCTTTACTTCCTTGTTGGTAGACATGACACGGAAGCCCTGATCGGCAAAACCGAGAAGCTCGTAGCCGCCCTCGTTGTAGACCTTCTGGATCTTGTCCAGGAAATCCGGATCATCAACCGCCTCTCTTAAGGAAGCGATATCGGAATAGACGCGCGGCATATCGAAAACAGCAATGTCCGGCATGAAGGTAACCTGAGGCGCTGTATTCTGCACAACAAAGGGGATGTCTCCGTCCTTCTGACTCTCCAGAAGCTCCCGGTCGCCGCCGAGGACACTGTTGGGGTAGACCTGGATCTTCATCTTGCCGTTGGAAAGCTTGGAGACCTCCTCGGCAAATTTCTCGGCATAGATCTGGGTGACCGTATCCTCGGGGCTCGAGGTTCCGAGCGGCCAGGCGTAACGCTGGGTTCCGGACGAATCCTTCTTTCCGCAGGCCATGAGGCCGAAAACGATCAAAGTGGAAAGAGCCAGGGCTGCAAGGCGCTTGATTCTTCTTTTCGTTTTTTTCTTCGATATGAGGTGGATCCGGAGGGAGCCGGCTGAACTGGCTTTCGTTCTATCTTTCTTCATCATTCTTCCTCCACATGAGGTTCATATATTCTGTCCATCTGCGTCCTGTCAAAAGATCAGGATCTCGGCTTCATCTGCCGTCATCCTCCGATCAGACAGGTGCTGATTGCCGGAATATAGGTAATCAGAAGCAGGGCCACCAGGAAAAGCAGAATCATGGGGACGGCTTTCTTGGCGATATCCATGACCGGCACCTTGGTGAGACTGGATGCCACGAAAAGGTTGACGCCGATCGGCGGTGTAACGAAGCCGATGGCCAGGTTTACGACCATCATGATACCGAAGTGGATCGGATTCATTCCGACCGATGTAACGATCGGCAGGAGGATGGGCGTCAGAATCAGGATGGCCGGCGTCGTATCCATGACCATGCCGACGATCAGAAGGAAGACATTGATC
>JAQYBF010000062.1 GCA_029338875.1 Lachnospiraceae bacterium
CCATTTTCTTTGATCTGAGTAAGAGCTTCCATGAGGTAGGCATAGGAGACACCGCCTGCGGCAATGCCTTTCTTCCCCTTCTTCTTTACGACCTGATTGTAGCGGTAAGAAGAAAGTTCCTCGCCGAGCTTGGGATTCCGCTCCTCAATCTTCTTATGATTTAAGAAGGACGTCCGGGGAAAGATCACCCAGCGCATGGTATCCTTTTCAAAACCCGGAACCGGATTCTTCTCGTAATGATCGGAGACCTCGATGGAGGCACAGCCGTGACAGACCCGGGTCGTCGGCCGGAAAAGCACAGGACTGTGGATCTTCTCGGAAAGCTCAAAGGCATCTTTCATCATCTGATAGGCTTCCTGGGGATCGGAAGGATCGAAAACCGGAAGCTTTGAAAACATGGCAAAGGTCCTTGTATCCTGCTCGGTCTGGGAAGAAATCGGGCCCGGATCATCCGCCGCAACGACTACCATGCCGCCTCTGACACCAACATAGGCCAGACTCATCAGAGGGTCGGCTGCCACATTGAGGCCCACCTGCTTCATGGTGACCAGGACTCTGGCACCCGAATAGGTGGCTCCTGCTGCCACCTCCATGGCGGCCTTTTCATTGACCGACCACTCGACATGAATGGATCCGTCATTATTCTTTGCTACCGTCTCGAGAATCTCCGTTGAGGGAGTTCCCGGATATCCGGCCACCAGATTGACTCCGGCATGGATGGCGCCGAAGGCTGCGGCCTCATTTCCCATCAAAAACTTTTTCACTGCACGCCCCTGTTCTTCCTGTTCTGCACTGCTTCATGATCTTCATTGCATAATACTCTGCATTGCTTCCTATTCCGCATTGCTTCCTATTCCGCATTGCTTCATTTCTTTAACGCGTAAAACTGTATTTAATCTGTATCATATCACTTTTCTTTCTACCTGACTACTGGAATTCAGTTGAGAAAAAGCGGTTGGGTCTGGTCCTGGATTTGATATAATACTAATGTCACCCACAGCATTGAAAACTTCCCGCGGCCTCCCGCTGCGAAGAAAATACATCGGGATTCGGATTTTCTTTCAAAATCGATCCATGAAATTAATCTTGGGTTCGATATAGGCAATTATTTCAAAAAAATGCGCTTTCCATGCCATAAAAATGGCTGTTTTGGAAGCAAAAGTTCGATATAGAAAAAAGTTTTCTAAAAATGCCATAAAACAAGTTTTAAAACACGCATTATTCGAAAAAGATTTTGTATATCGAATTTTCGACACTTCCGGAGATTTTTTAAGGAGCAAAACACGCATTATTCAAAAAAAGATTGTGTATATCGAAACTCTCGACACCTCCGGGGATTATTTCAGGAGCAGGGCATCGAGATTTTGTCAGCTCTGTGTCTACTAGATCGGTAGTAGTTTAGATATTAGGATAAAATTCCAAGTTCCAAAAATATAGAAGTTTGTAAAATTTAACATTAGACCATGCTTATGAATTTCATGCACATAAATACAACCAGGCAAAACAAAACCAGTCAGAATGAAACCAGCCATTTGACACGTCATAAGTTCTTCGGTGGGAAAAAACTTCAGAAATTCCTGATCTTTTCTCTCCTCTCCGCCCTGCTTCTTACGTCCTGCAGTCTTCCCGGCGGAGGCAGTACAGGAGGAACAGGGTCTGCATTTTCCAGAACGGGAAATTACTTCGATACAGTCATTACGGTCACCGTCTACAAGAAGAGCCAGGAGAAATACCTGGACGGCTGCATGGATCTGGCCAAAAAGTACGAGAATCTCTTCAGTACGACGGTTGCGGATTCCGACATCTCGAAAATCAATGCGGCCAAGGGCCAGCCGGTCGAGGTGGATCCGGAGACTGCCAGTCTGATTGAAACCGGACTCTCCTATTCCAGGCTTTCCAACGGCGCCTTCGATATCACGGTCGGCCGGCTTTCCGCTCTCTGGCAGGACGCCATCAAGAGCAAGGAAGTTCCGTCCGAGGATGCGGTCAATGAGGCCAGGGCCAGTATCGGCTATCAGGCGGTTTCGGTTGAAAACAATACCGTCACCGTCAGCAATCCCGAGGCAGAGATTGATCTGGGCGGAATCGCCAAGGGCTATATCGCCGACCGGATGAAGGATTATCTGAAAAAGAACGGTGTCAAAAGCGGCATCATAAACCTTGGCGGCAATGTCCTGACTCTGGGTGCCAAGGCCGACGGAAGCTCCTACAATATCGGTATCCAGAAGCCCTTCTCGACCACGGGAGAAGTTGCGGCAAAGGTTTCGGTCAAGAATCTGTCCGTCGTCACCAGCGGCACATATGAACGCTATTTCAAGAAAGACGGAAAGATCTACCACCACATTCTGAACCTGTCGACCGGCTATCCGGAGGAAAATGATGTGGATTCGGCGACCATCTTTTCCAAGAATTCCGTGGACGGAGATGCCTTAAGTACTATCGCCTTCCTTCTAGGACCCGACAAAGGTATTCCCCTGATCGAGAGCCTGGGCTTTGAATGCGCCTATATCATGAAGGATGGAAGCGTAAAAACCTCGACGAACCTGGACAAGAAGACCGGATTTACTGTACTTAACAAATAAGAAGATATCAAAGTTATAAAAAACAGAATGCTTAACATTGAATGAAAGCCCCAAAAAGGCATTTTCTGTTATACATAATATTTCACTCCGGAAAGGCATGAAATGTATACCAACCCCATCGAAAGCGATCTGAATCGCGGAACCTACCATCATCTCTATCTCCTCTACGGGGATGAGCCCTATCTCAAACGGACCTACAAGCATAAGCTGGTACGTAAGCTGGTCCGTCCCGACGATCAGATGAATTTCAGTCACTATCAGGGGAAGGACGTTGACGAAAAGACCATTATGGACCAGGCGGATACTTTGCCCTTTTTCGCCGACTTCCGGGTGATTCTGATCGAGGACAGCAATTTCTTCAAGAACAAGCACGATGCTTTTGCGGATTATATTAAGAAAGGAATTCCGGAAACCACGATCTTCATTTTCGTGGAGAGCGCTGTAGACAAGCGGAATTCCTGCTTCAAGGCTATTGTTAAAAGCGAGGACTGCCAGCCGGTTCTCTTTGAGACCCTAAAGGAAAGGGATCTCATGACCTGGATCGGCAATCGCCTGAAAAAAGCCGGAAAAAAGATGCGCCGTCAGGCCTGGGAG
The DNA here is from genome assembly GCA_029338875.1 of Lachnospiraceae bacterium. GTDB lineage: Bacteria > Bacillota > Clostridia > Lachnospirales > Lachnospiraceae > Lachnocurva. The sequence goes on from JAQYBF010000062.1 coordinate 3,177, forward strand.
GATTTCCATACCCGGACCGGCGAAAGCATGGATCAAATGGACACAGAATTCGAAAAGCTCCTGAGCTATGTGGGCGACCGGCCGGAAATCACGGTCGAGGATGTCGACAGTATCTGCGCAGGCCAGGCCGAGGCCAAGGTTTTCGATATGATCTCCGCCATTTCCGAAAAAAATGCCGACAAGGTCATGTCCTACTATCAGGGTCTTCTGGAATCCAAGGAGGATCCCTTAGGCATTCTGGCTCTGATCGAGCGCCAGTTCCGCCAGCTTCTTCTGGCCAAAGAGATGGAGGCTGAGCATTACGACAATGCTGCCATTGCCAAGACCTCCGGCATGTATCCCTATTATGTCAGTAAGAATCTGAATCTGGCCCGTCGCTTTCAGGTCCGGGATATCAAAAGTCTCCTGAGAGATGCGGCAGATCTCGAGGAAAGGGCCAAGACCGGCCGCATTAACCCTAGGCTTGCCGTAGAAGTCCTCATGATGACCTACTGCAGGTAGTAAGAAACCTTCTCTGTCATTCTACTGCAGGGCGATGATTTCACTTTTATTCATATCCACATGTCGTAAGGTTGTGACTTTATTGTCTCCTGCATCTCAATTCAGATACGAACTGACTTTTATTTTTCCACCAAACTCTACCCGAATCATGCCTTCCTGGCTGGTCAGATGCCAGGGAATGTCCCGGTCATTGAGCCTCTCTATGGTCTCTTTGGAAGGATGACCATAGCGGTTGTTCTTCCCGGCCGAAATCAGGGCGGTTTCCGGATTCAGAGCATCCAGCCAGTCCTCTCCTGATGAGGTCGCGGAGCCGTGATGGCCGACCTTGATAAAGGTAAGCCGCCTGCCGGGTGTCTGATTCTGATCCGAATCCTGGCTCTTACTATTACTCTCAGCCTTAGTCTGACGATTGCCCTGTCCATTTCCCCGGATCAGATCCGAAAACAGTTCTGACTCCATAATTTTATTTTCCGATTCTATGGGCAGATCTCCGGTAAAAATTCCACAGGCATCCCAGGTCTCCAGCCAGAAACTCAGGCAGAGGGCATTCTTATCCGCATCTTCGGAAGCCTCTTTCGACGAGCCGCCGGAGGTCTTTTTTGATGATTCTTTTGACGATCCCTTCGACGATCCCTTAGAGCCCTCTTCCATCAACTCATCAGATGGAATGCCATCATCGGGACAGAGGAAGGTCAGCCGGCTGTCTCCCATGACCAGGCAGTCGCCCGGGCTGACCTCCCGAACCGGGATCTCGTGGGCCTCCGCCAGCTCCGCGATCTCCTCCCAGCTCTCATCTCTCGGCATGCCCTTTGCAATTATGATCTGTCCCAGAGGATAGCCGGATTCGATGACCTCCTTCATGCCTGAAATATGATCATTATCGGTATGGGAAATCACCCAGGAATCCAGGCTTCGTATCCCCTCCTCCTTCAGATAGGGAAGGATGCGGTAGGTTCCCACCTTATTTACATCACTGCTTCCGCCATCCACCATGAGATTTCCGCCCTTCCGGTCATGAATCAGAATCCCGTCTCCCTGACCGACATCCAGCATATCGACATGGCAGGGCTCCGGCAGTCTTACGATGAGAAGGAAACTCAAGGCCAAAAGAGCAAGGACCCTCGGAGGGTCTATCTTTCTCTGAATTGAATGCGTCAATGCCATGAGGATCAGATAATAAAGGGAGATAAGGGCCAGGGCTGGTTTCCCGACTATGAGCCGTCCGCCGGGCATGCGCTGGGACAGATCCGCCGTCCACTCATAGAGGTAGAGAATCAGGTGGCAGGGCCAAAGCAGAAAATCCAGGGGCAGAAGGCTTAAGATCAGGCCACCGGCCAGGCCCAGAATCAGAAGCAGAGGAAAAAGCGGCAGGACCAGAAGATTCAACAGGAAAACGTAGACCGGGATCTCATAAAAGAGATAAGCCATCAATGGAAGGGTCGCGAGCTGAAAACCCAGAGCCGAAAGGAATCTTAAGGCGGCCTGCTCAGGGAGAGAGAGGAGAAAACGCTCTCCGACCTTTCTCCGGTACTTCCTCTCATAGCGGTTCTTGCAGAAGGACTGATAGGCTCTGGCGAGAGGATTCTGGAAAAGGACCATGACAAGGACCGCAGAGAAGGAAAAGATAAAACCGGTATCCTCAATAGCGGCCGGCTGGCGAAGTAAAAGGAGGACCGCCAGAAGGCCGAGACCGGTCAGGGTATCATAGGCTCTGCCCAGGATATCCCCCAGAACCAGAAGGAGAAACATACCGACGGCCCGGTCAGTGGACAGGGAATTGCCGCAGAGAGCTCCGTAGAAAAGCGCGGCAAGGCCGGCCAGAAGACCGGAAAGGAAAAGCCCGGCTCCCTTTTTCTTCAACTTCTTATAGAGACGGGAGGCAACGACCTGAATATGGGTGCCGGAAACGGCCATGAGATGAATGAGGCCAGCCTTCTGAAAGAGGCCCCGGGCCTCCTCCGAAAGCTCTTCCCGGCTGCCCAGGGTCATGGAAGCCAGAAGGCCGCCCTCTTCGCCCGGCAGGGCTCTGGTGTAGGTCTCGGTCATCCGGCTTCGGAGGGCATAGAGAAAAGACCGGAAACGGTCGACAGGATTTCTGCCCTTCACAGAGGAAATCAGATCGGCATTCTTCACCGCACAGAGAATTCCTCTTGCTTCATAGTAGCTTCTGGCATTAAAATTTCCGGGATTTCTGGCTGGCTCCAGGGCGGAGATCTGTCCTGTGAGACGGACATGACAGCCAGGCCGCCATTCCTCCGAGAATTCAGAGGATGCCGGCCGTTTCTGTGCGGATTTTGAATCTGACGAATCCGAATGATCAGACGTCTTCAGATCGGATTCTGTATTGGATTCTTTTTCTGTGCCATCCGATTTCCATGCCAAAGCGCTGGAATCGGATTCGATTTTCGGGTAAACAAGAAGGGATCCGGGGGTGAGGATTCCATGGGAAGTGATAACCTTGGCATCGGTCAGGATGCATTGGATAGAATCCTCTTTCACGGTGAGAGAACTGACGATTCCAGTGATTTTCACAGAGGCGCTTTCGGCTTCCAGACGCTCTCTTTTTCTCCCGGCTCCTTCCATGGCAGCCCTGCTGTAGGCAGCTGCGATAAGAAATACAAGAAGGGCAAAGAGAAGAAAGAGCGAAAATACGGTCTTTCTTTGGATAATCTGGTCTGAAGTGTTCAAGCCGATCCGATGAAAGGGGTCAAAGGTACTGAACTCCACAAGCCTGTGACCGTTTTCCTTATTTCTTCTCTCCGAAGATAAATAGGATCGTAGTAAAAGAACAAGTCCAGTGAAAATCAGAAGGAAAAGGGTCAGCCCGTCCGGGCGAAGGCCTCTTCCAAAGCAGATGCCTGACACGAATGCGATCGCAAGAAAAAACAGCGGCCGCTTCAAACAGGTACCTCCCAAATTTGTTTTATAAAATTGTCATTGCCTGCCCGTCATTTAGATATTGTTTCAAATGACGGGCCATATTCCGTCTGTATCCTGATATTCAATCTGAATTCTTACTGTCATCCTCCCGGATCAGAGTCGTATCCCGGCGGAAGATGACACCGGTTTTATCATCATCGGAGAGGGATACATTCTCTCCGTTGATACTGATCTGCACGCCCTTGATCGAGGACAGTTCCGTCAGCGTATCCACAATCGAATAAATGGCGGTCTTCAGGGGCACATTGGAACTGCTGGTCCGGAAGTTGGTATCAAAATTCAGATAGCAGATACTGTCCGCTACGGTCATGGACAGAACCTTTGCCGTCGAAGGAAAGGCCGGGTTCAGGTCGCTGTCCTTGGGCTTCTTCTGCAGGCAGTTCAGAGCCACCCGGTAGATCGGGATATTGCTGGAATAGGTCACCTTCTTCTTCTGAGCGACAAGGGCGGATCCGTCAGCACTTGGATAGTAGATGGTCAGCTCTGTTGAATTCTTCGGGCTGTCGGACCGGGTCATGCCCTCTACAAAGCTGGTCTCATCCATGGCACCGACCACATTTCCGTTTCCGTCTACAAGCTCGGTACCCTCGACCTGGAAGTCCACCATGGTCACTCCACGGATCTGAAGAAGGGTCTTTACGATAGCAGCCCTGGTCATGGCCTCTTGTGCCCCGTTCAGATTACTGTAAGCTCTGGAAAAGGAGACGGTCAGAAGACCGCTTTCCTGATCCAGGGTCACCGACTGGATACTGACCTCGCTCGGAATCGGCCGAAGACGGTTCCCGCTGGACTTGTCCGAAGACATATCATTCAGCATCTCTTCTGCCATATCCTTTGCCCTGGTCTTGGTCGGTGTATAGTTTTCTTCAATAAAATCCGTCCGGTCTGCATTCAGATCATAGAGGACATATTCGGATTTCTCCTGCTTTTTTCCGCATCCGCCAAATAAGGTCAGAAGCAGGCAGAGAACAAGCAGGCCGGGCAAAAGTCTTTTAGGCAAAAGTTTCCTTCGCATTACTTCTTTTCCTCCTGATTCTCCTCCTGGATGTATCTGAGCGGAACTCGGACATCAAAAGTCGTTCCCTCTCCGAGAATCGAAGAGACCTTGATCTCTCCATGATGGAGCTTGATGGCATTCCATGTGATAGCAAGACCGAGTCCGGTACCGCCGATCTCTCTTGAATGAGACTTGTCGACCCGGTAGAACCGCTCGAAGATATGGTCAATCGAATCCTCGGGTATGCCCATGCCGGAATCCTTGACCTTGATATAGCAGTACTCGTAGTCCGAATTCAGGGTGACATGAACCCATCCGCCCTCATGGTTGTACTTGATGCCGTTTTCCACCAGGTTCATGATGGCCAGGGTAAATTTCACCTCATCCACGTCGCAGACCACAGGCCGGAAGCTTTCCATAACAAGCTCGACGCCCTGCTTTTCCGCCAGAGGCCGGAGTCTTCTTAAAAGGGATTCCATGAGATCATTCAGATTCATGGACTTGATCTCGAGACTGACACCGCTCTTATCCATCTTGACCAGAGACAGAAGGTCATTGATAATCGATGTCTCACGGTCGATTTCATGGGTAATATCTCCCATGAATTCCCGGTACATCTCAATCGGCGCCTGGTCTCCCATGGAATTGATGGAATCGGCCAGGACCTTGATTGAAGCCAGGGGCGTCTTCAGCTCGTGAGAGACATTGGAGACAAATTCAGACCGCGAGCTGTCGATGGTCTGCATTTTCTGCTTAAAGTCATTGAATTCCACGGCAATTTCCTGAGTCTCCCGATAGCCCTTGACCGGCAGGGAGTCCTCGGAATCATCCTGAATCTTCGGGATCCTCTCAATAATTTTCTGCAGGGGAGCCGAAAGGAAACGGGAAAAGAAGAAAGCCAGCAGTCCTGCGAAAATCAGGGTCAGAAGCAGTCCCTCCCAGGTAGAATCCTGATAGAAGGAGAAATTCTGAGAAATGTATTCCGTTGATTTCACTGTGAGAAGGACACCGAGATAAGGGCCTATATTTGTCTGTGATGATTTCTGTCCGGTCCCGCTATTCGTCAGGCTGTCCGTATTGGCTGTCTTCTGGCCACTGTCCTTGACATAGCTCAGGTTGGGAATAGGCGCTGCCACGATAATGGCATGGTCCTTCCGGTCCACTGTATAAGAGGTTTCTCCGCGGGCGGCCCGGACCGCATTGGTCCAGACAATGGTTCTGCCCTCTTCTGCTCCGTAAGTGTCCTTTACCACATGAAGAGAACTGTCAATGACCATGATCCTGCCCGAATAGGCATTGGCCAGGGCTGTCATCTCTGCATTCAGGAAATCGACCTGTGAAGGGTCATCGATATAGCCGGTGGATGCGATCTGGTTGGCCAGGAGCTTGGATTGGCTGGTAATCTGAGAATAATCCGTACTGATCTGCTTACTTTCATAGAGTCGTAAGAAGCTGTAGCTTAAGAGCCCTGCCGGAATCAGTGCCGCCAGGAAAGTAACCAGAAAAACCAGAAAACGCATGCCTGTGAAAAAGCGTTTAAATTTATTCATCTCTTATTCCAGACTAGACCTGATAATAGTATCCGACGCCCCACTTGGTATGGACATAACGGGGATCGGAAGGGTTGGGTTCCAGTTTTTCTCTCAGACGACGGATATGAACATCGACCGTCCGGGCATCACCGGGATAATCCGCGCCCCAGATCTTGGACAGAAGGCTTTCTCTCGAATAGACCTTTCCGGGATTTTCCACCAGAAGGAGAAGGAGATCAAATTCCTTGCCGGTCAGATTCAGCTCCTGACCCTTGACATAGACACGGCGGTTTTCGATATTCATCCGGATATCGCCGCTTGTGATTTCTTCCTTCTTCTCTTCGACCGGAGCTTCCGGACTGGTCCGGCGCATGATCGCCTTGATTCTGGCCTTGACTTCAAGAATATTGAAGGGCTTGGTGATATAGTCATCGGCGCCGTAGTCCAGGCCGAGGATCTTATCGATATCATCGGATTTGGCGGTCAGCATGATGATCGGCACCTTGGAAAATTCGCGGATATGCTGGCAGACCTCATAGCCGTCCATCTTCGGCAGCATGATGTCCAGAAGAATCATGTCATAGTGATTTTCCTGGGCATGCTTCAATGCATCTTCTCCGTCGTAGGCGCAGTCCACTTCATAGCCGTCCTGCTCCAGGCTGAAACGAATGCCCTTCACAATCAGCTTTTCATCATCTACAACCAAAACCCTTTTTGCCATTTTCACTATCCTCGATCTATTTTCTTTATATTAACCAACGGTGCATCGGTCTCTGATTTTCTGGAGGACACCCTCCTTGATGCCGCTGATTTTCTGCAAATCCTCCACGGAAGAAAAGCTTCCGTGCTCATTTCGATAGGCCAGAATGGCTTCCGCCTTGCTTTCGCCGATGCCGGGGAGCTGCATGAGCTCTTCCTTTCCGGCCCGGTTGATGTTGACTCTGCTATCCGCCGCTTTGGATCCGGAACCGCCGGCTGACGCGCCTGCAGGGGAAGATGCCGATCCTGCTGCCGAAAGCTCCGGCTGACTGGCCGCCTCTTCCCTGGTCAGAACATGAATCATCTGCCCGTCTTCCAGATAGCCGGCCTGGTTCAGGGAATCGGCTGCGGCATTTTCCGAAAGTCCGCCGGCCAGATTAATGGCCTCATAGACCCGGGAATCCGCTTTTACCTGATAAACGCCGGGATTCTTTACGGCTCCGGTCACCTGGACGACCCAGAGATCTCCGGTCTCCGTATCTGTTCCGGAAGACTTTGATCCTTTCGTTCCTGCTTTTGATGTCCCGGAATCCGAGGATTTCGAGCTTCCGGACTTCTGTCCGGCCGCATCCGCCGTCTTCCCGTTTTTTTGCTCCAGATAGGAGGTTTTTGCGCAGGACGTAAAAAGACTTGCCGCCAGAAAAAGGGCCATAAAAAATACAGCCAGTCTGCGGCAGTTTCTGAACTTTAATTTGCATTTCATAAGAGGACCTCCCCTTTCTTTTCAAACAAAGAAATAAAGGTAAGTCCTGCTGCCCGTACTGTCTGTATTTTAACGAAGTTTTTCAAATATTACAATAGGACCCGAAAACTTAACAAATTCGCGGAAGACCTTCTCCCTGGAGAACATCCAGTTCCCGCTCGCCGCCGATTCTTGTCCGGGCGAAAAGCCGTCCGTCGGAATCCGCTGTCACCTCTCCGATCCGGCAGGCCTTTTCACCGTAGCGGGAATGGCGGATAATTTCCAGAGCTTTGTCACTCTCCTCTTTGGGAAGAATGCAGACCAGCTTGCCTTCATTACCCATGTAGACGGGATCCAGGCCAAGAAGACCGCAGAAATCGCGGACCTTGTCGGTCACCGGAATCAGATCATCTTCAATGACAAAGGTCTTCTTCGCACTCTCGGAAAGCTCCTTTAAAACGGTTCCCAGACCGCCACGTGTAATATCGCGGAGGGTATGAATGTGAAGACCGGCGCCGATCAGCCTGCTGACCATATCGACAAGGGGTGCATTGTCACTCTGAATATCGGTCTCGATTTCCATACGTTCGGAAAGGATGGCGGCATGATGGTCGCCCATGGTACCGGAAACCAGGATCTGGTCACCGACCTCCGCCTTGTCTGCAGAGATCTCCAGACCGTCCGGAACGAAGCCGACACCGGCGGTATTGATATAGAGTTCTCCGTGGCCGTTGACAACCTTGGTATCGCCGGCTACGATCTCGACTCCGGCTTCTCTGGCGGTCTCCGCCATGGAGTGAACCACCCGCTTCAGAAGGTCGATGGACAAGCCTTCCTCAAGGATAAAGCCGCAAGTCAGGTATTTGGGAACTGCGCCCCGCATGAGAAGATCATTGACCGTACCGCAGACACAGAGACGGCCGATATCACCGCCCCTAAACTCGGCAGGAGTGACAACAAAGCTGTCGGTTGTCATGGCGATTCTTCCGCTTCCGGGCACAACTGCCGAGTCCTCCATCTGGTCCAGGGTCTTGTTTGAAAATTCCTTATCGAAGATGGTATCGATGAGCTCGCCGGTCGCGCTGCCGCCGCTGCCATGTACCATCAGAATCTTATCGTCTTCCATTATTCACCTCGTAATACGATTTGTGGATCTTCTTACTTTTGATCCTCTGTTTTCAGGTTTTTCCAGCTTTTTATGCCCTCTCTGTCGCATGGATCCGGCCTTCATTTCCATCTGTTTTTCTTCTGAAATCCATTCAGCAATCGATCAAAACAGATTCAGGTCATATTTCCATCACCGGTCATGCCGATGGTTGGAAAAATAGGAAAAGCAGGAGCCTTCGGTACTTACCATGCAGGCGCCCTGAGGATTCAGGGGTGTGCAGACCTTGCCGAAAAGCGGACAGTCATAGGGACGGATCTTTCCCATCAGAACCCGGTCGCAGCTGCAGGCCGGATTGGCCTTATGATCCTGGTCCAGGCCAAAGCTTCCGGCATCCAGATACTGGTATTCAGGTCTAAGAATCTTTCCGGATCCCGGCACAATGCCCATGCCCCGCCAGGCCGCATCATATTTCTCGAAATACTTGTCAATCATGACTCTGGCCGCCGGATTTCCGTCCTCCTTTACAACAGAGGGATAGAAATTCATGACCTTGCCGCAGCCCCTGGCCTTGACGATACCGTAGATGGCCACGAGAAGCTCTTCTCCCTGGAAACCGGCAACGCCGAAAGGAATATGGAAATCCCGGGCGATGGGCTCATAGACATGGACACCGGTCACTACCGAGACATGACCAGGCGCCAGGAAACCGTCGATCGGAGCACCCGATTCCATCAGATAGCGGATGACCTCCGGCATGGTCTTGATTGCGGTGAGAAGCTTTATATTTCTGATATCCTGGCGGATGATCTCATCGACCAGAAGAGCGTAGACCGGAGTCGTTGTCTCGAAGCCGACCGCCGCGAAAATATAGGTCGTGTCTGGATCCTTCCTGGCCAGTTCGATTGTGTCCATGGGCGAGTAAACCATCTCAACCCTTGCACCCTCTCCTCTTGCCGTGGACAGGGTCCGCTTGGTCGAGCCCGGCACCCGGATCAGGTCACCGAAGGTCACGATGCAGTTCTTGGGATCCATGGCCAGATCCAGGAGCTTGTCCACATAGGAAGAAGGCGTAACGCAGACCGGGCAGCCCGGGCCGGACAGGAGATGGATATGGTTAGACAGGAGGCCCGGTATGCCGTTCTTTGCAATGGCTCCGGTATGGCTGCCGCAGACCTCCATGATCTGGACGTCCTGGCCATCGTAATTTTTCAGTTCTTCCTTGATTTTCTCGAGATCCATATCAGCCCATGCCCTCCAGAGTCGTGAAAAGCTCCGTCATCTCCTCGGCCTCATCCTTGGTCATCTTCTGAAGGATGCAGCCGGCATGTACCAGAACATAATCGCCCGGCTTGATCTCAACGAAACCGGTTCTGGCATCTACGGTATTCCCGTTAAAATCCACCTTGGCCTTCCGGTCCTTACTCATGACCTGAATGACCTTACCCGGTAATGCAACACACATTTTATATTGTCCTTTCTAACAGTTCATTCCATCTATATGCTATATACTTGCTGACCTTATTTCCTCTCAGCTACCTGATCATAGGTTGAAAGATAGACCTGGCCCAGAGATAATCCGCCGTCGCCGGGCGGAACCAATCGATTGAAGAAGACCTGAAAACCTCTGGCCTCCAGAGCCTGTTTCACGCCCTGGAAAAGAATCAGGTTTAAGAAGGTTCCGCCGGCCAGGGCGATCGCCGGCTTTGCCCTTTCGACCGCTTCTGTTCTGATCTCATCCCCAGATCCCGTTGCTGTACCCGGCTCTGTATCTGCCTCTGTACGGAACATTTTATCTGAACGAACAAGTTCCTCAGTCAGAGCCGTGACTGCCCCAATCAGTTTCTGATGAAAATGGTAGGCCAGCTCTGCCTTTGAAAAGGCTCCGCTCTCCTTTTCCATCAGAAGATCATAGAGAATGGCAGGTCCGTCGATCTCAAGGATGCTTCCGGTCCGTCGGATGTAATGTTCAGAATCGCTATCTTGAATTTTTTCAGAGTGGCGAGCTGAATTTCCGGAAGAATCCTTTCTTTCCAAATAATTCTTCTCATTCCATTCGGACAATTCCGCCGGAAGGGATTCAGCATTCTTAAGAATATCACATTCCCAGGCTTCTGTCTCCAGTCGGATGGGACTCTCCCCTTCGTAATTGTTCCGGTCACTGATTTCGAGAAGTGCCGCTGCCGCATCAAAGAGGCGTCCCATAGAGGTCGATGTTACCGAATTGATCCCGCTCTGATAAGCCGCATGAAGAAAACGCCAATCCTTATCCGGGTAAAGACCCTCCAGATGGCTCCGAAGCTCTTCTTCTCTGCAGAGCCCCTCTTCACATGCCTTCATCAGATAGGAGAAGAGACTTTTTCTTCCATCCCGCGCCCCCTCATCTCCGCCGATCTGGCGGATGGGAACCAGAGAGCCGACTCTCTGCCAGGTCAGCGTATCCTTACCGTCCTTCGGATCCGTATCCTGGTGAATCTGCAGGAACTCACTTCCCCAGACACTGCCGTCCGTACCGTATCCGGTTCCGTCAAAAGCCAGGCCCAGGCAGTCTCCGGTCAGCCCGCACTCAGCAAGGACGCCTGCAATATGGGCCAGATGATGCTGGTAGAAACTGATATTCGTCTCATCCGCCATTTTCGACAGCAATCGGGCGGAAATATAGGCCGGATGGAGATCTCCTGCAAAGCGCAGAGGATGGATATCCAGAAGCCTTTCCATATTCCGGATGGACTTGTCTCTGGCCTCCTGGCAGGCCCGCCACTCCAGATCCCCGAAGTGGCCGGAAAGATAGACCGCATTGTCCCTTGCCAGAGCAAAGGTATTCTTCAGGTCACCGCCGGAAGCAAAGGTATCCGCCTTACATTTCCTGGACAACCAGATAGGATCCGGCACCAGGCCGCGGGCCCGGCGGAGAATCTGAACTTCATCCCCCGACATCTGATAGATTGAATCATCCAATGGAGTCAGGATATCCCGGTCATGGTCAAGGATCAGATCCGGAAAGCCCTCCCGCATGGCTTCGATCAGGCCGCTGCTCTCAATGGCTATGGGTTCTCCGCCGCGGTTGCCGCTGGTCATAACCAGAGGCCCCGTCTCCCGAAGAATCAGAATCTGTAAGGGGTCCGACGGCAGCATGACACCCATCCGGTCACTGTAGGCGGAAACCTCCGGCCAGAGCTTTCGGTCCTTCTGACGGACCAGGACAATGGGCCGGACCCTGGACTGAAGAAGATCCTTTTCCTTCGGATTCAGAAAGCAATGCGCTTCGATCGAAGAAAGATCCGGAAACATGACGGCAAAGGGCTTTCGCTCCCGGTTCTTCCAGGCCCGAAGCCGCTTTGCCGCAGTCTCGGAATCTGCCCGGAAGGCAAAATGAAAACCGCCGATATCCTTTAAAGCAATGACCTTACCTGCCTTCAGAAGGCTGATTGCACGATCCAGGGCCTCTTCCCCGGTATGCTCTTCATTTCGCTCCAGCGAACGAAGCACCGGGCCGCAATCATGGCAGGCAATGGTCTGGGCATGCCGCCTCCGGTCACCCGGAGTCCGGTATTCCCTTTCACATTCCTTACACATGGGGAATTTCTTCATGGTGATTGTTTCCCGGTCATAAGGAATATCCTCCAGGATTGAGAAGCGCGGGCCGCAGACCGTACAGGAAATAAAAGGATAGCGGAAGCGTCGGTTCTTCGGGTCCAGAAGCTCCCTCTCACAGGCCGGGCAGGTCGCCAGATCCGGCGGAAGCAGACGGATCCGGTCATGATCCCGGGTACTCTGAATAATAGAGAAGCCTGTCACATCATCCGGTTCATCCTTCTCCGCATCATGGCTTTCAATTCGCTGGATAACAGACTCCTTGGGCGCATCCGAAGACATCCTCTTTAGGAACTCATCGAGACGGCCCTCTTCCCCGGCAGCGGTAATATGCACAATTCCGCCGGAGTTCCGGACATTTCCGTCCAGACCGATCTCATCAGCGAGACCGGCCACGAAGGGACGGAATCCGACACCCTGAACCATGCCATATACTGTTATTTCCAGCTTCTTTCGCAAGGCTAGATTCCTTTCATAATCTATATATCTGAAACATTTCACTGCAGTTTAAGTGAGATTCCACTTTCTGCAACGGCATAACATCTGTATACCATTCTATTAGGTCTTTCTCGTACACTCCTGCCGCCCATAGAGGACCCGTCTCGGACGAATTTGCAAGCCTTGGAACTTCCGAACGGTCGACCGAGAAAAGCGATAAGCCCGAGGACTGTCTGAGCCGCGGAGCGGCGAGTTCCGCAGGGCCGCTTTTCGACGGAAAGAACGTTCGATGAAGTTCCAGGGCGAAGCAACCCTGAGGACGAGATGGGTCCTCAGGGGCGGCCGCCAGTTTGCAGATACAAAAAAGGATGCGAAAGCCTGTAAAACCCCACTCCCATACGTGGAACCTACCACTTTCACATCCTTAAATCCTAAAGTCCTGCCTTAAGGCGAAACCGATCCGCCCTCTCAGGCCTCCGGCTTCTTCTCAGCCGACGCAACCGCAGCGGCAGCGGCAGCAGCCTTCTTCTTCTCCATAGCAGCCTTGATGGCAGCCTGCTTTCTGGCCTCAGCCTCGGCAGCCCTCTTCTTCTCTTCCTCCGTCATGATATGAGTCTGAGAATAGGTATACTTCTCAGGGCCCGGAGTCTGATAGCCGGGATTCAGAGAAAGACACTTCTTAGGGCAGACCTGCACACAGAGACCGCACTGAACACAGTCAAAACGATTGATGGTCCAGGTCTTGTCCTTCTTATTCACCTTGATGGCGGCAGAAGGACAGTTGATCATGCAGAGACCGCAGCTGATACACTGCTGAATATCAATATCGATATGCCCCCGGGAACCCTCCGGATAATCGATGGGTTCCGCAGGATAATTCTTTGTAACCGGCTTCTTGAAGAGCTGCTTCAGCATCGTCGGTGCAAACTTCATAACACTCATGGAATCGCTCCTCCTTATCTCTCGGTACAGCTGATGCAGGGATCGATGGTCAGAGCCAGAATTCCGACATCAGAATATTCACAGTTCTTCAGGGTCTCGCAGAGACCGGCCAGGTTAGCAAAGGTAGGAGTCCGCATTCTGAAACGATCCAGCTTCTTGGTACCATTGGCCTTGACATAGTAGATGGCCTCTCCTCTGGGCTGCTCGATCCGTGTGAAATGCTCACCGTTGGGGTTGCCCTTGACCGGATTACTGATATCGCCGGCCGGCATCTTGGCAAAGGCCTGACGGATCAGGTCGATGGACTGAAAGACTTCCTTGACACGGCACTCGCAGCGGGCATAGGCATCACCCTGAGTGGAGATAATCGGCTCGAAATCCAGGTCACCGTATGCCTCATAGCCAAGCTTACGCATATCGTAGGACAGTCCTGATGCTCTGGCGAAAGGTCCGCAGCAGCCCAGGTCATGAGCCTGTTCCTTGGACAGATAGCCGACGCCCTTGAGACGGGACTCAACGGTATAATCCTGAAGGAAGGTCTTCTCAATATCCTTGACTTCGCCTTCCATGATATCCAGTTCCTTTAAGATCTCCTTCTCCTGATCGGAATTGATGTCACGAAGGACACCGCCCGGTTCATTGACGGAGAAGATCAGACGGCCGCCGGTCGTCATTTCCAGAAGATCCAGAACCCGCTCACGGATTCTCCAGGACTGATAAAAGAGAGATTCAAATCCGAAGGCATCGGCCATAAGACCAAGCCAGAGCAGATGGCTGTGCATACGGGCGAGCTCGGCCCAGACGGTTCTTAAGTACTTGCCACGGGCCGGTACTTCGGCATTCATGATTTTTTCAATGGTTTCCACATAGCCGAGGCCGTGACCGAAGGAGCAGATACCGCAGGTACGCTCGATGACATAGGTCATCTGCTTGAAATCACGCTTATCTGTCAGGCCTTCCAGACCTCTGTGAATAAATCCGATATTGGGGACAGCCTCAACGACCTTCTCATCCTCGATGACAAGATCCAGATGAATCGGCTCCGGCAGAACCGGGTGCTGGGGTCCGAAAGGAACAACACTTCTCTTTCCCATTACTGTTCACCTCCGTTTTCCTTAGCATCAGAAGAAGCGGTTTCAGCCTCTTCCTTCTCTGCCTTTTCCTTATCCGCTGCCATCTCCTCAGCCATCTTCTTCTTTCCGGCTTCCGGAAGCATGGGATATACAACATCCTTACCCAGACGATAGAGCTTGTCATGGAGATCGAAAGAAATCATTTCGATCCGGACACCGAACAGCTCCCGCATCTCGTTTTCATAGAAAACTGCGGCAGGATAGATATTGGATACAGAGGGAACCTCCTCGTCCAGATCAATGACAACACGAATGTTTTCAAAACGGTAAGCGTCATCATCTGAGAAGGAATAGGACAGCTCGAACTTTTCATTGACATAGGCCGCACAGGCCTGGTCAAAACGAAGACCCCGGTCTCTCATTTTCATGACTTCCATCAGAAGCTTATCCAGAGGAACCTCGATCTGAACGTTACCAGCATTGATCACCTCAGCCATTCTCTTCCTCCTTCTTTGTTTCCTGTTCCTTCTTCAGATCCTCATAGGTCTTTCCGGCCTTGACCAGAGCATCATGCTCCTCGGACCGTTTCTGGAACAAATCTCTTGCCTGAATGATTCCGTCGATAATGGACTGGGGTCTTGCAGCGCAGCCCGGTACATAGATATCGACAGGAATTACGGTATCCGCACCGCCCTTGATATTGTAGCAGTCCTTAAAGACACCGCCGGTGCAGGCACAGACACCGACTGCAACTACAACCTTGGGACGGGGCATCTGGTCATAAATCTGCTTTACGACCGGCTCAGCCTGCGCATTGATTCCTCCGGTAATCAGAAGGATATCAGCCTGCATGGGGTCTCCGGTGTTCTCGACACCGAGACGTTCTGCATCATAAATCGGGGTCAGGCAGGCCAGAACCTCGATATCACAGCCGTTACAGCTCGATCCGTCATAATGGATGAGCCAGGGCGATCTCTTTACATTTGCCATTTTATTTCCTCCACAGAAATATCAATATAGCTTTCATTCGACATGGTCTATATTTCTTATAAATATAGACCGATACGAATGATTTCCTGCAATCATTGCATTCGAATCAATGAATCGAATTAACGAACCAGCATCAGGATGAGAAGGTTCAGTCCGGAGCAGAGCAGGGTAACGAACCAGGTCATCTTCAGCATCAGTTCCCACTTTACACGGGCGCAGGTGTTATCGATCAGAATCTCGAGGAAGTAGACAGCCAGGATCACAAGGACTGCTGCCAGATAGCTCCAGGGGTTCTTATTGATAATGAAGAGTGCTACAACGCCCAGAAGGAAGATGTTCTCATACCATTCTGTGATATTGAATACGCCGAGGTTCTTGCCGCCCATTTCTGTGGTAATACCCTTGACCAACTCCTGATGAGGATGATGAGAAGCGGAGGTATCGAAGGGGGACTTCCGCATCTTGATGGTCATGATGAAGACAAAGGCTGCAAAGAAGCCAGGCATCTTGACGATCAGGCTGTAGTCGGAATTGATGATATCCGATACATTGAAGGATCCGGTTGCCAGGTAGAAACCTACTGCTGTCAGAAGGACTGCCGGCTCGTAAGCCATCATCTGAACCAGCTCTCTCTGCGCTCCGATGGTGGAGTAAGGAGAATTTGTGATGACTGCTGCAAAGTAAAGGAAGGTTGCAGCTGTGGAAAGTACGAAGAAGCAAAGCAGAAGGTCGGTTCCGCCGTAGAACATGCATCCGGTCAGAATCATCAGAGCTGCATAGCTTAAAAGCAGGAAATGTACAGAGTGGTTAACGACAATGTACTGCTTCTTGTAGAGCTTGATGACATCGAAGAAAGGCTGACGGATCGGCGGTCCGATACGTCCCTGCATACGTGCGGAGATCTTACGGTCAAATCCTTCCAGGATTCCGCCCAGACACGGTGCAAGTAAAATATAACAAAGGATAAGAATGATTCTTGTAACCATCTTAGAATGCACCTCCTATAATCATGCAGAGCATAACGATAATGACGGAAGCCGTTAAAAGCTGGCAGGGAAGCATGAGCTTTCTCTGACCAAAGACATCCTTGAAGTAGTAGTTGGAAAGCTGAAGCTTTGTCTCTCCACCGAAGGAGTTGGTAAATCCGTCATCATGTCCGGTATTGATACCGCTCATGTAGGAAAGCTTTTCATTGGCCTTCATGTTCTTGGAGAAGAGGTATGCAATGGCCGGTACTGCGAATACGAAGACAATGAGAAGAACCAGGAGGTAAAGGATGGAGGTCGGAAGAACCTGAGCGCCCTTTCCGTTGGTAAACATCTCATTCAGCATAGGCTGTACATAAGCTGTAGTAAGAAGCGGTACGAAAATGCAGAGGGCGATCATCATAACCGTATGAATGATAATGGAAATCTTTTCATTGGGCTTGGTGATATCCTTTACAGGCTTTTCATTTGTGACGGCGATCAGCTTGCCCAGCCACTTGGTCCAGTAGAAGGAAGTGGTTGCAGAACCGAAGACAACCATCAGTGTCATGATAATGTTGTTTTCATCAACCGATGCACGAAGAGCTGACCACTTGGAAATCAGCATACCGAAAGGTGCCAGGAACATGCCGGCAATTCCGATGAACATGCAGGTTGCAAGCATAGGCAGACGGTAAAGAAGTCCGTGCATAGCCTCAACGTCACGGGATCCCAGGGAGTTCTCGGTTGCACCGATATCCTGGAAAAGGAGGGACTTGCTGACTGCGTGGAAGATCATGAGGAAGGAACCGGCCCAGATGGTTTCCGGTGTACCCATGCCTGCGCAGGCGACCATCAGACCGAGGTTGCTGATGGTCGACATAGCCAGAACCTTCTTGCCATCGCTCTGGGCGATTGCCATGAAGGAAGCGGCCAGGAAGGTAAAGCCTCCGACGAAGGAAATCATATTTCCTGTAATGGTTCCATGCATGGCAGGTGCCAGACGGAAGAGAACGTAGATACCGGCCTTAACCATGGTCGCACTATGAAGGAGTGCAGAGGAAGGGGTCGGTGCAACCATGGCTCCGAGAAGCCATGTGGAGAAGGGCAGCTGAGCTGCCTTGGTCAGTGCGGCGAAAGCGATCAGAGCAACCGGAATCATGGCGATTGCCTTCTTACCGCCGTCTGCATTGACTGCATAGGTGATGAGATCCTGGAAGGATACGCTCATCTGGCTGTAGGCGAAGACAAAGATGCCGATGGTCAGGGCACATCCGCCGAGCAGGTTCATCCACAGGGCACGGAAGGAATTCTTGATGGCGATATCCTCTCTCGTATACCCGATCAGAAGGAAGGAACATACGGATGTGGTCTCCCAGAAGAACTGGATCCATGTCAGGGAGTTGGAAAGAACGAATCCGAACATGGCACCCAGGAAAATGAAGAGGACCATGAAGAAATAGTTTCTCCGGTCTGCGACCCAGCTGTGCGCATAGTGATGATAGCCATGCATGTAGCCGACGGCATAGATGACGATCAGGGATCCGATGATACCGATGATGATGCACATCAGGATAGCCAGATGGTCAATGTAGATCCGGGACATCTCTTCCATGCTCTGTGTCTTCGGTCCCCAGATCTCGAGGTAGGCGATGGCAAGAGTCGGAACGATGGACAGAATGGAAACCCAGGCTCTGTGATATTTAAATGACAGGAAGGTTACCACGATCATCAGAACGAACTCACCGACCAATGTCATGTGATCCGCAAATTCTGTGTTGGCGTAGAGATAGATCGGCTGGGATCCTCCCATTGCCCACTGGGCAACCAGTATACCGACACCGATCATAATCAGAACGGCGCTGATATAGGCAATTGCATTCCGCACTCTGTTAGCCTTGGGGTTGACCGGAATGATCAGCATCAGAAAGGCAACAATGAACGGAAAAATGATGAGAAAAGGTACTATCGGTAAAGCAGACATTTTCTCAAATCTCCTTTCAAACTTTGATAGATAAGCCTCCATGCTGTTAAAGAAAGAGCGAAATGTTCGATTTGTACATAATATTCTGTCATTTAGTACAATTTCGTAAGCAATTTCGTTATTTTTTTAACAACCAGTAGAATCATACTCTTATTTTGGAAACGATTCAATCAGAGCTTTGTGTAATTTGGGATAAATACAGGTATTTTCGATGTACTTTATTGGGTACATTTTCCAAGGGCCAGGAGGCTCTCCCTAGCGGCCTGATTTGAGGGCAGAAAAGATAAAATCCGGAAGGCGGAATTGGATTTACAGGATCTTTCTTTTCAGATACAATGTGTCCTGCAATGAAAGGAAAAAATCATGCATGAATTAAGTTATATGATACGGATGGTCGATACGGCCCTTGTCGCCTGCAAAGAAAATGATCTCACCTCGGTTGATGAGCTTGTCATCAAGGTCGGTGAGACCACTGGGTTAATACCGCATTTTCTCGAGGACTACTATCCTCAGTGTATCAAGGGCACGATCCTCGAAGGGTCAAAGCTGACGGTAAACTTTATCCCCGTCACGGCCCGCTGCGATGACTGCGGGACAGAATATCAGCCCTCCCGGGAGAATTCCTACAAATGCCCCAAATGCGGCAGCATTCATTCGAAGATCATCGGAGGGCGGGAATTTACCCTGGAGAGGATTATCGGAGACTGAGCCTTCTCTCCTTTCCGAACATATCCATATCCTGAAATGCAAAAACTCCCGAATCCATTCAGAGGATCCGGGAGTTTTGACTTCTGATCTAGATTATTTTTCAAATTCTGATAGGACACTGCCGAGAATGGCCATGGCCTGATCGATCTCTGCTTCTTCAATAACAAGAGGAGGCAGGAGACGGATCACGTTGCCGGCTGCGGAAAGGACGATCAGTCCCTTCTCCAGGGCTCTCGATACGACATTTCCGACCGGGATCGAGGGCTTTAAGAGCAAGCCCTGCATGAAGCCCATGCCCCGATGGCCCATCAGGCTGTCATGAGCAAAGCAGAGCTCATCCAGTTTTGCTTCAAAATAAGGCGTGGTCTTTTCGACATGTTCCGGAATCTTGAACTCTTCCATCAGATCGCAGACCGTGGAAACGGCGGTGCAGACCAGGGGATTTCCGCCATAGGTGGTACCGTGGTCACCCGGCTCCAGGGAATTCTCCGCAACCTTTTCCGTGGTCAGGAAGGCTCCGACCGGAACGCCGCAGCCGAGCGCCTTGGCACTGGCCAGGATATCCGGCTTGATGCCGTATTTCTGCCAGGTGAAGAAGGCTCCGGTCCGGCCCATGCCGCACTGAACCTCATCAAAGATCAGAAGAATATCCTTTTCATCGCAGAGAGCCCGGACCTGACGCAGGAATTCAGGATCCGCCGGATAGATGCCGCCCTCTCCCTGGACCGGTTCCAGAAGGATGGCGCAGGTATTGTCATCCACTGCCCTCTTTACGGTTGCAAAATCATTGAAATCAGCAAAATGCACACCATCCATCAGAGGATAGAAGGGTTCCCGGTAATGGGTTGTTCCGGTGACGGAAAGAGAACCGACGGTCCGGCCGTGGAAGCTGTGCTGCATGGCGACGATTTCATGTCCTGCTCTCTTATCCCGTAAATAGGCGTATTTCTTGGCGGTTTTAATGGCACCCTCGATGGCCTCTGCACCGGAATTGGTAAAGAAGACCCGGTCCATACCCGAAAGACGGGTGATTTTCTCCGCTGCCTCGATCATCGGCATATGATAATAGAGGTTGCTGGTATGGGTCAGCTTATCGATCTGATTTTTCAGTGCATTCTGATAGGCCTTGACGCCATAGCCCAGGCCGCTGACGCCGATACCGGATCCGAAGTCCAGATAGGCCTTTCCATCGGTATCATAGAGATAAACGCCCTGCCCGTGGTCAAAAACCACCGGGAAGCGTGAATAGACATGAAGCAATTTCTGATCCGCCCGGCGGATTTCATCCTGCATACTCATTTTTGTCCTCCTTGCAAGGAATCTGTATCCTTCTGCTTCAGGCTTTTGATCTTCTGATCAAATCCCTTCGCATCAAAGATTCATTTTTCATTCGATCTGCTGTATTTCTGTATGTTTTTCCTCAGTCTTCCTCATGGTAGCGTTCCGCATCATTCTGAATCAGTGCGGTTCCGATGCCTCGGTTGGTGAAGATCTCCAGAAGGAGGCAGTGGGCGATACGTCCGTCCAGGATATGGACCCGATGAACGCCGTGCTCAACCGCATCGATGCAGTTATTCAGCTTGGGAATCATGCCGCCCTGGATGGAGCCGTCCTCAATCAGAGCCTTGGCCTCATCGACCGTAAGCTCTGAAATCAGAGAATCCGGATCATCCTTGTCTCGGTAGACACCCTCGGTATCGGTCAGGAAAGCAAGCTTCTCCGCCTGCAGAGCCTTGGCGATAGCACAGGCCGCATCATCGGCATTGATATTATAGGTGTGATATTCATCATCCAGACCGATGGGGCAGACAATAGGAAGGAAATCCTGCTTGACGAGATCGATCAGAATCTTGGGATTGACCGACTTGATATCGCCGACATAGCCGATATCCTGGCCGTCGGCATATTTCTTCTCGACACGGAGAAGGCCGCCGTCCTTGCCGGAAATGCCGACCGCATTGACACCGAGGGCTTCGACTCTCTGTACCAGGGACTTGTTGACCCGGTTTAAGACCATCTCGGCAATCTCCATGGTGTCCGCATCAGTTTTCCTGAGGCCGTTGACAAATTCCGGCTCCTTGCCGGTCAGTCTGACCCATTTGCTGATTTCCTTGCCGCCGCCATGAACGATAATGGGGCGGAAACCAACCAGCTTTAAAAGAGTGACATCCTGGATGACGTGGGTCTTCAGTTCTTCATCCACCATGGCGGAGCCGCCGTACTTTACAACAATCACCTTTCGGTTGAATCTCTGAATATAGGGCAGGGCCTCCACCAGCACACTGGCCTTCTTCATGACTTCCTTCATATAAGATTCCATAGTTTTCCTTCTTTTCTTCTTCCTGATTTTCTTTTCCTGATTCGGTCTCTGACAGAATTCTTTTCATTCAAATTCTATCAAGTGCTCGTCTATTGGCACTGGTTTCTATCGTCAGCTCCGGTAGTCGGCGTTGATCTTGACATAATCATAGGTCAGATCACAGCCGTAGGCCTCTGCCTCTGCCTCGCCGTCCTTCATGTCGCAGATGGCAGTCACTGCTTCTGCAGATAGAATCTTTGTGGCCTCTTCCTCACTGTAGTTCAGGGCAACGCCATTCTCGACCAGCTTGATCTTCCCGTTTTCACTTTCGAAATAGAGGTCTACATTTTCCGGATGGAAATGAACTCCGGAATAGCCGAGAGCACAGAGGATCCGGCCCCAGTTGGCATCCTTTCCGAAGATGGCTGCCTTGGTCAGGTTAGAAGTGATGACTGACTTGGCCAGAACTCTGGCTTCGCTGTCACTGTTGGCGTGAAGGACATGGGCGATAAAGAGATGGCTGGCACCCTCTCCGTCTCCTGCGATCTGCTTTGCCAGGTCCTTTGTTACAAAGCGCAGAGCTTCAAGGAATGTCTGATAGTCCTCGGAATCCATGGTGATCAGAGGATTCTCCGCGGCGCCGTTTGCCAGAAGGACACAGGTATCATTAGTGGAGGTATCGCCATCGACAGAAACCATGTTGAAGGAGTCGTTGACACTGGCTTTCAGGGCTTCCATCAGGGCCCATTTCTCAATCTCGCAGTCGGTTGTGATAAAGCAGAGCATGGTGCCCATATTGGGATGGATCATGCCGGAGCCCTTGGTCATGCCGCCCAGGGTACATTTCTTTCCCTGAATTTCGAATGTCACGGCGCATTCCTTGGGATGGGTGTCTGTTGTCATGATGGCCTTTGCTGCGTCATGACCGGCTTCGATGGTCTCGGAAAGGCTCGGGGTCATGGCTTCAACTCCGGCAAGAACCTTATCCATGGGAAGCTGCATGCCGATGACACCAGTCGATGCTACGAGAACCGCATTGCTCCGGATGCCGAGAAGCTCGGCCGCCTTGTCAGAGGTTTCCTGGCAGGCCTTCAGGCCCTGGGCGCCCGTGCAGGCATTGGCAATACCGGCATTGATGACGACGGCGTGGAGATCTCCGGTATTTTCTGTCCGCATTCTGTCGTATTCCACCGGTGCGGCCTTGACCACATTTCGGGTATAGGTTCCGGCCGACCGGCAGGGAAGCTTGCTGTAGATCATTGCCATATCATCTCTTCCCGTGTACTTGATTCCGGCTCCGGTATGGGCTGCCATGAAACCGGCTGCTGCAGTAACGCCGCCTTCTATTTTCTGTATTTTCGATGATGCCATGTTTTTCCTCCTGTTTTATCTTTATCCATTGAATCGGACAATATTCTCTTCATTCAGGACAAATTCATACTGATTCAGGTCAGTCCGCCGGGTCCAGCCTTCGGCATTCCAGAATTCGTTGCCGACAATATTGCTTTGAAAGGCCACCAGGGAAATCTTGGAAACCTTCTCTTTCTGAAGGGCACGCATGCAGGCCAGAACCATGGCCTTTCCTATGCCATGTCTTCGGAGATCCTCCCGGACGCTTACATGATAGAGACAAGCGGTTCTCCCGTCGTGTCCGCAGAGAATAGAACCGACGATTTCCTTTTTTGCATCTGCTGCCGGAATTGTCCGCTCAGCGACAACGCTGCAACCCGGATTCCTTTTCAGAAAACGTTCCACGCCTTCCCGGGCATCATCGATGGAACGGATGCCGAATCCATGGATGGTCATCCACAGGGCGTGAACCTGGTCGAAATCCTCCATGGTCATGGGACGGATCTTGATGCTTGGATCTGTAAGATTTATATCGGCTGCAGCTGCAGGCGTATCTGAATTGTTCAGATTCGAAAGCTGGTCTGTATTGCTTTCCTTCATATCTTTCATATTAATCTTTTTTCTTTTCCTCTTATATTATTTCTCTTCAATAGGATAGAAGACCGGATCGAAGACCGAAAGCCGTTTCTCTCAATGTGGGCTGTGTCATTTTGAATTATTATACATTTGACCCATTCAAGGTTCAAGGTTGATTTGCACATAAAATTAATAAATATTCGTTCTAAATTGCATATATTTTCACTTGCGCACAAGTCCACTTAGGTGTATATTCTTCGTAAACAAAGCGAAAGCACCGGATTTTAAGTTTCACGGTAGATCTCGCATCGGTTTATATTTATCCAATCAAAACAATCATAGACAGGCAAGAAAAAGAAAAGAGGAAGAACTATGGCAAAGGAAAAAGTAATTCTGGCTTACTCCGGCGGACTGGACACCACGGCAATCATTCCATGGCTGAAGGAAACCTATGATTATGACGTTATCTGCTGCTGCGTTGACTGCGGACAGGAAGAAGAACTGGACGGCCTGGAAGAGCGTGCTAAGTCCTGCGGAGCATCCAAGCTTTACATTGAAGACATCTGCGATGAATTTGCAGAGGATTATATCGTTCCTTGTGTCATGGCCGATGCCGTTTACGAGAACAAGTACCTGCTCGGCACATCCATGGCTCGTCCCGGCATTGCAAAGAAGCTGGTTGAGATTGCCCGTAAGGAAGGTGCTACCGCTATCTGCCACGGCGCTACCGGCAAGGGCAATGATCAGATCCGTTTCGAGCTCGGCATCAAGGCCCTGGCTCCGGACATTAAGATCATCGCTGCCTGGCGTGATCCCCACTGGACCATGCAGTCCCGTCAGGACGAAATCGACTACTGCAGGGCTCACGGCATCAATCTTCCCTTCTCTGTCGATCAGTCCTACAGCCGTGACCGGAACCTCTGGCATATCTCCCATGAGGGCCTGGAACTCGAGGATCCTTCTCAGGAGCCGAACTACGACCATCTCCTGGTTCTGACCACTCCTCCGGAAAAGGCTCCCGATGAACCGGAATATGTCACTATGACCTTTGAAGCCGGCGTACCGACTTCCGTTAACGGCAAGAAGATGAAGGTTGCCGATATTATCCGTGAGCTGAACAAGCTCGGCGGAAAGCACGGTATCGGCATCATCGATATCGTTGAGAACCGTGTTGTCGGCATGAAGTCCCGTGGCGTCTATGAGACTCCCGGCGGCACCATCCTCCTGGAAGCTCATAAGCAGCTGGAAGAGCTGATCCTCGACCGTGAGACCATGGCTGTCAAGAAAGATCTCGGCAACCGTCTGGCTCAGATCTGCTACGAAGGCAAGTGGTTCACTCCCCTCTGTGATGCCATTCAGGCTTTCGTAAAGTCCACCCAGAAGTACGTCACCGGTGAAGTCAAGTTCAAGCTCTACAAGGGCAATATCATCAAGGCCGGCGAGACTTCTCCTTACTCTCTCTACAACGAGTCTCTGGCATCCTTCACCACCGGTGATCTCTATGATCATCATGATGCAAGCGGTTTCATCACTCTCTTCGGCCTTCCTCTGGTCGTTAGGGCAAAGAAGATGCAGGAAGTTGAGAAGCTCCAGGGCAAGAAGCCGGAGTAAGGAGCAAATCAGGATTCGATTCTGAATTCCGGCACCGTAAAAACAGATTAAAATCGAACTTGAACTAATAGTTACTGCTGCTGTAAATTTACGGCAGCAGTTTTCTATGAAAAAAACAGGATCTGCATCAGCGATATCGCCGGTGCAGGTCCTGTTTTTTATTTCTCCGGCCGGCCCAGGAAAATATAGGGCGTGGCCTGATAGACATAATAGTTGAGCCAGTTGGTATAGAGCGTATTGGCATGGCCTCTCCACTGCATGATCGGCCGCTGGTCGGGATCATCGTCCGGATAGTAATTGACCGGAAGCTGGATCTCGATTCCCTTGTCCAGATCTCTCTTGTATTCCTTGTCCAAGGTCATTCGGTCATACTCCGGATGGCCCATGACAAAGATCTGGCTTCCGTCCTCGTTCATGACGAGGAAAGTGCCTGCATCCACGGATTCGGCCAGGACGATCAGATTCGGATTGGCCGAGATTTCCGATGCCAGACTTTCCGTATAGCGGGAATGCGGAGCCATGAAATAATCATCGAAACCGCGGACCAGAGGCACTCTTCTGTGGAAGACCTTATGGGCATAGACGCCGAACAATTTCTTCGGAAGCTCTCTCTTATGGATGCCGTAATGATAATAGAGGCCGGCCTGGGCTCCCCAGCAGAGATGAAGAGTGGATGTCACATGAGTTCTGGACCATTTCATGATATAGGTCATTTCCGGCCAGTAATCGACTTCTTCGAATTCCATCTGTTCGATCGGCGCGCCTGTGATGATCAGTCCATCGAAATACTGATCTTCCACATCATAAATGGTCTGGTAGAACTGATTGAGATGGCTCTTGGTCGTGTTCTTTGAAATATGGCTCTTGATGGCCAGGAAGGTGACATTGACCTGGAGGGGTGTGTTGGACAGCATCCGTAAGAGATGAAGTTCCGTATCCTCCTTCAGAGGCATGAGATTTAAAATCGCGATATTCAGAGGACGAATATCCTGATGAGTCGATCTCTCTTCATCCATGACAAATATATTTTCCTGTTCCAGGATTGCCTTTGCAGGCAGATCCCCTCTGGTACAAATAGGCATTGCATTTCTCCTAAAGCTAGTCCTGCAGCAATTTTCTCAAAATTGCTGCAGTATATTCTGTAAGATGAATTCCCGAAAGCTATTCTTTCAAGCTGCTTACCGCAGCATATTCTTCAGATCATCCTCCGAAAGGACCGGGATTCCAAGGCTCTGCGCCTTGGTCAGCTTGGATCCGGCCGCGTCGCCGGCCAGGAGATAGTCTGTCTTCTTCGAAACCGAACCTGTCACTTTGCCGCCGTGCTTTTGGATCAAGTCCGCCGCTTCTGTCCTTTTTAAGGTTGGAAGCGTTCCGGTGATTACAAAAGTCTTTCCGGAAAGTTCATCCCCGGCTGTCTCTTCGCGGATTCGATCCATATTCAGGCCATAAGACTGAAAGCGGCGGATGAGCTGTCGGTTACTCTCTTCCTCGAAATAGGTCCGAATGCAGTCGGCCGTGACTTCACCGATATCCGGAACCCGAAGCAGGTCTTCTTTCGATGCATCCATGAGGGCCGGAATACTGCCAAAGACATCCAAAATGGTCCGGGCAGCAGTCTTACCGACATTGGGGATGCCGAGGCCTGCCAGAAGCTGATATCCGTCTCTCTTCTTCGAGCCCTCGATCTCAGCCAGCAGCTTGTCCGTATTCTTCTCCTTACCGACCAGACCGGAGCGAACCATGGCATCCCGATGATCCTTTAAGGTATAAATATCGGCCAGATCCTTCAGATAACCGGCATCACAAAGCTTCTGCACGGCCATCTCTCCGAAGCCGTGAATATCCATGGCATCCCGGCCGGTAAAGTAAATGATATGGCGGACTAATTGAGCCGGACAGGAAGGATTGATACAGACAATATTGGCCGTGCCGGGTTCCCGGATGGTTCTGGCTCCGCAGACCGGGCAATGTTCCGGAATCCGGAATGTTTCCACGCCGGCCGGTCTCTTGTCATGGAGTACGGTCCGTATCTTGGGGATGATCTCGCCGGACTTATAGACTGTGACATGGTCGCCGATTCCGATTCCCATGCTGTCAATGAAGTCCTGATTATGAAGCGTTGCCCGGCTGACTGTTGTCCCACAGAGGGGGATGGGATCAAAGACTGCGGTCGGATTGATCCGGCCGGTACGGCCTACGGTAAGCTCGATATCCCGGATTACGGTTTCCTTCTCTTCCGGCGGATATTTGTAAGCAATGGCCCAGGAAGAAACTTTGTCGGTATGGCCGAAGACCTGGCGGTCTGCATAGGAATTCAGCTTGATGACCGCCCCGTCGATATCATAGGGCAGATTGCCCCGGCTGTCACCGATCTTCTGAATGGCTTCCCAGCATTCCTCTGCGGTCCGGCAGATGGTGTAATCCGGAATCACACGGACACCCTGTTTCTTGATATATTCATAGAAATCAGTATGCCGCTTGAATTCCATTCCCCGGACATCCTGGAGATTGAAAATGAACATGGACAATCCTCTGTCCCGGACGATCGAAGCATCCAGCTGGCGAAGGGTTCCCGCCGCGCAGTTTCTCGGATTGGCAAAAGTCTTCTGCCCCCGGTCCTCCTGATCGGCATTGACGCGAGCGAAAGCCTCTCTGGTCATATAGACTTCCCCGCGGATTTCCAGATATTCCGGTGCATCCTTTAAAGACTTTTGCACATCCGGAATGACCAGAGCATTGCTCGTGACATCTTCACCGAAATTTAAACCGTCGCCCCGGGTTTCCGCCAGAGCCAGGCGTCCCTTCTCATAGCGAAGCGTCATAGACAGACCGTCAATCTTCTGCTCCACGACAAATTCCGGATGGTCCAGTTTTTCCTGCATGGACTGAACCCAGGAGGTCACTTCCTCCTTACTGAAAATATCATCCAGAGAAAGCATGGGCACGTTATGACGGACCTTGACTCCGGCTTCTCTCTTAGCCGTTCCACCGACATGCTTTGTCGGGGAATCGGCGGATTCAAATTCCGGATGGGCGGCCTCCAGCTCCTTCAGGCGCTTGATCATCATATCGTATTCATAATCCGAGATCTCAGGAGAATCCTGGTTGTAATAGCGGTCATTATGATACTCAATGGTCTTTCTCAGATCTTCAATTTCTTTTCTGATATCCTGCTCTGCCATTTCGGTCTCTGATCTCCCCGTTTTTCTTATCGGTTGCTGTAGCTGTCTCCATGATGGGTGCGGGAAGAATAGCTTCCGGACTGGTAGCCCCGGCGGTCATTTCCACCGGTTCTTCTATTCTCACCGGATTCACTTCGGTCCTGGTAGGACTTTCTTCCGTTATAGGGCCGGTCGCTGTAAGACCGGTTTCCATAGGGTCGGCTGTCGCGGCTGTCTCTGTCTCCATAAGACCGGCGATTGTCACTGCGGTCACCATAGGGCTTCTTTGCGTAAGACTTATCCCCATAGGATTTATTGCCATAGGACCGGTCTCTGTCTCCATAGGTCCGGCGGCTCTCGTTACGATCGCCATAGGACTTCTCGCCGTAGGACCGGTTTCCGTAAGGGCGGTCTTCCCTGGACCGGTCTCCGTAAGGACAGCGGTTATCACGATCGCCGTAAGACCTGCTATAAGATCTGCCTTCGGAACGGCTGCCGCCATAAGACTTTCTCTCATAGGGCTTCTTGCCATAGGGTTTCTTTCCGAAAGATTTCTTCGGTCTCGGTCCGGAAATCGGATCACTGTAGGAGTCCTTCAGACTCTCGATCAGATCTTTCTTTTCCTCCTCCGTCAGCTGACGGTAGGCGCCCTCCTCCAGATCTGCGATCTTAAGATTCATGATGCGGATCCGGCAGAGATCCTTGACCTTCTTACCCAGCATCTCGCACATTCGGCGAATCTGCCGGTTCAGGCCCTGGGTCAGTACGATGTGGAAGGTATCGTAGCTGGTTTTCCAGCACTTGCAGGGTCTGGTCTTGACATGAAGATCGGTCAGATAGACCCCTTTCTGCATCTGATTTAAGAAATCCTCTGTGACTTCGCTGTCGATTTTTACAACATATTCCTTCTCATGGAAGTTTCCGCCGCGGTTCAGCTTGTTGACCAGATCTCCCTGATTGGTCAGGAGGATGAGCCCGCGGGAATCCTTATCCAGGCGTCCGACCGGATAGACCCGGACCGGATAGTTCAGATAGTCAACAATATTATTCTTTTCCTTCTTCTCGGCTGTACAGACAATTCCCCGCGGCTTGTTCAGAAGGAGGAGAACCTCCGGCTCCTTATGCTCAACAACCTCTTCCCGGAAAATGACCGTCTCGCCCTCCTGGACACGGTCTCCGAGGACAGCCGTTCTTCCGTCAATCATGACTTCGCCGGCTTCGATGGCCTGATCCGCCTCTCTCCGGGAGCAGACTCCTGCCTCACTCAGATACTTATTCAGCCGGGTTCCGCTTCTTTTTTCTTCTTCCATATTTTATTTCTCCTTTGTATTCTCCCGCTTTCTCAAGCAGGACCTTCAATAAAAAATCCGGACGGATTTTCGGTTCTGTTTTTCTATATCATAGAACTTTATTGATAAAAACAAAATACTTGTAAATACAAATTACCTGACGTGTAGATTTTGACCTAATGGGATAATTAGAGAAAAAAGCTGTGAATCTGCGGGAAGTTCCCGGAATTCACAGCTCTCTTTCAAAAATGCTTTTATCAGTGAAGCAGCTCTGTCTTTACATAACCGGATGCACCGGAATAGGTCGTAACCTGAGTCCAGCCGTTATTGTAGCTCTTTCCGATTGTCATCGGCTCGCTGACATAGCCAAGGCCGACGATGGAAGCCTGATCATTCATATCCGAACGAACACGTACCGTCTGGGTCAGGGTGATGGTTCCGCCCTCTGTCAGACCATCCACAGTAATTTCCTGCGGTCCGGTCTGTGCGGCAGCCTGCTGATCCGTGGCCTGCTGATCGGTCGTCTGCTGGTCGGTGGTCTGCTGGTCAGTGGTCTGCTGATCTGTGGTCTGCTGGTTGGTCGCCTGCTGATCCGTGGTGTTGGTATCGGTACTGCTGTCTGTATTCGAGCTGTCCTTCTTGTCATCGGATTTCGAATCATCGGACTGATCGGAAGCATCCGCGGACTGGGTGCCTGCATTCTTGGCATAATCCGTTGCCCAGCTTGTTGTCGCATCCGGAAGAGTGGTATTGAGAAGGGTGTTCAGATCCTCATCCTTTAACAGAGCCTCATTGAACTTCTGCTGAACCTTGGTCTGAAGCTTGGCAACATCATCCTGCTGCTCAAAGGCAGCAATCAGAGCTGTTACCTTGGAATCCATCTCCTCTTCCTGGTTATTGGTATTGAAGGTGGAATACTGGTTGGCAATATAGAGCGAACCGTTGTCATCGGTCATGACATAGAAGAATTCCATACCCGGAGCCGGTGTCTCTGCATCCTTGAATTTGATCTCCATGGTTGCGGATACCAGATAGGACTTGTCGTCAAGGCCGCGCTTGCTGTAGATATCGATATTTTCATAGGACTCTACATACTGGCTGAAGAACTTGATGTAGCTCTTCTCCTTATCCGAGATCGGCTTGGCAAGCTTGGAAAGCGAATCCACATCTCCCTTGGAATAGAATTTGAAGTAATTGTTGATCAGCTTGTTCAACGCCTTTTCCTGGCTGGAGGAATCCTTCTTGTTTTCCACCTGCTTATAGGCCTGATAGGCACCCGCCATGGGATTTTCATCCTGGGCTGTCGTATCCGTACATCTTACCAGAATAAGAACCATTCCGATCAGAACCAGAGCAGCCAGATAATAGCGATACTTCTTCGGGTCCGCCACTTTCGATAGGAAATTTCCTGCTTTTTCTTTAAAACTCATTCAAATCCCTCCAAGGACTTATCATCGATACATACGAATCAAAAACAAATGAAGATCTGCAGAACAGAAATCATACGAATAATCAAATGAATGAAAAACCGTATAAACAGAAATCATACAGATGAAATCAGATTAAGAAAAAGGCTAAGCTTTTTCTATAAAAAAAGGCATTCCTAAGAATGCCAGTAAAATGTAGGCGGCGGGATTCGAACCCGCGGTCTTCGGAGTCGGAGTCCGACGCTCTATCCAGCTAAGCCACGTCTACATATGAGAACTTATCCTCCTGCTTCTTTTATAGAAAAAGGGATTACAAATATATGTAGATTCCGAAAATCCAAAGCAAAAGAAAAGGATAAGGGTGAATGAATCTGTCTCTTCAAATCACTCACCGGAATATAATATCAAAGTCAAATTTGAAAGTCAACCTCTTAGAAATTCCCATTCAGGGAATCATGAACCTGATTGAGAATCATCTGAAGCTTCTTATAATTGACATGGCCATTCAGATCACTCTTTCCGGCCTTGCCGAAGGTGACGGCCGAACCGAAAATTTCTCCTGTGACTCTGGTCAGAAAGCCGTCTTCCCCCATGGACAGGGTGATGACCGGCGTATCGGGATGACTTCTATGGAAGCGGTTTGTGACCTTTAAAAGTTCCAGAAGATCATCGGGATCCTCAGGCGTTACGGCAAGCTCCACCATGTCTGCACCTGCTTTCCGCATCTTTTCCAGAAGATCCGAAAGATCTACCGATTTGGCCGTCTGCATGTAATCGTGATCCGAAGTCAGGACTTTTGCCCCGCATTCATGGATGCGGCGGATCTCCTGAGCCGGATGTGGAAATTCGTTGAATTCAATATCGATAAAATCACAGACCCCTGAGATGGCTGCAATATCATAGATCTTCTCGAGATAGGACGCAGAGGGCTCTGTCCGGCCGCCCTGAGGAATGGTCCGGATCGTAAAAAGCAGAACCGTATGTTCGACCAGGGGCGAGAGGGAACGGAAAAGCTCGGTCAGACGGTCCTCGTCATAGAGTCCGTCATAGAAATCGCCCCGGATTTCCAGCATGGGAATGCCCTCCTCTGTCAGACTCTTCACCTGACGGAGAATTTCTCCCTCTCTCTGCTCGGCAATCGTAACACAAAGTACCGGCATCCCCTCGCCGAAGGTCTGCCCTTTGATTACCAGTTTCTCATTTGCTTCTGCCATGATCACGCCTCTTCCTTTTCTAATGCCGGCTTTTGATTTCTGCCCATCCTCAGGCCTTATAGGAAGGAATTTCAAAATCCATGCAGACACGGCTCTTGGTGTAGGGCCGAACCTTGCCGTTGGCTACTGCCAGATGACTGGGATGATTTGCATAAACTTTCAGTGCATCCTCATCGACCAGGGTGCAGTTGAGACAGACATCCGCATTGGAGGACGGAAGCGCTTCGGTCTCCACGTGAACCTCCAGAAGTCCCGGAACCTTTCCGACCAGTCCCTCCAGTCCTTCCTTGATACCCTTCTTGATTTCCTTCTTTTCTTCCTCAGAATACTCGTCTTTCAGCTGCCATAAGATAATATGCTTTACCATAACTGATCCTTCTCTCCTTCCGGAATGTACGGGTTCTTTTTTCCCGTTTTCTATAACCGTTTACAGGTTTCTGTTTCTTCTTATTCTCTTTAAGACTCGATCTCACATCTCTTTATATTATCCCAAATCAGAGATGTCATTTCCAGCCTTTTCCTTATTTCTCTCTATACCAAAGTCTTCTGAACCGGCTGCATCCAGCTTGCCGATCATTCAGATTCCACTCCCCTATTTCAAGAGCTTCAGAATCCATTCCGTAAGAAAGACCGCTCCGCAGCAGGACAAGGCCACGGCGAAAAGATCACCCCAGACCCAGGCCACAAAGAGGCCGACCAGAAGAGCCGCCAGGCCTGAAACAATATTGCCGGTCGCGGTCAGGATGGCCGGAAAGGTCATGACAGCCAGTGTCACATAGGGCACATAGAAAAGGAAAGAGCGAATGAAACGGTTCTTGATGGGCTTCCGGATAAAAAGGAAGGGCGCCAGACGGATAGCATAAATGGTTAATGCAATGACCGTAATCATAAGATAAATGCGCATCTACTCCACCTCCCTTGGCTTGATCCAGGCTGCCAGGGCCGAGAGAATCAGGGTCAGAAGGATGATCCGGAAGCCGGATCCGATCTTTGAAATATAGGGCAGAACCGAGCAGAGGAAGCTTAAGCCCATGGAAAGAGCTACCAGAAGACCGATGAAATGGTCTACCTTTGCCGGTGGAATAATAATAGCCAGGAACATGCCATACATGGCGACTCCCAGGGCATTTCCGGCCCAGGCCGGAAGAATATTCCCGACCACAACTCCGAGAACCGTACCGGCTGCCCAGCCGCTGATCGAGGGCAGGGCAATCCCATAGGTATAGGCAGGATGCAGCTTCCCCTCGACGGTTGCAGAGAGGCCGAAGATTTCATCCGTAACGAAAAGGGGCAGTAGGAAAC
The DNA here is from genome assembly GCA_029338875.1 of Lachnospiraceae bacterium. Taxonomy (GTDB): domain Bacteria; phylum Bacillota; class Clostridia; order Lachnospirales; family Lachnospiraceae; genus Lachnocurva. The sequence goes on from JAQYBF010000062.1 coordinate 36,616, forward strand.
GATGGACGGGGCTGACGTCCTCCGGGAGCTTCTGGGTCAGACTCACACTCATGAGGAAATACCGCATGTTGACGACAATAGAGGTGAGAATTGACTCCAGAATGCCTGCTGCCGAACCGATTAAACCGATGGCTGCAAATTCACCTGCCGACGCCACCATGCTGACCGACATATAGCCTGCCTGGATGGCATCCATACCTACATTTTTCGCTGCAATTCCAAGGGCAAAGGATACGGCAAAATATCCTGCTGCGATCGGGATTCCGTTTTTCATTCCTTTCCGGAACCACTTTGAAGAAGTCATGAGCTTCCTTTCCAACACTGCTTTTCTTCATCAGATTTCTCTGTATGAGAATCTATTTTCATGGCCGGACTGCCTGTCTCAGGCAGACGGCTTTTCCTCTTCCGCTCTGTCCTCTGCCAGACTGCGTTTCCGGATGATCAGTAAGACAATGGTCAGAATAATCAGAGAGGAAGCAAGCGTGATCACCCAGTTCTCCGTAAAGCCTCCGATGATATAGCCGACAACGCAGACAGCCACAACAACCAGGGCATACTGCATCTGGGTCTGAACATGGTTGATATGATTGCTCTGGGCACCGGAGCTCGACATGATGGTCGTATCCGAAATCGGGGAGACATGGTCGCCGCAGACTGCACCGGCAAGAACTGCCGCAACTGAAAGGATCATCATGGTCTCATCACTCTTGGAGAACATGTTGACGACAATGGGAACAAGGATGGCAAAGGTACCCCAGCTGGTTCCGGAGGAGAAAGCAATGAAGACCGCGATCAGGAAAATGATGACCGGAATGAAATGTGCCCATCCGGAGGACAGGTTGATGGAATTCCGAACGAAATCACCAAGGCCCAGCTTGTCAGTCGTGCCTTTCAAGGTCCAGGCCAGAGTCAGGATCAGAATGGCCGGCATCATAAGCTTTCCGCCTTCGGGAACAGAATTCATGAAATCCTTGAAGCCGATGACCCTGCGCGGCAGATAGTAGATGAGAAGGAAGGCCACTGTGATCAGACCTGCAAAAACCAGGGATTCCGAAGACGAGCAGTTAGCAAAATCTTCGATCAGATTCTTTCCTCCGTTCAGATGACCGGTCCAGATCATACAGCAGATTGCCGTGCCGATCATGACCAGCATGGGAAGGATCAGATCAGAAACCTTTCCCTTGGCGTATTTACCGCCCTCGGTCGGGTCTTTCTTTTCCTGATTCTGGAAGGCCTCACCTCCGGAAGTAAAGAGATCGCCCTTTGCCGCATTCTTCTCGTGGACCTTCATGAGACCGAAATCAAATCCGGCGATAGAGGTAAAGAAGACCATATAAAGGGTCAGGATCGCATAGAGATTAAAGGGAATGGTTGATACGAACATCTGAAAGCCCGACATGGAACTGTTCTTGGGCACATAGGAATTGACCGCCGCTGCCCAGGAGGAAATCGGAGCGATAATGCAGACCGGGGCAGCCGTCGCATCAATGATATAGGCGAGCTTGGCCCGGCTGATCTTATATTTGTCTGTGACCGGCCGCATGACGGAGCCGACCGTCAGACAGTTGAAATAGTCATCGACGAAAATCAGAACACCCAGAAGGGAGGTTGCGACCAGTGCCGCTCTCTTCGATTTCAAACGTTTCGAAGCCCACTCACCATAGGCCCGGGTTCCGCCCGATTCCTGCATGAGCATAACAATCATGCCGAGAAGAATCATGAACATAAGAATCGAGAAATCCACGCTGTCAATCATGATATGAAACAGCGTGTCAAAGGCAGCCCATGGATGAAAATTGGCAGCCAGCAGGGCTCCCAGGGCACATCCTGCAAAGAGAGAAATATAGACCTCCTTGGTCAGAAGTGCCAGAACAATTGCAACAACCGGCGGCATCAGAGACCACCACGTACCTGTAAACATAATCTTTCTCCTCCTCTTCCCATTTTCCTGCCGGAATTCTCATGAAATTCCGGATATTACCTGTAAGCCTGTTTTTTTCCAGATACCTGTCTGATCAGTTCTGTTTCTTCTGTGCATTCTGTCCGAGAATGCGGTGCTTTATATTTTCTCCCAGGAGATGACAGGCTCCGCCGATCAGAGCTCCCAGGGTATTATTAATGATGTCATCGGTCTCAAAAACGCCGATGCAGAAGATCAGCTGCAGAGTTTCGATCAGAAAGGACAGGGCGCAGCCGATCAGAAGGATCCGCCAGAGCCCGGCCTTCTTGAAATTCGCCCGGAGCATAAAACCGAAGGGAACATAAAGGAAGATATTTAAGAGTCCTTCCCTCAGATAATAGGTATTCCCCAGCATGGCCAGGCGGTAGCTGTAAAAGGGCGTAAAGACATATCGGCGGTAGGTCACCGGCCGAAAAAAGATTGTCTCATAGAAAATCAGGAAAACCGTGGCAAAAAGAATCCATGCCTTGATGGATTTCCGATGCTTTTCTGTAAACTTTAAAACTTTCTTTCCGTGATCCTTTTCCGGCTGCCGGCTGCTGGCCTCTTCCTTTCGAGCTGCTGTAAGATCAAGAATTGAGGATCCGATGACAAAAATCACCATTGCAGCCACAAGATAGACTGAAATTCGTACTACTGTATCCATAATTTATATATATTCACTGTTTCCGTATGACAGGATAATTTCCAATTTGTTTTCTATTATACCCTATTCCGGAGGATTTTCAGATAAAAAAATGGCGGACAGGAAAAACCTGTCCGCCAGCATTGCTCATCCTCCGGCTTCTCTTTTCGATCGAAAACCGGAATACAGATCAATTGGAATTATTTATTCTCATTTCTTCTGGTGTATGCATAGTACTGAGGCTCATAAACCATGGTTGCATACTCAATATAGGATTCCTTGAGGGAATTCCAAAGCTTTCTTGCTGCAGATACATGCTTCTGATCTGCAGTATGAAGATTTCTGTTTTCTGTAGGATTTAATGCGATTGTTGCCATAATAATCAACCTCTTTTCTTTTTGGTTTTCTTTTCTTTCTTCTCTCTTGATTACGAAACCATTATATGTCCAAGAGGTTTTCTTTGCTCCCCAAATTATGAAAAACTATGGTCAGATTTTGCATTTAATCCTATAAAAAGACAGACAAATCCTTCTGCTTTTCTCAGAATATCAGCTGTGTTTCCAAGGAAATAGACAGACAGCTCCTCGGTTATTGTCAGACATTAATGCAGTTTCAAGGAAGAGCAACTCGCCAAATTCGAAGAAAAGCCACTGCAGTCGAGCAAGGCTGCTTCTGCAGTGGCCTATATTTTATCTTACGATTGATTGTAGACCGTATCGTAGTTGATCTCCTTATAGAAGCCGTCATAGATCTCAATATAGTTCCGATCGCAGACTTCCATCAGATACATCATCTTGGTAATCGTCGCTTCCAGGGTCATATCATAGGCTTCCATGAGGTTGAAGTCGTTCTTGATCTTCTGCCCGACCTCATAGACCTCCATATCACTGCCCTCGTTTACGACCTGGGTCGCCATAATGACAATCTTGCCCTTGGAGATCCATTTCTCCATCTCCTGATAGAAGACATCCACCAGGCTCTGAGGGATTCCTCCGACACCGAAGCTTTCAATGACCAGACAGTCATAATGAAGAAAGAGATATTCCAGTATATCCGGCTTGATTCCGGGAATCAGCTTTAAGACAACCACGCTGTCTCTTACCTTTTCGGTAAACTGGACCGGCTCCTGAAATTTCCGGCAGGGAATATAGCGGATAATCCGCCCCTCCCGGATGACTGCCAGGGCAGGGAAATTGACGCTGGAGAAGGCATTGAAGCTGTGGGCCCTGGTCTTCTTGGCCCGGGTTCCGGCAATGACCTTGCCGCCGAAGACAACGGAGACTCCGGTCGAATTGTCATCAGCCGCATAAAGGATCGAATCCGAAAGATTGGTCCTGGCATCGGTACTGTCCAGATTGATGGGCTTCTGGGCTCCCGTCAGAACAATGGGCTTGTTGGAATTCCGGATCATATAGGACAGGGCTGCCGAGGTATAGGCCAGGGTATCGGTCCCGTGGCAGATGACAAAGCCGTCATAATTCAGATAATTGTCCTTAACGGCCTTGACGATTTTTCCCCAGACATCCGGTGTCATATTGGTCGAATCGATATTGCAGAGCTGGAGACAGTCCAGCTGATAGCGGTCTCTTAAGTCCGGTATATATTTCAGAAGCTCTTCGCCGTCCATTTCCGGGCGAAGGCCGTACTCACTCTGGACGCAGGCAATAGTGCCGCCGGTGGCTATGATCAGGATTTTCTTCATCTGACGAGACCTGCATGGTATTCCGCATTGAGCTCGCGGATCTCCTTCTTTCCGTCAATATAGGGCTGATAATAAGCCTCAACCGAGCCGCCGCCGAGATTGTCGCAGCCGTTGCAGAATTCGCATTCCCTGCCGCAGACGTTCAAGGCCTGGTTTACGATCTTTATCCGTTCTTCTCTTGTTGTATCCTTGATTAATATAGAGCGCATAATTTTTCCTCCTGGTTTTCATTGTAACATCTCCTGCAAGGAAAGTCGCCGATTCTGCAACTGTTCCGAAACAAAATTCCTCATAAAATTAAAGATTGCAATAGTATCTCCCGCTCTTCGCAGGCTATAATAGAGTTGTAAGATCTAACCGCATCCAAAGGAGGTGCCCATGGACAATAAAGTTCTTCATAATCTCACTTATGGTCTCTTCATCCTGACAGCAAGGGACGAAGACAAGGACAATGGCTGTGTCATCAACACCGTGGCTCAGGTTGCGAGCCAGCCGGAACGGATCGCAATCTCTGTCAACAAGGCCAATTACACCCATGACATGATCCTGAAAACCGGTGCTTTCAATCTGTCGGTTCTGACAGAGAAGGCAAGCTTTGATACCTTCAAGAATTTCGGTTTCCAGTCCGGAAGGGATGTCGACAAGATGGCTCCGATCACCTTCGCCCGGTCGGAAAACGGCATTGCCTATCTGACGGAAGAAACCAATGCCTACCTGTCCTGCAAGGTCATCCAGTCGATCGATGTCGGAAGCCATACCCTCTTCATTGCGGATCTCGTTGACGGAGAAATTCTGGGCAAGGATCCTTCGGTCAGCTACGCCTACTATTTTGCCCACATCAAACCGAAGCCCCAGCCTGCTCCCGCAAAGAAGGGCTGGATCTGCACCATCTGCGGATATATCTATGAGGGCGAAGTTCTGCCGCCTGATTTCATCTGTCCTGTCTGCAAGCACCCGGCAAGTGATTTTAGGCCGCTGTAACTAAAAACAGCCGCTTCCCTGCGTCTAATGAACGCAAGGAGGCGGCTGCCTGTTTTTTATGATGTTCTTACAAATCTTTTGATCAATCAGAACTTGCCAGCCTTGGCTGCTTCCTCAACAGAAACGGCTACGGCTACGGTAGCACCAACCATAGGGTTGTTGCCCATACCGATCAGGCCCATCATCTCAACGTGAGCCGGAACGGAGGAAGAACCTGCGAACTGTGCATCGGAATGCATACGTCCCATGGTATCAGTCATACCGTAGGAAGCAGGACCTGCTGCCATATTATCCGGATGAAGGGTACGTCCGGTACCACCGCCGGATGCTACGGAGAAGTAAGGCTTGCCGGCTTCGATTCTTTCCTTCTTGTAGGTACCTGCTACAGGATGCTGGAAACGGGTCGGGTTGGTGGAGTTACCAGTGATGGATACACCGACATTCTCATGCCACATGATGGCAACACCTTCCTGTACATCGTCAGCGCCATAGCACTTAACCTTGGCACGAGGACCATTGGAGAAAGGAGTCTCGGAAATGATGTTCAGCTTTGCAGCCTTGTAGTCATACTGGGTCTCAACGAAGGTGAATCCGTTGATACGGGAGATGATCTGTGCTGCGTCCTTGCCAAGACCGTTCAGGATAACACGAAGGGGATTCTTACGAACCTTGTTTGCGTTGTTGGCAATACCGATAGCACCCTCAGCTGCTGCGAAGGACTCATGACCTGCCAGGAAGCAGAAGCACTCGGTGTCCTCTTCCAGAAGCATCTTGCCAAGGTTGCCGTGGCCAAGACCTACCTTACGGTGGTCAGCTACAGAACCGGGAATACAGAAGGACTGAAGACCTTCACCGATTGCTGCGGCAGCGTCTGCTGCACGGCGGCAGCCCTTCTTGATAGCGATTGCGGCACCTACAGTGTAAGCCCACTTTGCGTTCTCAAAGCAGATACCCTGAATGCCTTCAACCATGTGATATACATCAAGGCCGGCATCCTTAGTGATCTTCTCTGCTTCTTCGATATCCTTGATACCGTATTTATTCAGAGCGGCATTGATCTGATCGATACGTGCCTCATAGTTTTCAAATAAAGCCATTTGTATCTCCTTTCCTTAATTACTCTTTACGAGGATCGATGAACTTAACAGCATCATCAATACGGCCGTACTGACCCTTTGCCTTCTCCCAGGCAGTATTCGGATCATCGCCCTTCTTGATGAAGTCGGTCATCTTACCAAGAGATACATATTTGTAACCGATGACTTCATTGTTGGCATCCAGTGCCATCTCTGTTACATAACCCTCGGTCATCTCCAGATAACGAACGCCCTTTGCCTTGGTACCGTACATAGTACCAACCTGAGAACGAAGTCCCTTACCAAGATCCTCAAGTCCTGCACCTACGGACAGACCGTCATCAGAGAATGCAGACTGAGTACGTCCGTAAACGATCTGCAGGAAAAGCTCACGCATAGCAGTGTTAATTGCATCGCAGACAAGGTCGGTATTCAGAGCTTCGAGGATGGTCTTTCCCTGAAGGATCTCTGCTGCCATAGCTGCGGAATGAGTCATTCCGGAACATCCGATGGTCTCGATCAGAGCTTCCTCGATGACACCATTCTTTACATTCAGGGAGAGCTTACAAGCACCCTGCTGGGGAGCACACCAGCCCACACCATGTGTAAAACCGGAAATATCCTCAATCTTCTTCGCATGTACCCATTTTCCTTCTTCAGGAATTGGAGCAGGCTCATGCTTTGCACCCTTTGTTACGGGGCACATGTTTTCAACTTCTGCTGTGTATTTCATTCATGAACTCCTTTCTTCGAACATGGAATCGAATACAGACAGGACCTGCTGAGCAGAAAAAGTCCAGCAGAAGTACCCGATTCAATTCCGTACACACGGAATTATTATCTTACAAATTCTTCCAACTGTCTAGATGGAAAGCCATAGTAAATACCGGTATTTCATGTTTTTCTTTAGATTCTTTTTTATACAAGACCTCTAAAGCATGAGCGTCTATGTCATGCTCCTATCATTATATGGAAGGTTCAGGCATGCTTTTCAACGATATGCTCTTTGTCCTTGAAAATATGATGGGCCGGAATGACGCCGCGAACAGAGGACGTCGGATAGACATTGCAGTCCGGGCAGATGACGGTTCCGGGGTTTAGGACAGAATTGCATCCGACTTCGACATGATCTCCCAGCATAGCGCCGAATTTCTTCAGGCCGGTCTCTATTTCTTCCTTCTCATAGTGGTCCTTGACGATGACAAGCGTCTTGTCGGACTTGACATTGGATGTGATGGAACCTGCGCCCATATGAGAAAAATAGCCCAATACGGAGTCTCCGACATAGTTGTAATGCGGTACCTGAACGTGGTTAAAAAGGACCACATTCTTAAGTTCGGTGGAATTGCAGACCACACAGTCATTCCCCACAATGGCATTGCCGCGGATGAAGGCGCCCGGTCTTACTTCGGTATTCTCACCGATGATGCAGGAGCCGCAGATATTGGCGGCGTCATAGATTTTCGCGGACTTTGCGATCCAGATATTATCACCGCGCTTTTCATAAATCGAAGGATCCAGACTCTCGCCCAGTTTTACCAGAAAACTTCCGATTTCCGGCAGGACTTCCCAGGGATAGGTCTTCCCGGAAAACAGTTCCTTTGCAATGGTCTGGTCCAGGTCATACATGTTCTTGATCTTTGCTTCTTCCATCTTCTTATTCTCCTTTTTTTGTTATTTTGGCTTTTGTTATTTTGGCTTTCTTATGATCCGCACGGGCGATCCGGCTCTTCAGCTCTTTCTCATAGAACCGGGCATCCCTCCGAAAGATCTGCTGGAGGCCGGCAGTGGAGCCGTTTTTCATGACAAAAGCGGTTCGCCTCTTGATGAAGCTCTCCAGTTTCTCCATATATTCTTCCGTTGTGATCTCTCCCTCTGCCACCAGGTTCAATCCCTTCTCCCAGCTTGCGGTTAGTTTCGGATCCAAGAGGGAAGGGATGGACCCGTTTACAATATCATAGATGATCTCTCCGGAAAGCGTCGGCGTTATGATCTGTGTCTTCTTATTCAGATTCAGATATCGATTCGAAACCAGTTTGGACAGAATCTCCGCCCGGGTAGCAGAAGTTCCGATGCCCTGGCCCTTGATCTGCTCCCTGAGTTCCTCATCTTCAATCAGCTGGCCTGCATTTTCCATAGCAAGAATCATGGAGCCTGAATTATAGCGCTTGGGCGGGGATGTCTCTCCCTCCCGGACACCGAAAGAAGTAAACTGTACTTTCCCGCCCTTCTTCAAGGTTTCGAAGAAGGCTCTGGCTTCCTGTCTGGAATCCTTCTCCTCCCCGTCAGAAGAAGCATCCTCCTCTGCCGGATCCGCTTTCTTCTCTGTTCCCTTCGCCCCAGGCGGATCTTTTTTCGTGAAGGAATAATTCATGATACCGAGGTAGCCGTTCTTCTCCAGATATTTCCCGGAAGCGAAGAATTTCTCGCCCTCGCAATCCACAGTCAGACTGATCTTCAGATACTCTGCCGGCGACAGGAAAATTGCTAAGAAACGCCGGACAATGATCTCATAGACATGAGCCGACAGAGGTTTCAGAGACTTCAGGGCGGACAGACCCTGGCCGGTCGGAATCACGGCATAGTGGTCGGTGATCTTCTTATCATCCGTATATCTCGTCTTTCCGATCCCTTTATATCTTCCATTCTGAAGGATGTAATCCGCTGCCTGATGAAACATGGGCAGAGCCGAGATCCCCCGGATATTCCGATCGATCTCCTTTGCCACCGCAGAAGACAGGACCCTGGCATCCGTTCGGGGATAGGTCACAAGTTTCTTTTCATACAATTCCTGGATGATATTCAAGGTCTCATCCGGACTGATCTTAAAAAGCTTGGAGCAGTCACTCTGCAGCTCAGCCAGGTTATAAAGAAGGGGCGGATTCTTCTTCTCCTTCTTTTTACTAAGTTCGGTCACTTTACCCTCAAGCGCCAGGGGAGTATTTTTCTTTTCGTCAAATATAAGGCCTGGGTTTACATTTGCATCTGTTCCAGACGGGGAGGAAGCTGGTCCGGAAGGCGGATTTTCGGGCGCTTCATTGGCTTTCTTTGCCGCATGATCCCTTAAATATTCGATCAGTCCGATGGCATCGGCTTCCTTCTGAAAGCCGTTTTCCTTATAGAGAAGGGGCGACTTATCATAATGAGAACCTTCGACGGCCTTCCACTCGGCAGTCAGAGCAGGTGTTTCGGCGACCACCCGATAGAAGGGGGTCTTCACGAAATCCCGGATCTCCCGCTCTCTTCGCACGACCATGCCGAGAACACAGGTCATGACCCGGCCAACGGAGATCACGGCATAGCGTTCGTGGAAGAAGGATGCCATAGCGTTGCCATAGCGGAGGGTGAGAAGGCGGGAGAAATTGATCCCCATGAGATAGTCTTCCTTGGCTCTTAAGTAGGCGGCATCCGCCAGATGGTCATAGGCGCTCAAGTCCTTGGCTTCCCGAATGCCCCGCTTGATCTCCTCTTCGGTCTGGGAATCGATCCAGACTCTCCTTTCTTCCTTGTCATGGACATGGGCTTCCTGTCGGACCAGGCGATAGATATACTCTCCTTCTCGTCCACTATCGGTGCAGACGTAGATCCGGCTGACATCCTGCCGGTTCAGAAGACCGGAAACGATCTGAAACTGCTTTTTTGCGGACGGGATCACTTCATAGAGAAAGTGATCCGGGAGAAATGGCAGGGTATCCAGACGCCATTTCTTGTATTTCTCGTCATAGGCATCCGGAAAGCTCATGGTCACGAGATGGCCCACGCACCAGGTCACGACGATACGCTCTGACTCCAGATAACCGGTATGGTCTGTCATCTTTTCCGAGAAAACCTTGGCGAACTCCCGGGCCACACTCGGCTTCTCGGCGATAAAAAGATTCTTTCCCATATTCCTCCCTCAAGCAGAAAAAGAATGCTGTGAATCGTCTTAGCTTCGGACTTTCCACAGCATTCCATGTTTTACAGTTTCCTTCGAACGGACCGGTCTATCTTTTACGAATGATCCTCCATCAGACTTAATCGGATACGATCCTTACTTCTTCTCAATATAGCCCTTTGCAGTCAGAAGTTCTGCGCAAAGAACACCGCCGCCTGCTGCTCCGCGGATGGTATTGTGAGAGAGACCGACAAACTTCCAGTCGAAAATGGAATCCGGGCGCAGGCGGCCGATGGAAACTCCCATGCCATGTTCAAAATTCACATCCAAAGCAACCTGTGGCCGATTGTCTTCTTCCAGATACTGAATGAAGTGCTCTGGAGCGCTGGGAAGCTTCAGGTCCTGAGGCAGGCCCTTAAATTCGCGAAGTTTCCGGATCAGTTCTTCCTTGGTCGGCTGCTTTCTGAAATTCACAAAGCAGGTGGCCGTATGTCCATAAAGAATGGGAACTCGAATACACTGAGATGTAATCTGGATATTGTCTGCCGGCTTGATCTCGCCATCTTCCACCTTACCCCAGATTCGAAGCGGCTCCTTCTCGGACTTCTCCTCTTCGCCTGCGATATAGGGGATGATATTTCCTTCCATCTCGGGCCAGTCTTTGAAGGTCTTGCCGGCTCCGGAAATTGCCTGATAGGTGGAAACAACTGCCTGGTAGGGTTCGAATTCCTTCCATGCGGACAAGGCCGGTGTATAGGACTGGATGGAGCAGTTCGGCTTTACGGCGATGAAACCACGCTTGGTTCCCAGGCGCTTTCTCTGATACTTGATCACTTCAATATGCTCCGGATTGATCTCCGGAACGACCATAGGGACATCCTTGGTCCAGCGATGTGCCGAATTATTGGAAACGACCGGTGTCTCGGTCTTGGCATAAGCCTCTTCAATGGCACGGATCTCATCCTTGGACATATCCACTGCGGAGAAAACGAAGTCCACATTTTCAGCGACTTTTTCGACTTCGTTTACATTCATGACCGTAAGATTCCGAACGCTTTCCGGAATCGGGGTCTCCATTTTCCAACGGCCATTCACAGCCTCTTCATAAGTCTTTCCTGCGGAGCGGGGACTTGCCGCAACGACTTTCACCTCAAACCAGGGATGATTTTCCAACAGGGCGATAAATCGCTGTCCGACCATACCGGTCGCTCCAAGAATGCCGACTCTTAATTTTTCACTCATAACGCTCTCCTTTTTCTTTTCCTTTTTCCTTTTCCTTCTATGATCCTGCGTATATGATCCTCGTGGCAGAGTATACTACGCTCTCTCATGCATTGTTCTCTCATGCATTGCTCTCTCAAGCATTGCTCTCACATGCATTGCTTTCACATGCATTGCTTTCTCATGCATTCATGAGTTATTCATTATCATATCCCAAAGACGGGTCCGATTACAAGCCCAGGGCTTTATGATCCTCGAGATATTGCTTACTCTTCTTGATCTCTTCTTCCATGGCTTTGCGGCCGGGCGCTCCGGTCGTCAGTCTCTTATCGACACAAGTTTCCATACTTATGGCTTCATAAATATCTTCATCGAAGGCCGGTGAAAACTGCCGTAACTCTTCGAGTGACATATCATCGATCGGCTTCTTTTTTTCAATGCCATAGAGGACGACCTGACCGATGATACCATGCGCATCCCGGAAGGGAATGCCCTTCCGAACCCGATAATCTGCGGCATCCGTGGCATTGGTGAAGCCATGACGGGCGCTCTCCTTCATCCGGTCCTCCCGAAAACGTATGGTCGAAAGCATGCCGTTAAAGAGATCCAGGCAGGAATTTGCCGTATCCATGGCATCGAAAGACAACTCCTTATCTTCCTGCATATCCTTATTATAAGCCAGGGGAATGCCCTTCATCGTGGTCAGGAGGGCCATCAGGGCCCCGTAGACCCGGCCGGTCTTGCCACGGACCAGCTCTGCAATATCCGGATTCTTCTTCTGCGGCATGATGGAAGATCCGGTGCTATAGGCATCATCGATTTCAACAAATTGGTATTCATTGGAATTCCAGAGAATGATCTCCTCGGAAAACCGTGACAGATGCATCATGATGATCGAAAGTGCCGAGAGATATTCCAGGAGATAATCCCGGTCACTGACTCCGTCCATGGAATTGGCGGTCGGTCCTTTGAAATGTAAGAGCGAGGCCGTATAATCCCGATCCAGAGGATAGGTGGTGCCTGCGAGGGCACCGGAACCCAAAGGGCAGTAATTCATCCGTTCATGGATATCGGCCATCCTTTCCCGATCTCTTTTAAACATCTCGAAGTAGGCACCCATATGATGAGCCAGGGTGATGGGCTGAGCCTTCTGCAAATGAGTAAATCCCGGCATAATGGTGGAAGTATGCTTTTCCATGATCGAAAGAATCGTGGAAAGGAGAGACCGTAAATAAGAATCCGTAGCCTCGACTTCCTTTCTGGTATAGAGACGCATATCCAATGCCACCTGGTCATTTCTGGAACGGCCGGTATGAAGCTTCTTTCCGACCGATCCGATCCGGTCGATCAGATTGGCTTCCACAAAGGAATGCACATCTTCATATTTCTCCGTGATAGGAAGCTTTCCCTCTCGAACATCGTCTTCAATGGACTGTAAGCCCAAAAGGATCCGGTCTCTCTCGTCCTCTGTCAGAATGCCCTGCTTTGCGAGCATACGGACATGGGCCCGGCTGCCCTCCAGATCTTCGGATAGAAGTCTTTGATCAAATCCGATGGATGCATTGAAGGCATATACCTTATCATCTGTTGCTTTGGTAAATCTCCCGCCCCATAACTGAGCCAAAACTCTCTCCTCCCGTTCTTCTTACTACTAATTCTGTTCTTTCTTTTCCTATATTGCGATTTCTTTTCTTATGTTTCGATTTCTTATCCTATATTTCGATAGGAGGCACGATCTTCTTTGATGAATCAGTCTTGTTCCCTCGTTTCTCGGCCTGTCCTTCCTCCATATCCAGCTTTTCGGCCTCTCGCATGTCGGCTTCCCGCTTTTCGGATTCCCGCTTCTCAGCCTCCCGCTTTTCGGCTTCCATCCGGGAAAAGACGCAGCCACAGAAATTCTGCCGATAAAGGCCGTATTCTTTTGACAATTCAGTCGACCGCTTGAAGCCGTTTCGTTTTCGAAATTCGGAAGGAAGGAATTTGACACCGTACTTGTCTGCCATCTCCTCACCGATCCGGTTCAAAAGGACCGGATCCTTCATGGGACTGATGGTAAGCGTTGTTGTGAAATAATCAAGTCCCAGTTCTTTGGCCTTTTTTGCCGCCTCTTCCAGACGGAGGCGAAAACAGATCTCGCAGCGCTCTCCACCTTCCGGCGCATCTTCATAGCCCTTGACTGCTTCATAATACCGCTTTGGTTCATATTTCCCGGAGAGGAAGGTCACCGGATGCCGGGTTGGCATTTCCCGGATCAGGCGGCTCAGCTCCTCCTCGCGGTACTCGTATTCCGTTGCCGGTGAGATGTTCGGATTATAATAAAAATCAGTTATGGCGAAATACTGCGATAAGTATTCCAGCACATAACTGCTGCAAGGCGCACAACAACTGTGCAGAAGTAAAGTCGGCACAGTTGCTGCGGCAATATTCTCTTCGATGATAACATCCAGTTCCTTCTGGTAGTTCCGCCGATTCAATCGTCACTCCTTCTCCTGCCAAAGTGTGAAAAGTGTCAGAGCAAAGGCATAGATGAGGCAGATCAGTATGGCAAAAACCGCCTTCCCGATGACAAAACCTACGATCAGCTGGACAAGGATGGCCAGACCATGAATGTAGACGGGAACCTTACGAAGGAGCGCCGAAAGGACTGTTTCCAAGACCACAAGACATCCGACCGCTACCGGTGGAATATGGAGTACTGCAATGGAAATCGCAAAAACTACGATTTCTGCCGCGACAAAAGCCAAGAGTAAAATCAGAGGGTTCTTCCCCTTTTTTGCAAAATCAGAAAAAGATCCAGTCATAACACGCCTCCTCAAGACGAAATGGTAACAAAAAAAGCTTCGAATCGGATTCGAACCGACGACCCCTTCATTACGAGTGAAGTGCTCTACCAGCTGAGCTATCGAAGCAATCGAATGTTATTATATAGAACTTTCGATGACATTGCAAATATTTTTTTCAGA